>NZ_DASTXI010000215.1:0-13163 GCF_035758555.1 Sphingomonas sp. | reverse complement strand
TCCGCCGAGCGACCGCTCGATAGAAGCCTTCAGCGCGGCGATATAGGCGGGATCGTCGTAATAGGGGGGCAGCGTTCGGACCGCCGGCTGCCGGCGCCAGCCCGACAGCACAGCGAACGCCGCATCGTTGGCCGTCGCCGTCGTCGCAGCGCAATATTGCGGGTACATCGGGGCCAGCAGGATGCGATCGCACCCGGCCGCTTTCAGCGCCGCCAGCCGGTCGGCGATCGAGGGACAGCCGTAGCGCATCGCCCAGTCGACGGTCACGTCTTCGCCGAACGCCCCCGCGAGCTCCTCAGCTTTGGCGCGGGTGTAGTGGGCGAGCGGCGATCCGTGCTCGGTCCAGACCAGCCGATAGGCGTGCGCCGACTTCTTCGGCCGGGTGTTGAGCACGATGCCGCGCAGGATCGGCTGCCAGGCGATCGGCGGAATCTCGACCACGCGCCGGTCCGACAGGAACTCCGCCAGATAGCGACGCACCGCCGGCGCGGTCGGCGCTTCCGGCGTACCGAGATTGATCAGCAGCACGCCGATCCGGCCGCTCTCTCCGGTCATGCGAGCGCGATCGGCAGCTGGCGGAAGCGCCGCCCGGTTGCCGCGAACAGCGCGTTGGCGAGCGCAGGCGCGACGGGCGGCACCGCCAGCTCGCTCGCCCCGCCGGGATCGTCGTTGCCCGGCAGCAGTTCGACGGTGATGTCGGGCGTATCGGCGAGCACCGGCAGGTTCAGTTGGCCCAGCCGGTGCGCCCGCGTCAGCCCGGCGTCGAAGCCCGGCGCACAGCCGACCGCACCGGCCAGGCCGAAGATCAGCCCGCCCTCGATCTGTTGGCGGACGATATCGGGATGGATCGTCCGCCCGACGTCGGCGACCGCGACGATCCGGTCGCAACGGATGCGGGCGCCCTCGGCGTGCGCCTCGATCAGCACCGCGATGTGGCTGCCATGCGCCGAATGGACCGCGATTCCCTGGCCGGTGCCGGCCGCCCCGCCCTGCCATCCGCCCAGCGCCGCCGCCGTCGACAGGCAGCGCGCGAGCCGCGGCTGCCCGCCCAGCATCGCCATCCGGAAAGAGAACGGCTCCGCCCCGGCGATCCGCGCCAGCTCGTCAACGAAGCTTTCGGTGAAGAAGCAGGTATAGCTGTGCGCCGCCGACCGCCAGTAGCCCGAAGGAAGGCCAATGTCGGCCGGGTGGTGATCGACCGCCAGATGCGCGATCCCGTACGGCGTCTCTGCGCCAGCGACCGCGAACCCGTCTGCGCCAGCGTTCGCGACCGCACGGGCGACCGCGGCCGCGGGCAGCAGCCGGTTGGCGACGCCCTCCCCATAACTGGGCACGGCAACCTTGGTCAGCAGCGCCTCGATCCGGCCGCCGTTCAGCTTGCCCGACAGCTGGCCGAGCGCGGCCGGGCGGAAACGGTCGCGCAGGATATCCTCGAACCGGCTCCATGCGAGCTGCACCGGCCGCTTCAGCAGCCGGCTCAGGAAGCCGGCCTGCACCGCCGGCTCGCTGTCGATGCCGCGGCCGAAGCTGCCGCCGACCAGCATCGGATGGAGGATGACGTTGCCGGCGCCGATCCGCAGCGCCCCCGCCACCCGCTCCCGCGCCGCTTCGGGCGCCAATGTGGGCAGCCACAGCGACAGCGTGCCGTCTTCCCATGATGCGGTTGCGGTCACCGGCTCCAGCGAAGCATGGGCGGCGGGCATGACGGCATAGCGGGCGGTCTGCACGGTCGCGCCCTTGAACGCCTGCTCCAGATCGCCCCGCGCGACGATGCGGTCGCCATCGCCCTCCAGCGCCGCGTCGAGCTCGCGCGCGATCGTGTCGTCGCCGACCAGCTCGCCTTCGGTCCGGAAGCGCGGGCGCATCAGCTCCAGCGCGCGTTCGGCGGCCCAGCTGGTCTGGCCGATCGCGGCCACCCAGTCTGGCCGCTCGACTATCTGCAGCACACCCTGCACGCGCTCCGCCGCCGCCTTGTCGCCGCCCAGATAGCGGACCGCGCCGATCGGCCCCTGCCGGATCGCCGCGAACACCATGTTCGGCAGCCGCACATCGGCGCTGAAATTGGCCGATCCGTCCAGCTTGGCGGGTGCATCGAGCCGCGGCAGCGACTTGCCCGCAAGCCGCTCGCCAGGGGTCATCCTGAGCGGCGGGTCGTCCGGCGCGTCCAGCTCCGCCGCGTCCGCGGCCAGCTCGCCGAAGCGCAGCCGCTTGCTTTCATGCACAACGAAGCCGTTCGCCGTGTCGCACGCTTCCCATTCGACGTCCCAGCGCCGCGCCGCGACCATGCACAGCCGCGCCCGCGCCGCCGCCGCCGCCTGGCGCAGCGGCGCCTCGAACATCCGCACGGAGGTCGATCCCGCCGTCACCATGGTCGCGCTGCGGGTCGCGAAGGTGCCCGCAAAGCGTTCGAAGGTCGGCGCGATGTCCGCCGCCAATTCCTCCGCGAACAGCCGATTGGCATAAAGGGGATTGATGGGCGCAGGCTCGACTCCGACCGTCCGCCAGTCGGCGCCGAGCTCGTCCGCGACGATCTGCGGCAGCGTCGTGAACACGCCCTGCCCGGTCTCCGCCTGCGGCACCGCGACGATTACGCGGCCGTCCTCGGCGATCTTCAGATAGGCGGCCAGCACATGCTCGCCGCGCCCTTCGACCAGGTTCGGTTCGTAGCGTCGCGGCCACGCCGCCCAGGCGACCACCAGCCCCACGCCCAGCCCGCCCGTCACCAGCAGCCGCCGGCGCGTGATCTCTGGATGGGGAGCATCGCTGGCGCGCATCGGCTCCGTCTAATCAAGCTTCGGCGGGAACGCCAACCTCTGCCTGCCGATAATAGGCCGGGACGCCCCGCGCCGCCTCCTGCGCGATCGTCTCCAGCATCCAGTCGCGGAACAGGCGGATCTTGCGCGAATGGCGGTGATGCTCGGGATAAACGAGCCAGAAATCGCTGGGGTCATACGCCACCGCGTCGATGACCGGCACCAGCCGTTTGGTCGCCAGCTCTAGTCGCCACAGCACCGGATTCAGCACGGCGATGCCCGCGCCGGCGATCGCAGCCTGCCCCTCGGCGATCTGCGTATCCATCCGGATTCCCGAAGGCGCGCCGTCCGCGCCCGCGCCGCCCACCTGCTCCCGCCAGATCTGCCACCAGCCGTCGTCAGGGCTGATCCGCGGCAGCCGCATCACGTCGTCCGGGCTGCGCACCGGCGGCACGCTTTCCAGGAACTCGGGGCTTGCGAGCGCCATCAGCGGCATCCGCATCAGGAAATGCGAGCACAGCCCCGGCCATGCGCCTTTGCCGCCGCGGATCGCGACATCGACATCGTCGCGGGCAAAGTCGACCAGCGCGTTCGACGTGTGCAGCCGAACGGCAATCTCCGGCACTTTCAGCTGGAACGCGCCGATCCGCGACGCCAGCCAGTTCGGGCCGAACGTGGTCGAGCAGCTGACCGTCAGCACCCCCTCCCCGCTTGACCGTGCGAGGCCGAATGCGGTGTCGAGATCGTCGAACGCCTTGGCGACCAGCGGCCCGATCCGCTGCCCGGTCTCGCTCAAGGATACACGTCCGCGCTCGCGCCGGAACAGGCTGACGCCCAGCCGCTCTTCGAGCAGCTTGATCTGATAGCTGACGGCCGCCTGGGTCATCCCCAGCTCTGTGCCGGCGGTCGTGAAATTCTGGTGCCGCGCGGCGGCCTCGAACACGCGGACGGCGGAAAGGGGCGGCAGGCGGCGCATGCAATTTCTATAAGCCTGACTTATGCATTCGGTCCATCGCTTTGTTGGCGTTCCGGCGCCGGAACGAGCATCTCCACTCCTGTCCTGAACGCCACCCCAAGGGACAAAGGAGCACACCATGCGCGACGAATATGATGACCGCCTCCACCAGGCGCTTCGGCACGATTTCGCGAACAACCTCCGCGCCATCGCCAGCTCGATCGCCTATGCGTTCGACCGGCTGCACGAGCGCCTCTACGGCGCCCCCTGGTCGGAGCGCACGGGCCGCACGAACACCGGCCAATCGAACCGCTTCACAACGCTGTAGCCGCGTGATGCTGACGCCGATCTACCTGTTCGGATGCAGGGGCCCGGTCCAAGATAGCGGGCCGGGCCCTGACCATCGCGCGCTCGGGACCGCCGACGGCGAACGCCGGCGCTCGCGATACGACCGGGAAACCCGCAATCTGACTCTTACCCGCCGCTAAACCCTGTGACGGCACATGCGCCGTCATGCGGAAATCCAGACTCCTGTGCACGCTGGCGCTCGCCGCCGCGATGCCGTGCCTGACGGGCGGCATCGACCGCACGAGCGCGCTCGATGCGCGTCTTCTTGCCGCGCACAATCGCGAGCGCGCCGGCCTCGGCGTGCCTGTACTCGGCTGGGATGCCGGCCTCGCGCAGGACGCGAAGGCCTGGGCGGCGCAGCTGGCGCGCAGCGGACAGCTGGCCCATGCCTCGAACACGGACAGCGGCGAGAATCTGTGGGCAGGCACCAGCGGCCGCTATGCGCCGGAGGAGATGGTCGGGCTATGGCTGGCCGAGAAGGCCGATTTCCGCCCCGGCATTTTCCCGAACGTATCGAAAAGCCGCAATCTCGCTGCGGTCGGCCATTACACGCAGATGGTCTGGCGGACGACCGAACGCGTCGGCTGCGCGATCGCCGACAATGGGCGCGAGGAATTCCTCGTCTGCCGCTATGCGCGCGCAGGCAATGTGATCGGCGAGCGTCCCATCTGATTGCACCCCCTGCCCGCATGGGCTAAGGGTCCCCGCACTCGCCTCGGCTGCGCCCCGCGCTTCCGAGGCGCATTACTTTTCGCGTCAACGGACGCCAAGGGAGCCCAGCTTATGGCCCGCCGCCGCCAGATCTACGAAGGCAAGGCGAAGATCCTGTACGAAGGCCCCGAACCGGGCACGCTGATCCAGTATTTCAAAGACGATGCGACCGCCTTCAACGCGCAGAAAAAGGGCACGATCAGCGGCAAGGGCGTGCTGAACAACCGGATCTCGGAGCACATCTTCACGCTGCTCGGCTCGATCGGCGTGCCGACCCATTTCATCCGCCGGCTGAACATGCGCGAGCAGCTGATCCGCCAGGTGGAGATCATCCCGATCGAGGTGGTGGTGAGGAACGTCGCCGCCGGCACCCTCTCCAAGCGGCTCGGCATCGAGGAAGGCACTCAGCTCCCGCGCACGATCGTCGAATATTATTACAAGGACGACGCGCTCGGCGATCCGATCATCTCCGAAGAGCATATCGCCTGCTTCGGCTGGGCGAGCCAGGACGAGATGCACGACATCACGGACATGGCGATCCGCGTGAACGACTTCATGTGCGGCCTGTTCGCCGGCATCGGCATCCGCCTGATCGACTTCAAGCTGGAGTTCGGCCGCATCTGGGACAATGATTACGGCCGCGTGATCCTGGCGGACGAGATCAGCCCCGACGGCTGCCGGCTGTGGGACATGGAAACCAACGAAAAGCTCGACAAGGATCGCTTCCGCCGGGACCTGGGCGGCGAAGTCGAAGCCTATCAGGAAGTCGCCCGCCGCCTTGGCCTGCTGCCGGAAGACGGCGAGAACGCCGTGCTGGACCTGGAGAGCCACAGGAAGCGCCGGGGGCGGTAACATCCGCCACCACGGCTGCGGTCTAGCAAGACGTCGGCTATTGCGGCTCCGGCGGCGGCGGGGCGACGGCGAGCAGCTGGATGCGGAAATGGAGGGTCGCGCCCGGCGGGATGCCTTCGGTTCCTTTGGCGCCGTAGGCGAACTCGGGCGGGGCGACGATCTCCCATTCATCGCCGACATGCATCAGCGGCAGCACGGCCTGCCATGCACCGATCAGCCGGTTCAGCGGAAAGCTCGCGGGTTCGTTCTTGCCGAATGTCGACTCGACGAGCGTGCCGTCATCGAGCTTCAACTCGTAATTGACCGTGATGATGTCCTTGCGCGCCGGCGAGACCGCGCCCGCAGGCGCCGATTTCAGCACGTGATAGCGGACCGGCGGCAACGACACCCAACCGTCCTTTTGTGCCACGGCCGGTGCGAACGGCGTCGCGAGAGCCAAGGCGCCCCCTAACATCCAGAACATCGATTTACCGGTACGCATCGCATCTGTCCTCCCCGTCAATGCAGACCGGCTATCACGAACTCCCGCCACAGCCTACCACACGCGGCATTGCTTCGCGGCCGGGCGGACCATGGCCGCTCCTGCCGGACACGAGAAGGCGCGCCGGAACTCCGGCATGTTCGACAGCGGCGCGTTGACGCGGAAGGCGGGCGGGGCGTGGCCGTCGTGCTCGACCGACTGGCGGAGGCTGGCGTCCGTCTGCGACGTGCAGCGATACTGGGCATAGCGGTAGAAGAAGCGCTGCGCCGGGCTGGTGCCGGTTGCATCGCGCTTGTCGATGGCGTCGCCGAGCGTTCTCTTCAGCGCCCGATAGGCCAGACGGACACCGCCGTAATCGGCGACATTCTCGTCGAACTGGTCCTTGCCCGGCAGCGAGAGGCCGGGAAGCGGCTGATAGTCGTCGGCCTGCTGCACGACGCATTGGCCGCGCGCGTCGGCGGCCTTTTCGTCGGCCGGCGTCCATAGCTCCTCGTCCAGCCCGGTAGGGCCGAACATGTGCAGCTGCGCGACGTGCACGAACTCATGCGCGAACACCGATCCATAGGTCGCATAATTGAGCTCCGGCGGCGCGTTTCCGACGAAGCGCGGCGCCGACAGGAAGGCGGCCGTCATGATTAGCGAATTGGTGAAGGCGTCCGGAAACCCGTTGGGCACCACCAGCCGCGCGGCCGCCATCCCTTCGCCGACCCAGGGGTCCACTTTCATTTCCCAATCGCTGCGGGACCGCGGCTGTGCGGCGCGGGTCCATTCCCGCTTCTGCTCGAACCGCCGCGCCGCGATCACATTTTCAAGAAAGCGATCGCGACGAAGCGGGTAATGGCCGACCGCGGGCCAGATGTCGGGAAAACCGATCTTCAGGTCGGTGCGGCGGAGCTTGTCGGCGGTGGCCTTGCGGGCCTCCGGCGTCAGCCAGTCATTGGCCTCGATCGAGCCGACGATCTCCTCCTTGATCGTCTGCGACAGGCGCCGTGCCGCATCGCGCGCCGGCATCCCGAGAATTCGCTTGGCATATTGGCGCGAGAACTCGACTCCCATCGCCCTGACGGTCGCGTCGCGGCAATGCGCGTCGATGTCGTGCAGCTCGGTCCGCAGACTGGGCGAGAGGTCGCCGAACGCCTGATTATACGGCGCGGGAAGCTCGCCCCGCAGCGAAAACAGGAACGTCCAGCGCAAATAGGCGCGCAGCTCGGCCGGCGTGCGGCTGCGCAGCTCGCGGTCGAGATCGCGCAGGAATTCGGGGGACGTGACGTTGATGACCCGGCCCGAACCTGCGCCTGCCTGCGCAAGATAGGCTTTCCAGTCGAAAGCTGGCGCAAGACTCTGGAGTTGCCGGAGCGAGCGTGGGTTTTCCGCCTTGGCGGCGTCCCAGCGCTCGACCCGGTGTTTGCGCAGCGCGGAGGTGATCGACACCACGGCCGCGGCGTCCCTGGCGGCGCTATCTTTGTCCTGGCCTGCGAGCTCGAAGGCTTTCCGGACCGCTGCTTCGTCGGCCCAGAGCGCGCCGCTGTGGATTTCGCCGCGGTACCGAGTCGGATCGGTCCGATCCGGGCGTCCGCCATAGTCGACAAAGGCGTCGACCCCGATGCTCGCAAGGGCGCGGACGGCGCGCTGGATCCCGTCGCGGTCCTTCGCCATCTCGATCCGCGCAAGCCAACTCCGGACCAGCTGGCGGTCGTGCAGCGTGCCCGATCGGCAGGACGTATAGAAGGTCTGCAGGCGCCTGAGCTCGGGGTCGTTTGCCGCAGGATCGGCCAGCAGCCGTTCCAGGCTGCGCTGCAGGTCCGCATCGAATTGGGTTTGCGCCAGGCTGATGACCGGATTGGCCGCGCTGGCAGGGTGGCGCGCGATAAAGCCTCCGCACGCGTGCCGATAGAAATCGGTGCATGGATCGGTTCCGGGATCGAGCGCCGCGCGATCGATCCCGTCGCCGGCCGGCAGCAGCGACTCGCTCCCCGCCGCCGCCTCGCGCGCGAGGGCCCTGACCGAACTCCAGCACATTGCCGCAACGACCAGCGCTGCAACCGACGCCGTTGCGATCGAGACCGTCCTGCGCATCGCCTCTGCCCCCTCTATGCAGTTCGAGCGCGTATTGCATGACTAATACAGCTTGGCCAGCCATCATGTGTATGACGGGCTGTCCGGCAAAGCCCTGTCGCACGCCGCGCCACCCGGCACCGGCTTTAGGCGGCCTTAACCCCTGTTCTTTAGATCGTTGCGCGACCAATGTTGAAGGTGCCTTTGTGATGCGCAAGTTCCTGGGTTTCGTGCCGCTCCTTGCCCTGGCCGCGTGCGGAGGCGGCGGAACGGGGATCCACACCGCTGGCGGCGTTGCCGCGCCGGGCGGCATCGGTGGCGGCGACACCGGCTCGGGCGGGACCACCGGCACGGTCAATCCCGGCACCGGCGCGGGCGTGACCATGGGCAATGGCGGCAGCGGCTCGACCGACACCGCCACCAGCTTCCTGAACAGCAATACCGCCAAGACCTACAATGCGATCGGCGCGGCAAGCTCCTTCTCTCGTTCCAGCGGCGGCGGCACGCTCTACCAGGGCGATGCGAGCACCGCGACGACCCCGCTCGGCACCATCGCCTATGACCCGCGCGACGGCATCTTCACGATCCAGCTTTCCGACACCAAGGCCGGGATCAGCGTCGACGTGCGCACCCAGGATCCGGGGCACCGCATCGACTTCGATCCGGCGCGTGCGCCGCAGGAAGGCGTGCCGAACCTGAACGGCTTCAACTATCTGGAAATGATCGGCAGCGCCGTCACCGACGTCACGACCTTCTTCTACCAGCGGCCCGGCGCGGCGACGACCTACGTCACGCTGGCCGGCTATGTGCGCAACAGCGTGCCGGCCGATCCCACCGCCACCCAGACTTTCGAGCGCGGCGCAATGGTGTTCGGCGAGCAGACGTCGGTGCTTCAGGTGCCGACCAAAGGCTCTGCCAGCTACACCGGCGGCTTCATCGGCGCGATGATCAACAACCCCAGCTACGATACGGCCAACTCGCTCCCGTCGACCTATCAATGGGTCTATGGATCGAGCAAGATCGACGTCGATTTCGGCAAGCAGAGCTTCGCGCTGAGCCTCAACGGCACCGTCGACAACTCGGCAACCGCGGCGGTGACGATCCCCAACGGATCGAGCTTCACCGCCGCCGGCGGCGGCACCGTCAGCCTGGTCGGCGCGGGCGGGTTCACCGGCTCCTTCACCAGCGCCTGCTTTGTTGCCGCCTGCGGCTCGGCCGGCGCGGTGCCGATCGACTTCGCCTCGGTGTCGCCGGGGTCAAGCACGGCGGGCGCGAGCTCGATCGACGGCGCCTTTTATGGCCCCGATGCGGTCAATGTCGGCGGCAGCTTCCGCATTGTCGGCGGCGTGCCGGATCAGCGCGTCGACCTGAACGGCGCCTTCACCGGCGCGAAGACCAAATAGTCCCACGTGTTGGGTCTGGTCCTGCTTGCTGCCGGAGCGGCCGTCGCTCCGGCCCCGGCGGCTGCGCCCAGGCCGACGTGCGATGGCGGAACCTGCGAGCTGAAGCTGACCGGCAACCAGCTTCTCTCCGCCGCGGAGAAGCTGGTGCACGAGCGCCGCTTCGCCGAGGCGCAGCCGCTGATCGACGCGCTGGGCACGGTGCCCCGCTATCGCATCCAGTCGCTGTTCCTGACCGGCTATGTCGCGGTCGAAAGCAAGCGCTACGACGATGCCGAAAAGGCGTTCCGAGAGATACTGAACATCGACCCGAAGCAGACGCGGGTGCGGCTGGAGCTTGCCCGCGTGCTGATGCTGAAGGGCGAGCGCGAAGCGGCCGACCATCATTTCCGCCTCGCTTCGCAGGACAAGAGCCTGCCGCCCGAGATCGCGGCGACGATCCGCTCCGTGCGCGGCATCATCCGCGACCAGCGCGCCTGGCGCTTCAGCTTCGATTTCGGCGTCGCGCCCGACACCAACATCAACAACGCGACCTCGGCCGAACAGGTCGATCTGCTGGTCAGCCCGAATAACCGTCAGCCCTTCATGCTGAACGCCGACGCGAAAGCGAAGTCCGGCCTCGGCCTGGTCGCGAGCTTCTCGGGCGGCGCGCGGATCAGGCAAAGCGACACGGTGGCGCTGCTGGCGGATGCCGACGGCCAGTTCACGCATTACGGCAACACCGATTTCAACGACGATGTCGTCCAGCTCGCGGTCGGGCCCGAGTTCAAGCTGAGCGCGTCGCGCAGCGTCTCGGTCCAGGCGGTCGGGCTGCAGCACTGGTACGGCGGCAAGACCGCGCAGCAGCAGCTGGGCGCAAAGGCCGCCTTCCAGGCGCTGCTCGACAAGGGGCAGCGCGTGGGCGTGCAGGCCGATATCCGCTACACCGATTCAAGCTTCGGCGACAGCTATACCGGCTGGCAGTATAGCAGCTACGCAACCTACGAACGCGTCGTCACGCGTACGATGATCGCGTCGGCCAGCCTGTTCGCCCGCCGCGAATCGCTCCAGTCGGACGGGCTGTCGAACACCGAAGGCGGGTTCAATCTCGGCATCGGCGGCGAGCTGTCGCACGGCATCAACGCCGGTCTGTCGGGCGGCTTGTCCTACGCCGCCTATGACGCGCCGATCCTGTTCTTTTCGGACGACGCCCGCCACGATTTCCGCGCCAGCGTCCGCGCCTATCTTGGTCTGCGTTCGATCCGCGTGCTCGGCTTTTCGCCGTCGATCACCTACACCTTCACGCACAACGGATCGAACTACACGCTCTACAATTCCGACCGGCACCGCATCCGCTTCGCGCTCGCGCACTACTTCTGAAGGGTTGCGGCAGGCGCGTCCTCGCACCATAGAGCCGGCGACTCCCGGCCAGCGAGGATTGCATGAAAGCCCGCGTGTTCGTCACACTCAAGAACGGCGTCCTCGATCCGCAGGGCGAGGCCATTCGCCATGCGCTGGAGGGCCTCGGCTTCGGCGGGGTCAACGACGTGCGCGCCGGCAAGCTGATCGAGCTCGACCTGGCGGACGGCACTTCCGATGCCGATATCGAGGCGATGTGCTCGAAGCTGCTCGCCAACACCGTGATCGAGAATTTCCGGATCGAGCGGCTATGAAGAGCGCCGTCATCGTCTTCCCCGGCTCCAACTGCGACCGCGACCTTGCCGTCGCGATCGAGCAGGTCACCGGCCGCGCACCGGCGATGGTCTGGCACCGCGAGACCGAGCTGCCTGACGGCACCGGCCTGA
This sequence comes from Sphingomonas sp., assembly GCF_035758555.1. Taxonomy (GTDB): domain Bacteria; phylum Pseudomonadota; class Alphaproteobacteria; order Sphingomonadales; family Sphingomonadaceae; genus Sphingomonas_B. The sequence continues at coordinate 1,824 of NZ_DASTXI010000215.1, read as the reverse complement.
TCGCGCTGCCCGGCGGCTTTTCCTATGGCGACTATCTGCGCACCGGCGCGATCTCGGCGCGCAGCCCGGTCATGGACGCGGTGGCGAAGGCGGCGGATCGCGGCGTGCCGGTGCTGGGCGTCTGCAACGGCTTCCAGGTGCTGACCGAAGCGGGCCTGCTGCCGGGCGCGCTGATGCGCAACGCCGGGCTGAACTTCATCTGCCGCGACGTCGCGCTGACGGTCGAGAACGCCCAGTCCGCCTTCACCAGCCGCTATGATGCCGGCGAGACGATCACGATCCCGGTCGCTCACCACGACGGCAACTACTTCGCCGACGATGAAACGCTGAACCGCCTCGAAGGCGAAGGCCGCGTCGCCTTCCGCTATGCCGAGGCCTGCAACGGCTCCGCCCGCAACATCGCCGGCATCCTGAACGCCCAAGGCAATGTGCTCGGCATGATGCCGCACCCCGAACGCAAGGTCGAGGCCGCGCACGGCGGCACCGACGGCCGGCGCCTGTTCGAAGGGCTGCTGGAGACGGTCGGGGCCTAACCCCGTTTCAGCACCCGCGTCCCGCGCGCCAGCAGCACCAGCACGGTCGGCCAGAAGATCGTGTTCAGCACATCCTTCAGATTGCCGCGGAGGTGCAGGGCCGTGTGATAGGTCAGGCTGTCGCGCAGATCCCAGGCTTCGCCGATCAGCGCCGCGACAAGCACGACAAGCCATGGCCGCCAGCTCTTCAGCGGCCAGCGGAACAGCGCCGCGCTGCCGAGGAACAGCGCGAGCGCCACGTAAACGTGCAGCGCATCCTTCGCCAGATGCAGATGATTGACTGCGAAGAGCTTGGTTTCCTGCAGCGGGCTCATACGCGGGCCGTGAAAGGCGTGAAATTGGTGTGCTCGTCGAACACGTCGACGCCCTCACGGCGCTTCAGGAAGCCCACCACCGCATAGGTGACGGGCGTCAGCAGCACTTCCCAACTGACCTTCAGCACCCATTGCGTGACGAGCACCGTCAGCACCAGGCCGGGCGTCCAGCCTTCCGCGCCCCAGAAGGCGAGCGGGTAGAAGATCAGGCTGTCGACGCCCTCCCCTGCGATCGTCGAGCCGATCGTGCGCATCCACAGATGGCGCCCGCCGGTCCGGATCTTCATCTTGGCAAGCACGAAGGAGTTGACGAACTCGCCCGCCCAGAAGGCCACGATCGACGAGAAGACGATCCGCGGCACCTGGCCGAAGATCGTCTCGTATGCCGCCTGGTTCGTCCACTCGGGCGCCGGCGGCAGCGCCACCACCACCCACGACATGAACGCCATGAACAGCAGCGCCGCGAACCCGGCCCAGATCACCCGGCGGGCCCGCGCATAGCCATAGACTTCGGTCAAGACGTCGCCGAGCACGTACGAGACCGGGAAGAACAGGATGCCCGCCCCGAACGGCCAATAGATGTCGAGGCCCGGCAGCCAGACCTCCGCGACCTTGCCCGCCCCCAGCACGTTCGACAGCAGGATGATCGCGACGAAGGCCGCCATCATGAAGTCGAAATAGCGGAAATGCGTGCCCGCCAGCGTTCGCGCATCGACGGCGCGGACCGCACCCTGCTCCCCTTCGCTCATGGCCGCGCACAGTATCGCCGTTTCGCCGCCGCACAATCCTCGCTATGTCGCCCCCACGCGCCCGTAGCTCAGATGGATAGAGCACGAGCCTTCTAAGCTTGGGGTCGCTGGTTCGAATCCAGCCGGGCGCGCCAGCTCCTCCTCCTCCCGTTTATCGACCTTTCGAACGACGAGGGGGCGCAAGCCCGGTGCGCTCGCGCTTTGATGGCGGAGCCGCGGACGCCGCGC
>NZ_DASTXI010000040.1:0-8570 GCF_035758555.1 Sphingomonas sp. | reverse complement strand
GCGATCGCCCTTTATGCGGTCGCCACCCGAAGCTGAGGGGGCCGACATGGGGGCTTGGTTCAGGCTGGCGGCACTGATCGCCGCGCCGTTGCTGCTGGCGGGTTGCCTGCTCACGCCGGGCAAATTCACGTCGAAGCTGACGATGAAGGCGACGCCTCTGACCCGCGACGCACCGGCGGTGTGAGGTAGTGCGAAGATCGCTCGTCCCGAGCGTAGTCGAGGGGCGCTGGGGTCGACGCCCCTCGACTACGCTGCGCTCCGCTCGGGACGAGCGAATTTGGCTTCAATCCTCCTGAGCGATCGTGACCCGCAGCCCGTCCAGATCCTGCGTGAACGGGATCTGGCACCCCAGCCGCGAGCTCCCGTCCCGGTGGTCGCTCGATTCGAGCAGGTCGTTCTCGTCCTCGCTCATCTTCGGCAGGCGCGGCAGCCACTCCTCGTCGACATGGACGTGGCAGGTCGCGCAGCTGCAGCAGCCGCCGCACAGCGCCAGCAGCTCGTCGAAGCCGTTCTCGCGGATCACTTCCATCACCGACAGGCCGACATCGCCGTCGACCGCCCGTTCGCTCCCGTCCCGTGTGACCACGACGAGCTTCGGCATTTGCGTTCCCTTTCCGTTCAGCCTAGCAGAGGCTTTGGATCGCCGCCTAACGGGCGGGAGCGTGAAGGGTCAAGGATGGGTCTTTCGGCCGAACAATTGAAGGCGTCGCTGGACGCGCTGGCGGCGATCGAGCCGGTCTTCGCCGAAGCGATCGCCCGCGCCGGCTATCCGGAGCCGCGCATCCGCGACCGCGGCTACGAAACGCTGCTGCGCACGATCGTCGGCCAGCAGGTCAGCGTCGCGGCGGCGAATTCGATGTGGACCAAGCTGGAGGCCGCGCTCGGCAATACCTCCGACCCGCAAAAGCTGCTCGACGCGTCGGACGAGCAATTGCGCGCGGCCGGCCTGTCGCGGCAGAAAAGCGGCTATGCCCGCAGCCTCGCCGGGCTGGTCGCGTCGGGCGAGTTGAACCTGGAGCATCTGCCCGAGGACGACGAGGAAGCGATCGCCGCGCTGACACAGATCAAGGGCATCGGCCGCTGGTCGGCGGAAATCTACCTGCTGTTCGCCGAAGGCCGCCCCGACATCTGGCCCGCCGGCGACCAGGCGGTCATGCGCGAGGTCGGCACCCTGCTCGGCCTCCCCGAACGCCCCGACGAAAAACAGACCCGCGAACTCGCCGAAAAATGGCGGCCCCACCGCGGCGCGGCCGCGATCTTCGCCTGGCACCACTACAAGATGGTAGCGATTTGAGGCGTGACGAATGTCTGGGTTGGGTGGGTAGCGGTCCTACCCGATTGAACCGGATAGCTAGGTATCCGGACGTTGCGGTGAGCGATGGAGAGGCTAGACTGAAGCCACGTTGAGGGGGAGCAGCATGCGATCAATCGCAAAAATCATAGCAACCGCTGCCTTTGTGTTATCGCCAGGCTGCGGGAATGCTCAAGATACAGCTTTGATCCCGTCACTTGAACGGCTTGCGAAGACGAATAACGCCGAAGCGATCTATCACTTGGGCATGGCCTACCAAACTGGATCAGGTGTTGCGGAAGATCACGCGAAGGCACTCGATGCCTTTCGAAGAGCCGCAGCTTTGGGTGACCCGTTGGCATCTTATAAATTGGGCTGCTATTATGACGGACAAGGCGCGGGACTGGTTTCGCCTGATACCCAGCTGGCCCTCCAGTATAAGCTGGTCGCCGCGAATGCCGGATATGCCCTCGCCCAACAAGATGTTGGTGTCCTCTATGCGCGAAGTGGAGATGTACGAACCGGTCTCACTTGGCTTGAGAAATCTGCGGCTCAAGGTTGGTCCGGCGGCCTGATGGCGCTCGCCTCAGTCTACAATGGCGCGGCGGGGATCAACCCAGACCCCGCGAAAACAGCAGCTTACTTTCGGCTCTTTCTCGCTCGCGCAGAACCTAATCCAAAGCAGACCGAGTGGCTCCGCCATTTTGAGGAGCAGCTATCACCCGGCGATAAGAAGCGGGCTGACGATATCGTTCAAAGCTATCACCCCGCGCCAACTCAGCTAACCCTCAAAGGACTATCCGGGCAACGCGCCGCGCAACTTTTGGTCCAAACAACCTCTCGCGACTGACGGCTTTCAAGGAGACGCTTAGCGGCTTCGAATGATCCCGATGTATTAAACGCGGACGTAGAAATGGCTCGATCTGGCGCGCGGCCGACGATGGTTACACGCAGGGTTGAGCGTGCGGGCGAACGGCCTAAAGCCTTGCTGCCATGACTGAAGCTCCCGAAGTGCCGCTGATCGAGCGGGCGAAGCTGTTCGGCAATCCCGTCAAGGCGCAGGGCAAGATCAGTCCGGACGGGCGCTGGCTGTCCTGGCTGGCGCCGCGCGACGGCGTGATGAACCTGTGGCTCGCCCCCGCTTCCGACTCCGCCGACGCGCGGCCGATGACGGCGGAGAAGGCGCGGCCGATCTCGCAGTATCTCTGGGCGGCCGACAGCCGCGCGCTGCTTTATGTGCAGGACAAGGAAGGCGACGAGAATTTCCTGCTCTACCGCGTCGATGTGGAGAGCGGCGCCGATGCCTGCCTGACGCCGTTCGAGAATACGCGCGTGGTGATCGTCGGCACCTCGGTAACGAAGCAGGACCGCCTGCTCATCGGCCTCAACAACCGCGACCCGCAATGGCACGACGTGCACGAGCTCAACCTTGCGACCGGCGAGCTGACCGAAATCATGCGCGGCGACGGCTTCGCCGGCTTCCTCGCCGACGACTCGCTGACGCTCCGCATCGCCGTCCGCCCGAACGCCGAAGGCGGCATGGACTTCTTTCGCGTGGAGGCGAACGAGGTCTCCGCCGAGCCCTTCGCGGCGACCACGCTCGAAGACGCGATGACCACCCAGCCGGCCGGCTTCACCACCGACGGCGCGACGCTCTACTGGATCGACAGCCGCGGCCGGAACACCGCCGCCCTGATCGCGGAAGACACGAACACCGGCACGCGCACGGTGCTTGCCGAAGACGATCGCGCCGATATCGGCCATGTCCTCGCGCACCCGACGACGGGCGAAGTCGAGGCCTATGCGGTCAACTATCTGACCCAGGAGTGGATCGCGCTGGATGCCGGCATCGGCGCGACGCTTGACCGGCTGAAGGCGCTGCTGAAAGGCGATGTCGAGATCAGCTCGCGCACCCGCGACGACCGCAAATGGACGGTCGCGGTCGATCCGGTGACCGGACCGCCGGCCGTCTATCTCTTCGATCGGGATAGCGGCGAGCTCGACCTGCTCTACGTGTCGCGGCCGGAGCTGGAGCACGCGCCGTTGGTGCCGATGCACGCGGTCGAGATCCCGGCACGCGACGGGCTGACGCTCGTCTCGTACCTGTCGCTGCCCTATATGGCCGATGTGAAGCGGAGCGGCATTCCCGATGCGCCGCTGCCGATGGTGCTGCTGGTGCATGGCGGGCCCTGGGCGCGCGACCGCCACGGCTACAATCCCTATCACCAATGGCTCGCCAATCGCGGCTATGCGGTGCTGTCGGTCAATTTCCGCGGCTCGACCGGGTTCGGCAAGGCGTTCATCTCGGCCGGCGACCTGGAATGGGGCGCGAAGATGCACGACGACCTGATCGACGCCGTCCGATGGGCGGTCGATCGCGGTGTCGCGCAGGCCGACCGGATCGCGATCATGGGCGGCTCCTATGGCGGCTATGCGACGCTGGCGGGCCTGACCTTCACGCCGGAGACGTTCGCCTGCGGAGTCGACATCGTCGGCCCGTCGAATCTGGAAACCTTGCTCCAGACGATCCCGCCTTACTGGAAGCCGGTCGTTGAGCAGTTCCACCGGCGCATGGGCAATCCCGGGACGGCGGAAGGGCTGGCGCTGCTCCGCGACCGCTCGCCGCTGCACAAGGCGGACCGGATCGTGCGGCCGCTGCTGATCGGCCAGGGCGCCAACGATCCGCGCGTCAAACGGGCCGAATCGGACCAGATCGCCGCTGCGATGACGAAGCGGGATATCCCCGTCACCTATGTGCTGTTCCCGGACGAAGGCCATGGTTTTGCCCGGCCGGAGAACAACATAGCGTTCAACGCGATCGCCGAGGAATTCCTCGCCGCCAATCTGGGCGGCCGGTGCGAACCGGCGGGCGAAACGGTCGCGGCATCCACCGCGCAATTCCTCAGCCGGTCGCAGTAACCGTGAATATGATGGTAACGGCGATCCGCTGCCGCTAACGACAGGCGGGCCAGCAAGGGTGGTTACATGAAGATTGCGATGATCGGATCGGGCTATGTCGGGCTCGTGTCCGGGGCCTGTTTCTCCGATTTCGGCCATGATGTCGTCTGCGTCGACAAGGATGCGTCCAAGATCGAGGCGTTGAAGGCCGGCCGCATGCCGATCTTCGAGCCGGGGCTCGACCAGCTGGTCGCGAGCAACGTCAAGGCCGGACGGCTGTCGTTCACGACCGATCTCAACGCCGGAGTCGCCGGCGCCGACGCGGTGTTCATCGCGGTCGGCACGCCCTCGCGGCGCGGCGACGGCCATGCCGATCTGTCCTATGTGTTCGCCGCCGCCAGGGAGATCGCGCAGGCGGCCGACAAGCCCTGCGTGGTCGTCACCAAATCGACCGTGCCGGTCGGCACCGGCGACAAGGTCGAAGCGATCCTGAAGGACACCCGTCCGAACTTCGCCTGGGCCGTGGTCTCCAACCCCGAATTCCTGCGCGAGGGTGCGGCGATCGGCGACTTCAAGCGGCCGGACCGGATCGTGGTCGGCACCGAGGGCGAGTACGCACAGGATGTGATGCGTGAAGTCTATCGCCCGCTCTACCTGAACGCCGCGCCGATCCTGTTCACCGGCCGGCGGACTGCCGAGCTGATAAAATATGCGGCGAATGCGTTCCTTGCGACCAAGATCAGCTTCATCAACGAGCTGGCGGACCTGGCCGAGCAGGTCGGCGCCGACGTGAAGGACGTGTCGCGCGGCATCGGCCTCGACAACCGGATCGGCTCCAAGTTCCTCCACGCAGGGCCGGGCTATGGCGGCTCCTGCTTCCCCAAGGACACGCTGGCGCTGCTGAAGACGGCCGAGGAATATGGCACGCCCTTGCGGATCGTCCATGCGACGGTCGAGGCGAACGACCTCCGCAAGGAAGCGATGGGACACAAGGTCGTGCAGGCGCTGGGTGGCTCCGCAAAGGGCAAGCGCGTCGGCCTGCTGGGGTTGACCTTCAAGCCCAACACTGACGACATGCGCGACGCCCCCGCGCTCGATATCGTCCGCGTGCTGCGCGAAGCGGGTGCGGAGATTGCGGCCTATGATCCGGAAGGCATGGAGCAGGCCCGGGCGATGCTCGGCGAGCTCGACTATCGGCAGAACCCCTATGACGTCGCTGCCGGAGCCGACGCGCTGGTGCTGGTGACCGAATGGGACGCGTTCCGCGCCCTCGATCTGAAGCGGCTGGCCGCATCGATGCGGCACCCGGTGCTGGTCGATCTGCGCAACGTCTACAATCCTGCCGAATCGGAGAAGGCCGGGCTGACCTATTACGGCGTCGGCCGCGGCGTCGCCGGAGCGGAAAGCCCGCTCGAGCAGAAGGTCGCTTGATCCGGCAGGGCGGTGGGGGCCGCCGATGAGCGTCAGCCGTAACGTCACCTACAACCTGATCGGGTCGGTGCTGCCGGTGCTGCTCGCGCTGGTGACGGTCCCGATCTACCTCAATCTGGTCGGCTCCGACCGCTATGGCGTGCTCGCGATCGCGTGGCTGCTGCTCGGCTATTTCGGGCTGTTCGACCTGGGACTGGGCCGCGCCACCACCTACAGCGTGGCCGCGCTCAAGGATGCCGATCCGCAGGACCGGGCCGACGTGTTCTGGACCGCGATCACGACCAACGTGGCAATGGGGGTGATCGGCGGGCTGGTGCTGTGGGCGGCCGCCGATTTCTTCTTCGATCAGGTCTTCAAGGTCGACCCGGCGCTGCGGCCGGAAATCCTTGAGAGCGTGCCGCTGCTGGCGCTGGCGGTGCCGATCGCGACGCTGACCGGGGTATTGAGCGGCGCCCTGACCGGGCGCGAGCGCTTCCTTGAGGTCAACACCGTCTCCGTGCTGTCGACCAGCCTGTTCCAGATCTTCCCGATTGTCGTCGCCCTTCTGTGGGGCCCGAATCTCAGCCAGCTGCTGGGGGCGGCGATCGCCGCACGGTTGATCGCGATCAGCGTGCTCTGGTGGCGCTGCCATGTCTCGATCACGGCGGGGCAGAAGCACCGCTTCGTCCGCAGCCAGGCGCGCGAGCTGCTCGGCTATGGCGGCTGGGTGACGGTCACGGGCCTGTTCGGGCCGATCCTCGTCATCCTCGACCGGTTCGCGATCGGCGCGGTGCTCGGCGCGACCGCCGTCACCATCTACACGCTGCCGTTCCAGCTTGCCCAGCGGATCACGATATTCCCGCAGGCGCTTGTCACCGCCATCTTTCCGCGCCTGCCGACCGCCAGCGCCGAGGAACGGATCGAGCTGGGCGAGAAAGCGGTGCGCGTTCTGCTCGCCACGATCAGCCTGCCGATCCTGGGCATGATCTATGTGCTGCACCCGTTCCTCGACCTGTGGGTCGGAACCAAGATCGGACCGCAGGCCGCCGATGTCGGCACGCTGATCGTGCTCGGTTACTGGGCGAATGCGTTCGCGACCGTGCCCTATAGCTGGATGCAGGGCACCGGCCGGCCCGACCTTGTGACCAAGGTGCTGCTGATCCAGATCCCGCCCTATCTGGCGCTGCTCTATTTCGGCATGAAGGAGTTCGGGCTGATGGGCTGCGCGGCGGTGTTCGCGATCCGCTGCTCGGTCGATTTCCTGATGATGTGGTGGGCAGCGCGCAGGCGGCTCCATCCGGTGCCGCTGATCGCCACGATGGCGGCGCCGCTGCTTGCCGGCGTGATCCTGTCGGACGTGCTCAGCTATTGGGACCCGTTATGGTGGCTGAGCGGGCTGGTGCTCGCGGGGATCGTCGGCCTGATGTGCTGGCGGATCGCGCCGCAAGAGCTGATCGACCGGGCCCGCGCGCTGCTGCAGGCCAGCTTCGGCCGGCTGGCGCGCCGGGCCAACTAAAGGCCGAAGCGAACACCCAGCCAGAGCGTGCGGGGGGTCGCGCGTTCGATTTCTCCGTCGGCGGAGATGCCCGCCTCGACGCGCGTGTCGGTCAGGTTTTCGGCTCGTGCCTCGATCGCGAGCCTGTCGCCCAGCGGAACCGCAATGCGCGCGTCCAGCGTCAGCGCATCGTCGAGCCGGCGGCTGTTCTGGTCGTCCTCGAACTGGCTGGCGACGTAGCGCAGCGTCGCGGACGCCTTCAGTGCGCGACCCGCCCAGGCCAGCGTGCCCGAGGCGCTGTGACGCGGCGTCTGCGCCGGCCGTAGCCCGTCCAGCGGGGCGGCGATCCCCGAGGCGCGCACGCGTGCATCCGTCAGCGCATAGGAAGCATCGATCCGCCACGCACCGAACGCAGCCGCGCCGTCGAGCTCCACGCCGCGCGAGCGGATCGCGTCGAGATTCTGGCGCATGCGGTAGGAACCGGCAGCGGACACGAATCCGACGCCGGGGAAAGTGCCCGGTCCGCGCGCGACAGTGACGTTGGCGATCGCGTCGTCCAGCCGATTGTCGAACAGCGTCGCGCCGAGACGGACCGCCGGCGCGGGTCGGAATTCGACCCCCACTTCCGCGCCCTGCAGCCGTTCCGGCGACAGGCCGGCGTTCGCCGCCGTCGCGTCGGCGCCGACGCGGAACGGGCGGTAGAGCTCGTTGAGGGTCGGCAGCAGCCAGCCGGCATAGGCGGCGGCGCGAAGCGTCAGGGCATCGCTGGCGCGCCAGGCGACACCTGCACGGCCGGTCGGCTCCCATCCGCTTCGGTCCGGGAAGCGGCTGTCGGTCAGCGGCGCGGCCGTGGCGAGCGTGCGTTCATTGAGGAAACCGTTGCGGATCGACCAGCGGTCGATCCGGCCGCCGGCGCTCAGCGTCACGTCGCCCAAGGTCCAGGACAGATCGGCAAAGGCGCCGACGGTGCTGCTGATGCCGCCCGCAAGCCGCCCGCGCGTCGGTGCCCCGTTCACGAAAGTGAACAGCTCCTCGGTGCGCCCGCTGGTCCGCCGCCAGTCGCCGCCGGCGCGCAGGTCGAGATCGGGCCCGAGTGGCGGCGCAATCTCGACGCGCGCGCCAAGCCCGGTCGCCGGCGTGTTGTACTGGTCGAGCACCTGGTTCGCCGTGCTGCGGTCGTCGCTGACGGATGCGAACTGGCTCTGGAAGGCGCGGGTCTGCAGATAGGCGAGGGCGGAAAAACCCCACTCGCCGCGGCCCACCAGCCTCAGGCTGGCATCGGCGCCGTCGCTGCCGTTGCGCGTGAAGGGGGTGCCGCGCTCCCGGCGATCGGTATAGGCAAGGACGTTGGCCTGCAGCTCGGTCGTCGCGCCGACCGGAACGACACCGCGCGCGGCGACGCTCGCCTGCTCGTACGGCGCGGGCCGATCGGCGAGCCCGCGTTGTCCGGCGACGATCGGCACGAATCCGTCGCCG
>NZ_DASTXI010000011.1:0-3565 GCF_035758555.1 Sphingomonas sp. | reverse complement strand
GTCGCCGGAGCTGCGCGGGCTGTATCGCAAGACTTCGGCGCTCCGCATAAAGGCCGCTTGATGCCGGCGCGGCTGGCGCTACAGCCGCGGCGATGACCCAGCTTCAGCCCCGGCTCGGCGCGCGCGACATTGCGGTCGCGGCGCTGATGAATTTGCTGTGGGGCATGAACATCATCGCGGTGAAGATGGCGGTGATCGAAATCCCGCCCTTGACGGCGGCGCTGCTGCGCCAGGCGATCGTGCTGCTGGTGTGCGCGTCGTGGCTGCGGATCGTGCCGGGGCGGATGCGGGAGCTGCTCGGCTTCGGCGTGCTGACCGGCGGCCTCTATTTCCTGGTCATAAACCTGTCGATGGCGGTGGCGACCAATGTGGGTGCGCTCGCGATCGCGGGGCAGCTTGGCGTGCCGTTCGCGATGCTGCTGGCGGTCGTGATCCTGAAGGAGCGCATCCACAAATACCGGATCGCCGGCGTCGCGATGTCGCTGGCGGGCGTCGGTATCCTGGTATTCGATCCGGAAGTCGCACGAGAGATTCCCGGAATCGCGCTTACCGCGCTGGCCAGCCTGATCTGGGCCGGATCGTCGCTGATCCAGCGCAACCTGCGCGGCGTGCCGGTGCTGTCGATGTACGCCTGGGTCGGGCTGCTCGGCGTCGCAATCTTGTTGCCGGTCGCTCTGGTGTTCGAGCCGGAGGGCGTGCACGGCATCCCGCGGCTGCCGCTTCACAGCCTCGGCTGGGTCGCTTTCTCGGCGATCGGCTCGACGATCCTCGGCCACGGATCGATGTCGTGGCTGCTGCAGCGCCATCCGGTCGCGTCGGTCACGCCGCTGACGCTCGCCTCGCCGGTGCTTTCGGTGGTGTTCGCCTCGCTCTTCTTTCACACGCCCTTGACGCCGCTGATGATTTTGGGCGGGATCATCGCGCTGGCCGGGGTCGCGATCGTGACCATCCGTTCGGCCCGGGTTGGGGAAGGCCGCGCTTGAGCCAGATCATCGACACGCCCTCGCCGAATTTCGACGAGCGCAGCAGCCCGATTTCGATGATCGTGCTCCATTATACGGGCATGCAGGACGCGGACTCGGCGATCCAGCGGCTGCGCGATCCGGAGGCGAAAGTCTCCGCGCACTATCTCATAACGGAGGAAGGGCAGGTGCTGCGGCTGGTTGATGAGGCGAACCGCGCCTGGCACGCGGGCCGCTCGCACTGGCGCGGCATCACCGACGTGAACTCGGCGAGCGTGGGGATCGAGATCGTCAATCCGGGCCACGAATTCGGCTATCGCCCGTTCCCGGACGAGCAGATCGATGCGCTGATCCCGCTCGTCCACGACATCAAGGAGCGGTACGGGATCACCCGCGGCAATATCGTCGGCCATTCCGACGTCGCACCGGCGCGCAAGCAGGATCCGGGCGAGCTGTTCCCCTGGTACCGCCTGGCCAAGCTCCGCCTCGCGCTGCCGCGGCCGACGAAGAACCTGATGGACCCGGGCTGGACCGACGCCGGTTTCCTGCTCGCGCTCGAACGCTTCGGCTACGACGTCACCGACACGCTGGCGGCGACGGTTGCGTTCCAGCGCCGTTTCCGGCCCGAGCTGGTCGACGGCACGATCGATGCCGAATGCCGCGCGATCCTGCTCGCGCTGCTGCTGCCCAAGCCGCAGGGAGACGATTAGGCGACGCGCTGGGCGTGGAAGCTGAGGCCGAGCTGCAGGCTTTCGCCGATCCGTGCCGCTTTCGCCTGCAGCGCGGCAGCGGCTTCGGGCGGCATCAGATCGGTGGTGGTCTCGGCCCATATCTCGAGCCAACGCTCGAACATGACCGGCTTGATCGCGTCGATATGGCGCAGATGCGCGACCATCGGGCTGCCCTTGTAGCGCCCGCTGGTCAGCATCACCGACGACCAGAAGGCGGTCAGCTTGCCCAGATGCTCCTCCCAGTCGTCGATCGCGGCATTGAACAGCGGCCCGATCAGCTCGTCCTCTCGTACGCGCGTGTAGAAGGCGGGGATCAGCTCCGCGAGCGACTCCTCGGTTATGATGTCGTCCATGCCGGTCATGTGGGAAGTCTTGGCACTTTGGAAAAGTTAGTAATTTCCCGGAGCCGGCCGCCGCGGCCGGCTCCGGCGCATGAGCTTAGCCGAACGGCACATATTCCAGGCCGAGCGCGTCGGCGACGGCCCGGTGGCGGATCTTTCCGCCCATCACGTTCAGGCCGTTGGCGAGGTGCGGATCGGCCTTCATCGCCGCTTCCGCGCCCATATTGGCGAGCTTCAGCGCGAAGGGCAGGGTGGCGTTGTTCAGCGCAAAGGCCGAAGTGCGCGCGACCGCGCCCGGCATGTTGGCGACGCAGTAGTGGATCACGCCATCGACTTCGTAGACCGGGTCTTCGTGCGTGGTCGGGTGCGACGTCTCGAAGCAGCCGCCCTGATCGATGGCGATGTCGACCAGCACCGAACCGCGCTTCATCGTCTTCAGCATGTCGCGGGTGACCAGCTTCGGCGCCGCCGCGCCCGGCACCAACACCGCGCCGATCACCAGCGATGCGCTCTGCACCGCCGACGCGATCGCCGCCTTCGACGCATAGACTGTCTTGATCTGGGAGCTGAAGAACATGTCCAGCTCGGCGAGCCGGGTGTTCGAAATATCGTAGATGGTGACGTCGGCGCGCATGCCGACCGCCATCTGCGCGGCGTTCACGCCCGAGACGCCGCCGCCCAGGATCGCGACCTTGGCCGGGGCCACGCCCGGCACGCCGCCCAGCAGCACGCCGCGACCGCCCTGTTCCTTTTCCAGATAATGGGCGCCGACCTGCACCGACATGCGGCCGGCGACTTCGGACATCGGCTTCAGCAGCGGCAGTGAGCCGTCGCGGGCGGTCACCGTCTCATAGGCGATGCAGGTGGCGCCGGACTTGATCAGCCCTTCGGTCTGCTTCGGATCGGGCGCGAGGTGGAGGTAGGTAAAGAGCAGGTGGCGCGGCTCCAGCATCGCGATTTCCTGCGCCTGCGGCTCCTTCACCTTCACGATCATGTCGGACTGGGCGAACACTTCGGCGGCAGTGCCGACGATCCGCGCGCCGGCCGCGACATAGTCCTGGTCGTCCAGGTCGATGCCGGCGCCGGCGTTGGTCTCGACGATGACTTCATGGCCGGCCGCGACCAGCTCGGCTACCGATGGCGGCGTCAGGCCGACGCGATATTCGTGGTTCTTGATTTCCTTGGGCACACCGACGCGCATGGTTCGCTCTCCTTGGGCGAAGAAAATGGTGGCGCGTATTACTGCGAATCAGGGCGGCGAATCCCTGCAAACAGATGTGGCTCCAGCGGCAGCATCAGCATAGAAGCTGCGCGAGGAAATGATTTGACCGTGGATTCGTGCAGAATGGACAGGATCGACCGTTCAATCCTGAAGAGTCTTGCCGCCGATGCACGCGCGAGCGTCAGCCAGATCGCGGAGCGTGTCGGCCTGTCGCAATCGGCCTGCACGCGGCGCATCCAGGCGCTCGAAGCATCCGGCCAGATCACCGGTTACGGCGCGCGCCTGGGCCACAAGACGCTGGGCTTCCAC
>NZ_DASTXI010000246.1:0-25257 GCF_035758555.1 Sphingomonas sp. | reverse complement strand
GGACGACGCGCTTGCGGGTGTCGAAGCGGTCCATGCCGATCAGCTCGGCGGGGACGAGGCCGTCCTGCGTCTGGACGATCCGCGCCTCGGCATCGAGCATGTTGAGCATGTCGGCGGGCTTGAACCCCGCGCGAACGCCGACGTCGAAGTCGTTGAAATCATGGCCGGGCGTGATCTTAACCGCGCCGCTGCCGAGCTCCGGATCGGCATGCTCGTCGGCAACGATCGGGCTTTGCCGGCCGGTGATCGGGTGCGCGATCTCAGACCCGATCAGGTGGGTGTAGCGCTCGTCCTCCGGATGGACCGCGACGGCCATGTCGGCGAGCATCGTTTCGGGCCGCGTGGTCGCGACCGAGATATGGCCCGAACCGTCGGCGAGCGGGTAGCGGAAGTGCCAGAAGCTGCCCTGCACTTCTTTCGTCTCGACCTCCAGGTCCGAGATGGCGGTGCCGAATTTCGGGTCCCAATTGACCAGGCGCTTGTCGCGGTAGAGCAGGCCTTCGCGGTACAGCTGGACGAACACCTTGAGGACGGCGCGGCTGAAGCCTTCGTCCATCGTGAAGCGCTCGTTGGCCCAGTCGCACGAGGCGCCGAGGCGGCGGAGCTGGCGCGTGATCTGGCCGCCCGATTGCGCCTTCCACTCCCACACCTTCGCGACGAAATCCTCGCGCGAGTAATTGGTGCGCTTGTCCTGGTGCAGCGCCATTTCGCGCTCCACCACCATCTGCGTGGCGATGCCGGCATGATCGGTGCCGACCACCCACAGCGCGTCCTTACCCTGCAGCCGCGCGTGGCGGATCAGGATATCCTGCAGCGTATTGTCGAGCGCATGGCCGATATGGAGCGAGCCGGTGACGTTGGGCGGCGGGATGACGATCGTGAACGGCTCGGCATCGTGGCGTTCCGGACGGAACAGATTGTTCGCCTCCCAATGAGGGTACCAGCGGGATTCGATCGCGGCGGGGTCGAAGGTCTTGGGCAACTCGCTCATGCGCGGGGCCTTAGACGAGGGGGGCGTGCAAGGGGAAGAGTGCGACGGGGACAGCATCGTCATCGCGAGGAGCGCAGCGACGAAGCAATCCAGCCTTGGGCACGGCTCTGGATTGCTTCGCCACCCTCGCAATGACGGCGATGGTAGCGTGGACCCTAGTTTCCCCGCCCGCTGATCCGCGCCACTTCGCGGTCGACGGTGGCCTGCACGATGCCTGGCAGGTGCGCGTCGAGCCAGTCTTTCAGCATCGGGCGCAGCATGTCGCGGACCAGGCCTTCGAGCGTGTTGTCGGCGGCGGGGTCTTCCGGCTTCACGACCATCCGTGACAGTGCGGCGAGCGCGTGGCGGGTCGCGGCCTCGGTGGTGGCAGAGAGAAGCGCGCCGGCTTCCTCCTCCGCCGAAGGGGCCGGTGGCGTCGCGGGCGGCGCGACCGGAGCCGGGGCGATTGCCGGCGCTTCCTCGGCACTCATCGAGTCCGGCTCCAGCTCCGGCATCGTCACCGGCTCGCCGACCGGCTGGTTCAGCTCCAGCACGTCCGGTTCGTCCCCGGATTCGGGCGCGGGCGTGCCGCGGCGCGGCACCAGCGTCTCGGTGTCTTCGGCAATGATGCGTTTGATGGAGGAGAGTATCTCCTCCATCGACGGCTCGTTCGTCTGGCTCATGCCCTGTTCCGGCTATTTCGGCCCGGCGATTGTTTCCGGCCTCTGCGAGGGCGTGTCAACGGTGCGCGTCGCGATCGTCTTCGGATCGGGGTCACTGCTCCAGTCCCAGATCTTGTGGCGGACGCGGCGGTAATTGGCGGTCGGATCGTAGAGCGTCACGCCTTCGAGATCGAGATCGCGAGCCTCCGCCTGGCCCATCGCAGCCAGGAGCGTGAAGGCTGCGACATAGGCATTGCGGCGCGCCGAGACGAGCTGGACCTGCGCGTTCAGCAACTCCTGCTCCGCGTTCAGCACTTCGATGATGGTGCGGTTGCCGACGCTGTTTTCGGCGCGCACGCCTTCCAGCGACAGGGTGTTGGCGGACACCGCAGCCTCGGCCGAGCGGATCACTTCCTGCGACGACTTCCACGCCGCGAACGCCGCGCGGACCTGCTGGATCACGCTGCGTTCGGCGGCGATCACCTGCTCGAGCGACTGCGACTCGCGTGCCTGCGCCTGGCGGGTCTGCGCAGCGGGGCGGCCGCCCTGGAACAGCGGAATTGTCGCCTGCACGCCGGCGACGGCCTGGCTGGTCTTCTGCGCGATGGGGACGCCCTCGACGCCCGAGCCGAGCGTGCCGAGATAGTTGGAATATTGGCCGCGGGTGAAGGCCGACAGCTTCGGCCGGACGCCGGCCTCTGCGACGCGGACGTCGTATTTGGCGGCTTCGCGGTTGCGCTCGGCGGCGGCGAGGTCCGGATTCTCGTGCAAGGCGACCGTGATCGCGGCCTCCGGCGTCGCCGGCAGGTTCGGCAGCGGCGGCGGCGGCTGGAGATTGTCCGGCGTGTCGCCGACCAGCGCGATGTAGCGCTCGCGGCTGGCGATATAGTTGGATTCGGCGGTGCGCAGGTCGCCCTGGGCCAGCGACAGCCGCGCTTCCGACTGGGCGACGTCGGTGCGGGTCAGGTCGCCGACCTCGAACCGGTCGCTCGTCGCCTGAAGGTTGACCTCCAGCTGATGGACGTTGGCGCGATTGAGCTCGACGATCGCGGAATCGCGGATCACGTCGTTATAGGCGGCGACCACCTGGCTGAAGATGCTCGATTCGGTGCCGCGCAGGCTCTCCACGCCGGCCGCGACGCGGCGGTCGGCCGCGCGGACGGCATTCTTGACCGCCCCGCCCTGGTAGATCGGCACGGTGAGGCCGATCGTCGCGTCGATGCTGCGCGCCGGAAAGGTGAACGAGTTGGCCGGGGCGAGATAATTCTCGCTGTAGCCGGCGGTCACTTCCGAGCTGGGCAGGCCGGCGGCGCGCTGGATCGGCACATTCTCGTCATTCGCTCGCTGCTGGGCGCGCGCGCCGGTCAGCGTCGGGTTGCTGGCATAGGCCTTGGCGAGCGCCTCCTGGAGCGTATCGGCCGCGGCGGGCGCTGCGAGGGCGAAGGCCGCCGTGGTCGCGATCAGAATCGTTGGGAAGCGCATTCCGGGGTTTCTCTCTTTAGAACACGAAAGCTTTGGGTCGGGCGAAGCCGGGCAAGGCTGCGGATTCGCAATCGGCGAACAAGTCGAGGCCGAAGCCGGCGCCGGCCTTGCGGCCGATCGCCAGCCGCGACGCACCGCGGTCAAGGATCGCGCAGGCGAGCCGGCCGGTCTCGGCAAGCTGGGCGACCAGCGCGTCCGGCACCTGCTCGATCAAGCCGTCGACGACGATCAGGTCATAGGGCGCGGCCGCAGTCCAGCCCTGGTTGAGCGGGCCTTCGACCAGCTCGATCCGGGTGCCGCCGAGATTTTCGCGGGCGAAGGTCAGTAGCGCCGGATCCTCCTCCAGCGCGACGACATGGGTGGCGAGCTTTTCCAGCAGCGCGGCGGTGTAGCCGCTGCCGGCGCCGACCAGCAGCACCTTGTCCGACGCGCGGACGGCGGCGGCGGTCAGCATCAGGCCAGTCGCTTCGGGGATGTTCAGCGCGCGGCCCGAGCCGAGCGCGACCGGGCGGTCCATATAGGCGAGGCTGCGGCGCTCCACCGGCACGAATCGCTCGCGCGGGACCTCGGCCATCGCCGCGACCACGCGCGGATCGTTGACGCCGGTCGTCCGCAGCTGGCTTTCCACCATCGCGCGGCGCATCGCTTCGAAATTCTGCTCGGTCATCGGCCTGCCTATTCGCACAACTGTTTTAGTGACGCAATACACTTGCGTTCCAGTCGCGTCTTATCGGCAAGGGCGGGCGAGGCCAAGCGGGGCATGCCGGGTTATCAGCAAAGCCCGTGCCAGCGCTCGCCCGCCAGAGCAGCGCCGCCGCAGACGTGCGCCGGAATGTCCGGAAACGGACACGTCCTGTTCGCACGCGGACAGAGCGGTTTCCGCGTGGCAGGCATGCATTTGTCTGCTAAACATAGGCTAAAGATCGCCCGCGCAGTTCCGGACGCCAACCGGGGAGGTTTCGTATGAGTCTGAATGAGATGCACCGCTTCGCGGCACTCGCCCAGGAAGAGCGTCGTCATCTCGAGGCCGCGCTGACCAGCCGCAGCCTCCCCGCACGAACCAGCCTGTTCGGCGAAGGCGACACATCCGGCACACTCTACCTGCTGGCCGAAGGCTGGGCATTCCGCCACCAGACCGCGCGCAACGGCAGCCGCCAGATCGTCGGCCTCGCCCTGCCCGGCGACTTCTGCAACCTCGACGTGCTGGCGTTCGGGCGAATCGATTACGGCGTCAGGATGCTGACGCCGGGGACGCTGCTGACGATCGAGCGCGACAAGGCACTGGCGCTGGGCGTGTATTTCCCGGCGATCGCGGCCCTCTTCTCGCAGACCGCCTTCGTGGAGAATGCGATCCTGAGCCGCTGGACCTTTTGCCTGGGCCGGCTGTCGGCGCAGGAGCGGCTGGCACATCTGCTGTGCGAGCTCGCGGTACGGCGCGGCTATGGGCTCGATCGGCGCCAGATCAAGATCGAGCTGCCGCTGACCCAGGAGCAGCTGGCGGACGTGCTGGGGCTCACCGGCGTGCATGTGAACCGGGTGCTGCAGAGCCTCCGCTCGCACGGGCTCGTGACCAAGCGCGGGCGCGTGATGGAGATTTTCGACTTCCCTGCCCTGCGCGCGATGGCCGGCTTCGACCCCGCCTATCTGCATCGCGAACCCGCGCGGAAGGAAACCGTCGCCGCCTAGCCGCCGTCGCGCGCGCTCGACATGCGGCGATAACGCTGCGGTGCTTTCCCTTCCGGATTGCGGCGATGCAGGCTCACCTCCCGCGGCGAGGGCGCATTCTCGAGCGTCCGTTTGACGCTGTTCTGTGCGAGCGGGAAGACGGCGCCGAACAGCAGTCCCCACAGCAGATGCGCGGCGAGCAGCCAGGCGGCGTGGGTACCGATCGCGACGGGGCGGCCGAGCCACCATTGAAACAGCGTGATCGGGCCCAAGGTCCAGGTCAGGAAGCCCCAGCCGAGCCCGAACAGCCAGCCGCCGCGGCGATCGTTGGCGGCGCGCAGGAAAATCGAGCCGTAGATGCCGCCCGAGACGGCCAGGCCGGCGATACTGAGCAGGACCAGCAGCCATTCCGGCACGCCAATCACGGTGGCCGGCATGCGCGCCGAGCCGGTCAGCCAGACCAGCGCTGCGGCGGGAACCGCGGCAACGCCGGCGGCGATGGCACCTGCGACGCGCGGCCGCTGCAGCGGGGAGGGATCGGTGCCCTGGAAGGGCCAACCGCTCATCGTGCCGCTTCCTTTTCCTGCTCCGGCTGCGGCGGCAGCGCCGCGGTCTCGTCCAGCTCGCCCCAGCGCGGGCAGACAGTCGTGCTGTCGCGGAACATCTCGATCAGCTGCTTGTAGGCCAGGCCGACGCCGCGCACGTCGCGGTTGAGGTCGAACAGGCCGACCGGCGTGACGTTTCCGATCGGGCGGCTGACCGCGATGTCCCAGTCAATCTGGTCGGTCAGGCTGTACCAGGTGAAGCCGACCACCGGCACGCCCGCTTTCCGGATCAGCTCGACATTGTGCCACTGCCGCCACAGCCACATCGGCGCGTCGGACGGATCGCGGCTGTTGGTTTCGGTGTGCATTACCATCCGCTTGTAGCGGCGGTAATATTGCGAGGTGATCACGTACCAGCCGAACAGCTCGCCCATCGCATCGGCATGGCCGTCGCGATCGATCACCTTTTCGTTCCAGTCGTAATAGTCGACGCCCAGGATCGTGCGCCCGGGCACTTGCTGGCTCATGAACCAGGCATATTCGTCCTTCGGCATGCCGTTGGCGAACAGGAAATCGCGCACGTCGTCGCGCGGCGGGTGGGCGTAGAGCAGGTCGAGCGGGATGAAACGACGCTCATTTTCGAAATCGGCGATCTTCTCGATTTTCGGGTCCGGGCAGCAGGGCTGATAGAACTCGCTGCTTTCGTTGTTGACGAAGATCGCATCGGGCCGCTCGCAGCGGACCGCCTGGGTGACCAGCACGGCCGCCTTGGCGAGGTGCCGCGCGGCGGTGACGAACGAGCGTTCGTCGGTGCACTGCTCGTTCCACAGCCCTTCGAGCGCGGACAGGCGCGCGCAGACATACATCTCGTTGATCGGCGTGTAGTGGCCGATCCAGGGATAACGCTTCGCGAAGGCGCCGGCATAGTCGCCGAGCGCATGGCACAGTTCCGGATTCTGGAAATTGCCGAGCCAGTCGGGGAGGCCGAAATGGCAGAAATCGATTATAGGCCGGATGCCAAGCTGCTGCATCGCGGCGGCGACCTGGTCCATGAACGCCCAGTCGTAGCAGCCCGGCCCTTTCAGGATCAGGTGCAGCGGCGGTCCGAAGCGCAGGTAGGAGATGCCGAGCTCCCGCACCAGCTCCAGGTCGCGGCGCCAGTGGCGGTAATGGCCGCAGGTCGCCATCTGGTCGACGCGCCAGCTGCCCTTGTCGAGCGTCGGGTAGCTGCATTCGATGCCGGTCGCGAACATGAAGTCGCTCAGCGACGGCGGGTCCGGCGCGGGCTTGAAGATCAGGTCGGGCACCGCGCGGTCCGGCTTCGGCGCGCGTTCGGTGCCGACCTTCTGCCCGACCGGACGTGTGTAGAGCGCACCCATCACCGCGCCCCAGATCGCATGGCCGAAGGCGATGCCGAGCGGGCCGATCCAGCCGTCGGCAAGGCCGAACAGCCCGGACCAGGGGAAACGCGTCATCGGTACGTGCATCAGCTCCAGCTGAGGCCGCGCGATCAGGATCGCGAGCAGCGCCGGCACGGCGGCGAAGACCAGCCCCTGCTGCCACGGCCGGTACGGCAGCACCGACCAGAAGAAATAGGCGTAGAAGATCGCCCAGAGCGCGCCGACGCCGAGGTGCAGCGCCATGCCGGCCGGCCACCACAGCCAGCTTTTGCCGTCGGCGACAAATAATGTGCCGAGCAGGCGCACCATGTCGAACATCGGCACGCCGGCCCAGATCAGCAGCCGCGCGGCGGCTTCCCAGGCCAGCGCCCCCGCGACGCCGGCGAGAATTGCCTTCCACCAGGAAACGACGCGGATCATCGCTTCGCCGGCAGCTCGTGGCGCTGGAACGCGTTGGGAATGTAGTTTTCGTGGCGGCTCGAATAATCGGCGCCGGTCAGGCCGAGCAGGATCAGCAGCCAGAGAAAGCCGGCGCCTGCGAACACGCGCACCAGGCCGGAGCTGCGCCGCAACTCCATGAAGAAGACCACGACGATCAGCGCTTTCAGCGATGCGATCGCAATCGCGACGGCGAGGTTCCAGCGCCCGAGCGGCAGGAAAGCGAGGCCGGTGGTCGTCGCCAGCAGGACGACGAGAGCCGCCCAGCAGGCCCATATCCAGCGGAGCGCGCGGCTCACCCTGCCCTCCCCGGCAGATAGATCAGCGGGAACAGGAAGATCCAGACGATGTCCACGAAATGCCAATAGAGGCCCACCATCCGGAGCATCGGCGGGCGCGGAGGGCGCCCTGCCCCGGTCCGCAGCGCGATCACTAAAACCATCGCGATGCCGATCGTGAGATGGACCGCGTGCAGGCCGGTCGCGAAGAAGTAGAAAAGGAAGAACAGCTCCGCGATCCCGCCATAGCGGCCGAAATCGAAATTCAGCGCGGGAACCAGGCCCTCGCGATATTCGAGCCAATATTCATAGCCCTTGATCCCGATGAAGGTGAGGCCGAGCGCGGCGGTGCCAAGCAGGCACAGCATGACCGTGCGCCGCCGCGCCACCTCTTCGGCCGCGACGGCGGTCGCCATCAAGGCACTGCTGGTGAGCAGCACCGCGGTGTTGATCGCGCCCAGCGCGACCCTGGTGTGGCGCGCGGCCGCGGCAATCTCGTCGGGCCAGGCGATCCGATACGCCGAATAGGCGGCGATCAGCGCACCGAAGAACAGCACCTCGGTCGCAAGGAACGTCCACATGCCGAGCGTCGCCGCCTCGCGCTGTTGCGGCACGGTCGCATACTGAAAGGCGGGCGCCGCTTCAGACATTCTCGGCCTGCGGCCGAGGCTGGCCGTCCACATAGTCATAGGGCCCGCGTATGACGACTGGCGTCTCGTCGAAGTTCCGCGCCGGCGGCGGCGAGCTGGTCAGCCATTCGAGACCGGTCACGCCCCATGGATTGTCCGGCGCGCGCGGCCCCCAGACGAGCGACCAGAACAGGTAGAAGAGCGGCATCGCATAGGCGACGGCGAGCGTGCTCGCGCCCGCCGAGGACAGCACGTGCCAGATCTGGAATTCCGGCGGATAGGCATCGTAGCGGCGCGGCATACCGAGCCAGCCGAGCACGAATTGCGGGAAGAAGGTCAGGTTGAAGCCGAAGAACATCAGGATCGCAGCTGCGCGCGCCCAGCCTTCGGGATAGAGGCGGCCGGTGATCTTCGGCCACCAGTAATGCAGCCCGCCGAAGAAGGCGCTGACCGATCCGCCGACCATGATGTAGTGGAAATGCGCGATGACGAAGTATGTGTCGGTCACGTGCACGTCGATCGCGAGCGCGGCCAGGAACAGGCCCGTAAGCCCGCCGACCGTGAACAGGCCGATGAACCCGAACGCGTACAGCATCGGCGCATCGAAGCGGATCCAACCCTTGTGCAGCGTTGCCACCCAGTTGAACACCTTGATCGCCGAGGGAACCGCAACGAGGTAGCTGAGGAACGAGAAGACGAGGCTGGCATAGAGCGACTGGCCGGCCACGAACATGTGATGGCCCCAGACGAGGAAGCCGATCGCGGCGATCGCGACGCTGGCCCAGGCGACGAACTTGTAGCCGAACATCTGCTTGTGGGCGTAGGCCGTCACCAGCTCTGAAACGATGCCGATCGCGGGCAGCACCATGATGTAGACGGCCGGGTGGCTGTAGAACCAGAACATGTGCTGCCACAGGATCGGATCGCCGCCCAGCGCCGGATCGAAGATACCGATGCCGAGCACGCGTTCGGCAACCAGCATCAGCAGGGTCATCGCGAGCACCGGCGTCGCCAGCACCAGGATCACGCTGGTCGAATAGAGCGACCAGACGAACAGCGGCAGCCGGTACCAGGTCATGCCGGGCGCGCGGAGCTTGTGCGTGGTGACGATGAAGTTGAGACCGGTCAGGATCGACGAGAAGCCCGACAGGAAGATGCCGAGCACGGCCAGCGTCACATAGCCGTTCGAGAAGGCCGAGGCATAAGGCTCGTAGAAGGTCCAGCCGGTGTCGACGCCGCCCAGCAGCAGCGCGAGCACCGTCAGCGCGCCGCCGGCAATGTAGAAATACCAGCTTGCAAGGTTCAGCCGCGGAAAGGCGAGATCGCGTGCGCCCAGCATCAGCGGCAGCACGAAATTGCCGAGCGTGGTCGGGATCGACGGCACCAGAAAAAACCAAACCATGATCACGCCGTGCATCGTGAACAGGCGGTTGTAGGTATCGGGCAGGACGAGGTCGGCCGAAGGCGTGACCAGCTCCAGCCGGATCAGCACCGCCGCCAGCCCGCCGATCAGGAAGAAGAACGTGATCGACGCGAAGTAGAGCAAGGCGATCCGCTTGTGATCGGTGCTGAACAGCCATGAGCGGATCGTCGTCTGCGCAGTCAGATAGTTGGGGCGGCCGCCGTGCATCAGCTTGCCCCCTTCCGGCCCAGCGACTGGACGTAGGCGACCAGCCTGGCGAGATCGTCCTCCCCCACCTGCCCGGCGAAGGACGGCATGACCGGATCGTAGCCGGCAGCGACTTCGGATTTGGGCAGCAGGATCGAATCGCGGACATAACGCTCATCGGCGGTGACGACGCGGCCGTCCTGAAGCGCGACAGGGCCGCCATAGACGCCGTTCAGGTCGGGCGCGCGTACGGTGCCGCCCGGGCCGTGGCACCCGCTGCATCCGAAGGCGTGGAACAGTTGCTCGCCCTGGGCGGCGAGGCTCGGCTGCCCGCCCTGGTCGCGGAGCCAGCCGGCAAAAGCGCGCGGCTCCATCACCGTCAGCCAGCCGCCCATCCGCGCATGATCGGTGCCGCAATATTCGGCGCAGAACAAATGGTAACGTCCCGGCCTATCCGCCTGGAACCAAAGCGATTCATAGCGGCCGGGCACGACGTCCTGCTTGACCCGCAGTGCCGGCACGTAGAAGCTGTGGATCGTATCCTGCGAGGCCATCACGAGCCGTACCGCACGGCCGGCGGGAACATGCAGCTCGTTGATCTCGCGCTGACCGCCGGGATGCTGCGCCTTCCACATCCATTGCTTGCCGACGACGAAGATCTGCACGGCATTCTTCGGCGGCTGGTAGAGGCGCAGGTAAAGGTCGGCGCCCCAGACGGCGAGGCCGACGAAGATCAGCAGCGAGGCGGTCGTCCAGCCGACTTCCCATTTCCAGGTCTTTTCGATCGTATGGCTGCGATCCGCGTCGCGGCCCACCCTGTAGCGCGCCGCGAAGAAAATCAGCATGAAGCAGACGAAGCCGGCAGTGAGCACGGTGACGATGACAAGCGCGATGAACAGCGCGTCCATTTCCCCGGCATAGTGCCCTGCCTCCACCGGCCAGACCGGGAAGCCGCGCATCAGCGGGTCCGCTCGCGCCGGAGTGCTGCGAGGACGTAGAGGACAAGCGCGGCGACGGCGCCGAAGGCGGCGATGCGGAGCGCCTGCATCGCGGTATAGGCGATCGTGCCCGCCTGCGGATCGTAGCCGAAGCAGAGCAGCAGTAGCGGATGCGCGGGCGGCTCCACCTGATCGCGCGCAGCCTCGGCGACGGCGGTCTTCAGCGCCGCCGGACCATGCTCGAAGCCGAGCAGGTAGCGCGAGATGCGGCCGTCCGGCGTCAGCACGACGAAGCCGGCGGGGTGAGCGTATTGGCCGATCGCCTTGTCGAAGCGATAGCGGAAGCCGATCGCGTCGGCGATGCGGCGGACAGTGGGTGCGGGGCCGGTCAGGAAGTGCCAGCCGGCAGGGTTCGCGTGCTCGCCGAGATAGGCGGTGCGCGCCCTGGCAGCGTCTTCGGGGCCTTCATGCGGGTCGATGCTGACGGCGACGAACTGGAGGTCGCGGCCGGGCTGCAATCCCGCAGCCTTCAGGTCCCGCACCAGCCCCGCCAGCACCAGCCCGCACAGGTTCGGGCAGTGGAGGTATTCGAGCACGAACACGGCCGGCTTGCCGTCCAGCAGCAATCCCAGCCGGACCTTGCGACCGGATTCATCGAGCAGCACCGTGTCCAGCGGCACCTGCGCGCCGGGATGCTGGCGGAAGGCGAGCGCGCCGAACTGCGAAGGCTGCAGCCCCGCGGCCGCAGAGGGAGCGGCGACGGCGAGCAGCACCCCCGCCAACGCAGCCTTCATCGGCGCCAGCCCTCCGCCGCGACGGCGCGCATGGCCGCGTCGATGCGCCGCAGGCGGGCAGTTTCGGCCGCTTCGGTGCGCGCGAGATCGGCTTTCGGTGCGACCTGCAACCGCGGCGCCGGCGGCAGCGCAGCGATCGGCCCTTTTGGCCGATCGACCAGCGAGCGGGCGAAGACCAGGTTCAGCACGATCATCACCAGGACCACCGTCGCGGCAAGGCCGGCGGCGAGCGCCACGATCAGCCAGGGAGACGCGTCGGACCGTTCGAAATCCTGCGCATGATCGGCTTCGGACATCGGCGGGTGCCTCGGGGAAACGAGCGGGTCGCCCAAGCGAACGGACCTTGCGAATAATCGTTCCGCCCTTGGGAACCGGACGCGGAACTTAGCTTATGTTTGGTCCGTTCGTCGGCCGTTCCCAGATGAGAGGGCCCGGGTGGCGCAGATATTCTCGCCGACGGCAGATACGTGGCTGCGCGCCATCCTGATCGCGCTCGTTCTCGGCACGGTCGGATCGTTGCTGCTCGGCGGCACCGTCGCCCGATCGCAATATGTGACGAGGGTCGCGCGCACGCCGATGCAGCCGGTGCCGTTCAGCCACAAGCATCATGCCGGCGAGCTCGGCATCGACTGCCGCTATTGCCACACATCGGTGGAGACGAGCGCCGATGCCGGCTTTCCGGCAACCCATGTGTGCATGACCTGCCATTCGCAGCTGTGGACCAACGCGGCGATGCTGGCACCCGTGCGGCAGAGCCTGGCCGAGAACCGATCGATCGAATGGAAGCGCGTCGCGCGAGTGCCGGACTTCGTCTATTTTCGCCACGACATCCATATCGCCAAGGGCGTCAGCTGCTTCGAGTGCCACGGTCGCGTCGACCGGATGCCGTTGATGTTCCGCGCCAAGGCGTTCGAGATGCGCTGGTGCCTCGACTGCCACCGCGATCCGGCGCCGCATCTGCGGCCGCAAGCGGCGGTGCTGGAGGCCGACTGGCCGCCGCCCGCGGACCGGCGCGCGCTGGGCGAGCGGCTGATGAAGCTCTACCGGATCAAGGGTCCGGACGAACTGACGCATTGCGCGGTGTGCCACCGGTGAGCGAGGGGCGGCTCTGGCGCGGGCTCGAGGAGCTTGCCGGGACGGACGAATTCCAGGCGTCCGTCGCGGCGGAATTCCCGGCCGTCGCCGACCTGTTCGCGACCGACCGGCGCGCTCTGCTGCAGGTGATGGGCGCTTCGCTGGGGCTGATCGGCCTCGCCGGGTGCAGCCCGAAACGGTCCGACGACGCGGTCCCGTTCGTCAACCGGCCCGAGGACATGATCGACGATCAGGTCGCGCACTATGCGACCGCGATCCCGCTCGACGGATACGCGCAGCCGGTGATCGCGACGAGCGTGGCGGGACGACCGATCAAGCTGGACGGCAATCCCGATCACCCGATGAGCCGCGGCGCGTCGAGCCTGTTCACCCAGGCGGCGATCCTGGACCTGTACGATCCTGACCGGAGCCAGGCGCCGATCTTCCGCGGCAATGAGGCGAGCTGGGCCGACTATGACGCGATGATTGTGCGGATGCGGCGCGCCTGGGCGGCGAACGGCGGCGACGGGCTGCGGCTGCTGATCGGGCCGACCAGCTCGCCGACGCTGATCCGCCAACTGGACGCGCTGACGGCGGCGCTGCCGAACGCGCGCGTGCATGCGTTCGATCCGCTTGCCGGGGAAGCGCCGTTCGAAGCGCGGCCGGATCTGGCGGCGGTGCGGACGGTGGTCAGCCTCGACGACGACCTGCTCGGGCCCGGCCCGGCGCAGGTGCCGAACGTCGCCGCCTGGGCCTCGCGGCGCGGGCCGAACGTGCCGGCGAAGGAGCGGCTGCGGCTGTTCATGGCGGAGACGACACCGACTCAGACCGGCAGCACCGCTTTCGCGCGGCTGGGGGTGTCGCCTTCGCGGGTGCCGCTATTGGCGGGGGCGATTGCGGCGGGGCTGGGGCTTGGGCCGGCGCAGGACGGCCTGACGCGACCCGAGGCGCAATGGGCCGCCCAGGTGGCGGCAGCGCTGAAGCGCGATCCCGGGCTGGTGACGGCCGGAGCGCATTGCCCGGCTGCGGTCCACGCGCTCGCGTTCAGGATCAACGAAGCGCTGGGCACCAGGGCGGTGCGCTACATCGCGTCGGTGCGCTATCCGGGCACGGCGTTCGGCGAGCTTGTCCGCGATCTGGAGGCGGGGCGCGTCAGCACGCTGATCGTGCTCGACGCGAATCCGGCCTATGCCGCGCCTGCGGACGTGGATTTCGCGCGGCTGTACCGGCGCGTGCCGCTGCGCATCCATGCCGGACTGCATGTCGACGAGACGGCGATCCTCAGCGACTGGCACCTGCCGCTGCCGCACATGCTCGAAGACTGGAGCGACGCGCGGGCGGTCGACGGCAGCGCGACGATCATCCAGCCTCTGGTCGATCCGCTTTACGATACGCGGTCGGTGCACGGCATCGTCGCGGGGCTGACCGGCGATCCGGCGCCTTCCCGCGAACTGGTGCGGGCGACCTGGCCGATGGACGAGCAGGCGTGGCGCGAGGCCGTGCGTGCCGGGATCATCCCCGACAGCGCCGCTGCACCCGTGACGCCGGGCGCGTTCCCTGCCCCGCCTGCGCCAGCCGCCGCCGGAGAGGTCGAAATCCTGTTCAGGCCGGACCCGACCATCCGGGACGGGCGGTTCGCGAACAATGGCTGGCTGCAGGAACTCGGCAAGCCGCTGATGAAGGTCACATGGGACAATGTCGTCGCGCTGAGCGTCGCGCTCGCCGACCGGCTGGGCGTCGGCAATGGCGACCTGGTCCGCGTGTCGAGTGGCGGGCGCAGCATCGCCGGCCCGGCCTGGGTCATGCCCGGCCAGCCGGAGCGGAGCGTCACTCTGTTCCTGGGCTATGGCCGCAGGCGCGCAGGGCGCGTGGGGAGCGGGGTCGGCTACGACGCCTATGCGCTGCGCAGCTCGGCCGCGCCCTGGACGACGTTCGGCCGCATCGAGAAGGTCGCGGGTCACCACGCGCTTGCGACGACCCAGCTGCACCACGCGCTCGAAGGGCAGGATCTGGTGCGCACCGTCTCCGCCGCGCATCCGGAAGCCGCCCGGCCGGAGGAGCGCGACCAGGCAAGCTTCTACCCGCGCTGGAAGGAGGAGGATGTCGCCTGGGCGATGACGATCGACCTCGATCTGTGCACCGGCTGCAACGCCTGCACGATCGCCTGCCAGGCCGAGAACAACGTGCCGGTGGTCGGCAAGGACCAGGTCGCGCGCGGGCGCGAGATGCACTGGCTGCGGATCGACCGCTATTACGACGGCCCGCCTGAGCAGCCGCAGACTTATTTCCAGCCTGTTCCCTGCATGCATTGCGAACAGGCGCCGTGCGAGATGGGCTGCCCGGTCCACGCGACGGTGCACGGGCCCGACGGGCTGAACGAGATGGTCTATAACCGCTGCATCGGCACGCGGACCTGCTCCAGCTACTGCCCCTACAAGGTGCGCCGCTTCAACTGGTTCGACTATACGACCAAGGCGCCGGAATCGGTGCAGGCGCAGCGCAATCCGGACGTGACGGTGCGCGGGCGCGGCGTGATGGAGAAATGCACCTATTGCGTGCAGCGCATCCGCGGCGCCGTGGTTCAGGCCGATATCGAGAAGCGCGATGTTCGCGACGGCGAGGTGCGGACTGCCTGCCAGCAGGCGTGCCCGAGCCAGGCGATCGTGTTCGGCAATCTGAAGGATGCGGGCAGCGCAGTCGCCAAGGGGCGTGCTTCCCCCCGCAACTACGCGCTGCTGGGCGAGCTCGATACCCGGCCGCGCACGACCTACCTGGCGCGGATCGCGGACGAGGAGGCGTGATGGCGAGCACCTCCCCGCCGATCCTGCCGCTCGACCAGTCGCTGCATGACGTCAGCGTCGAGATCGGCCGCGTTCCCTTGCGCTTCCCCGCGCGCGTGCCGTGGCTGATCGCCTTCCTGTTCAGCCTGGGGCTGCTGCTGCTGTTCGTGGTCTCGGTGACCTGGCTGCTGACCTGGGGCGTCGGCGTCTGGGGCCTCAACATCCCGGTCAATTGGGCCTTCGCGATCCACCTCTACGTCTGGTGGCTGGGGCTCGGCCATGCCGGCACGCTGATTTCGGCGATGCTGCTGCTGATGGGGCAGGACTGGCGGAACTCGCTGAACCGCTTTGCCGAGGCAATGACGCTGTGCGCGGTCGTATGCGCCGGCATCTACCCTATCATCCATCTGGGCCGGCCGTGGTTCTTCTACTGGATGTTCCCCTACCCCGCGACGATGGGCGTGTGGCCGCAATTCCGCAGCCCGCTGGAATGGGACATCTGGGCGGTCCTGACCTATCTGACCGTGTCGCTGCTGTTCTGGTATATCGGCCTGGTCCCCGACCTGGCGACGGTGCGCGACCGCGCGAAGAAACGTGGCTGGCAGGTGTTCTTCGGCATTTTTGCGCTGGGCTGGCGCGGCTCGGCGCATCACTGGGCGCGGTGGCAGAAGGCGTATCGGACAACCGCCGCGATCGCCGTGCCGCTGGTGGTTTCGGTGCACAGCGAAGTGTCGCTGCTGTTCGCGTCGGGTCAGGTGCCCGGCTGGCACTCGACGATCTTCCCGCCCTATTTCGTACTCGGCGCTGCCTTTTCCGGCTTCGCGATGGTGGCGATGATCGCGCTCGTCGTCCGCCACTTTTTCGGGCTGAAGGAGATCGTCACCGACCGGCACATGGACGTGCTGGCGAAGGTGCTGCTCGCGAGCGGGCTGATGACCGCCTACGGTTATGTGTTCGAAGTGTTCGACGCATTCTACTCAGGCGGAGAGCGCGAGATTGCAACCACTTACGACCGGTTCTTCGGAATATATGCATGGAGCTATTGGGGCGCGATCCTGTTCAACTTCGTACCGCTGCAGGGGCTGTGGTTCCGCAGGGTCAGGCGGAGCCCGGTGCTGCTGTTCCTGATCGGCACCTCGGTCGTGATCGGCATGTGGCTGGAGCGCTACATGATCCTGGTCACCAGCCTGTACAAAGACTTCCTCGTCTCCTCCTTCGGCGAATATCACACCACCTTCTGGGACTGGGGCACCTATCTCGGCACGATCGGGCTGTTCTTCACGCCGTTCCTGCTGTTCATCCGCTACATCCCCTCGATCTCGATCTTCGAGGACAAGGAAGTGCTGGCGCGCGAGAAAAGGGAAGCGCGCGATGGCTGAGGCGCCGATCCTGGGTCTGCTCGGCGAATTCGGCACTGCCGATGCGCTGCTCGACGCAGTCAAGCGCGCGCGGGCGGAAGGTTACCGCAGGCTGGATACGTTCAGCCCCTATCCGGTCGAAGGCATGGCCGAAGAGCTGGCGATCGGCGACAGCCGCGTCGGCTGGCTCGCGGTGATCGGCGGCGCGGTCGGGATCGGAGCGACGCTGCTGCTGCAGATCTTCGTCAACCGCGACTATCCGCTCGACGCCGGCGGGCGGCCGCTGATCGCCCTGCCCGCCTTCTTCGTCGTCGATTTCGAGATCATGATCCTGTGTGCCGTCACCTTCGCGATCGTCGGCATGCTGTGGATGAACCGCCTGCCGCGGCTGCACCACCCTTTGTTCGGCACGCCGCGGTTCAGCCTGGCGTCGGACGACCGGTTTTTCCTGTATATCGAGGCGGACGATCCGAAGTTCGACCGGGACGGCACGCGCGGGTTCCTTGGCTCGCTGGGCGCCTGGACGATCGAGGCGGTGCGGCCGTGAGCGAGGGAAAACCGTTCGCTTCGAGCGAAATCGAGAAGCGCGTGCACCAGCGACCCTCGTTTCTCGACTTCGCTCGAAACGAACGGAGTTGGGGTGTTCTGCTTCTCCTCATCCTCCTCGCCGGGTGCGGGCAGAATCTGCGGATGACGGACCAGCGCAAATATGCGGAGTGGGAGCATGGCCGGCTGTTCCGCAACGGCCGCGTCGTGCAGGCACCGCCGGCGGGGACGGTATCGCGCTCAGCCGGTTCGGCCGACCCAATGGCTGAGCGGCCCCCGATGAGCCTGGCGCTGGTGCAGCGCGGGCGCGAGCGGTTCGAGATTTTCTGCACGCCCTGTCACGGCCGCAGCGGCGACGGCAACGGCATCGTCGTCCAGCGCGGCTTTCCGCACCCGCCCGACTACGCCGCGCCGCGGCTGGTGAACGCGCCGGACCGCTATTTCTACGACGTCATCACGAACGGGCACGGCGCGATGTACAGCTATGCCGACCGCGTGCCGCCCAAGGATCGCTGGGCGATCACCGCCTATATCCGCGCGCTGCAACGGAGCCGGGCGTCGTGAGCGCGGAGCGGAATGCGCTGGCCGTAGGCGTCGCCGGCCTTGTCGGCGTGGTCGTCGGGCTTGCCATCGCACCGCCGATCGCGCTGACGGCCTGGACCGCAGCGGCGATCGGCTGGGCGGAGGCGCCGCTCGGCTGCCTTGCGCTGCTGATGATGGTGCAGCTGGTCGGCGGCAGCTGGCGACCGTTCTTTCGTGAGGCGTTTGCGGCGGGCGCGGCACTGCTGCCGCTGACCGCGCTGACATTCGTGCCGGTGCTGATCGGCGCAGCGTGGGTGTATCCATGGGGCGATCCGCACGTCGCGGCCAGCCTGCCTGCGTTCAAGGGCGTGTGGCTGTCGCCGGCCTTCTGGAGCATGCGCACGATTCTCTATTTCGCGGTGTTCATCGGATTGCAGCAGGCGCTGGTGCGCGCGCCGGAGAGGATGCGGGATGGCATCGCGGCCGGCGGACTGATCGTCTGGGCGCTGCTCGGATCGTTCGCGGGGGTGGACTGGCTGGAGTCGATCGAACCGTCGTTCCATTCTTCCGAATACGGGCTGATCTTCCTCGCGGGCACATGGATCGGCGGGATCGCGCTGGCGCTGGCGATCACGTTGCCCGGGCGGGACAAGGCCCCCTTTGCCGCAGCCGGCGTGTTCGTCACCGCGCTGCTGTTCTGGGGCTATGTCCACGCGATGCAGTATATCGTGATCTGGTCGGGCGACATTCCGGCCGAGGCGCACTGGTATCTGCGCCGGACCGAGACCGGCTGGGTGTTCGTCACCTGGGCATTGGTGGCACTGCAGTTCGTGGCGCCGTTCCTGGCGCTGCTGAGTCCGGCTGTGCGCGCAAGCCCGGGGGCGATGCTGGCAATCGCCGGCGTGACGCTGGCGATGCGGCTGGCGGAGGCAGCATGGATGCTGCTGCCGCCGACCCGCCTTCCTGTGCTGCCGACCGCATTGATGCTGGTCGCGAGCTGGGCCGCAATCGGCGGTCTCGGGACCGCACTGCTGCTGCGCCGGGCGCGGATGCGGACCGCCGCAGAAGTTTGATCCAGTTTAAATTCGGGACTGCGCAACCCGCCGCCGCGTGACGGCGTTGATCGTTCATGTCTGCCCATATCCCGGAGCCTTCGCGGCGGCCGCTGCTCGCGGTCGGCCTGGGCGCCGTGACGGCAGCTGGAATTGCCGGGGCGCTTGCCTGGCGGATGTGGAAGCGACCCGAGCCACCGGAGGCCTCGGCGGTACGAGACCTGCGAGCGGGGGCGGCGCTCCTGTCGCTCGCCGTGCTGCTCGA
The DNA here is from genome assembly GCF_035758555.1 of Sphingomonas sp. Classification (GTDB taxonomy): domain Bacteria; phylum Pseudomonadota; class Alphaproteobacteria; order Sphingomonadales; family Sphingomonadaceae; genus Sphingomonas_B. The sequence continues at coordinate 6,250 of NZ_DASTXI010000246.1, read as the reverse complement.
CAGCAGCATCGAGCATTACCGCGGCGAGTTCAGGAACCCGGCGATGGTGGTTGCGCCGACGCTGGCGCTGGCGACGCTCGGCATGACGGCGGTGGAGGACAAGGCGGCGCCCTATGTGTTCGGGGCCGCGCTGGCGGTCGGCGCGGCGGGCGTGGGCTTCCACAGCTATAACATCGGCAAGCGCGCGGGCGGGTTCGACATGCTGAACCTGTTCTACGCGGCACCGCTAGGGGCGCCGGCGGCGCTGAGCCTGGCAGGGCTGTTCGGGCTGGCGGCCGAGCATCCGGACATCGCCAAGGCTAAGCGGATCGCGCCGATAACAGCGGCAGCTTTGCTGGGGACGGCAGCGGAAGCGGGGCTGCTGCATTTCCGCGGCGCCTTCCAGAACCCGTTCATGTTCGCGCCGGTGACGCTGCCGCCCGCCGCTGCCGCAGTGACGGCGGCGAGCGCCGTCAGCCCGGCCGCGGCCAAGGCTGCACGGCCGCTGCTGATGGGGACGGCGCTGCTCGGCATCGCCGGGCCGATCTTCCACAGCTACGGCATCCACCGGAACATGGGCGGCTGGCGCAACTGGAGCCAGATGCTGCTGCAAGGTCCGCCCCTCCCCGCCCCGCCCGCGTTCCTGGGCATCGCGCTCGCCGCGCTGGGCCTGCTGCCGTCGCTGGAGGCGCGGCAATGAGCGGCTTCAAGACGCCATATCCCGATTACGACGTGCTGAAGAAGTGGGACACGCCGTCCTGGAACGATCAGACGCGCGCGGTCGTGCGGCGGCGACTGGACGCGGTGCCGGAGCGGCGATTCCTGACCGAGGCGGAATGGGCGCTGCTGGAGACGATTGCCGCGCGGCTGATGCCGCAGCCGGAGCGGGACGAGCCGGTGCCGATCGTTAACTGGATCGACGAGAAGCTAGCCGAGGACCGGCGCCCGGGATACCGCTATGCCGACATGCCGCCGATGCGCGATGCGTGGCGGCAGGGGCTGGCGGCGATTGCGGGCGAAGCGCGCGAGCGGCACGGGAGGGATTTCCGCGAGCTGTCGCCGGATACGCAGGACGCGCTGCTTCGGGTTGTGCAGGCGGGCGAAATCGACGGGCGGCATTGGGGCGACCTGCCCGCCGACCGTTTCTTCAGCGAGCTGCTGCTGAAGGAGATCGTCGCCGTCTATTATTCGCACCCGGCGGCGTGGAACGAGATCGGCTTTGGCGGTCCGGCCAGCCCGCGTGGTTATGTGCGCCTGGGGTTCGACGAGCGCGACCCTTGGGAAGCCGAAGAACGCGATGCGTGAGCCGCGAGCGATCGACGGACGCGCGCCGGACGTGTTCCGCCCGGGCGGCTGGTTGCGGATGCGCAGCTATGGCGACGACGAGGAGGTCGACTTCGCGATCGTCGGTACTGGCGCAGGCGGCGGGACGCTGGCGGCCAAGCTGGCCGAGGCCGGCTTTTCGGTGGTGGCCTTCGATGCCGGGCCGTTCTGGCGGCCGCTGGAGGATTTCGCGTCGGACGAAGCGGCGCAGGGCGATCTCTACTGGACCGACGAGCGGATCAGCGGCGGCGCGGACCCGATCCAGCTGGGCAGCAACAACAGCGGTCGCGGCGTCGGCGGCAGCACGGTGCATTACACGATGATCGCGCTGCGCTGGCGGCCAGACTGGTTCAGGGCGCGCTCGACGCTCGGCTACGGCCGCGACTGGCCGATCAGCTTCAAGGAGCTGGAACCCTATTACGAGGAAGCGGAGGAGGCGCTGAAGATCAGCGGCCCGGTCCGCTATCCCTGGGGCAAAAGGCGCAAGCGCTATCCGTATCGCGCGCATCCGGTGAACGCATCGGGGCTGGTGCTGGCGCGCGGGTGCGAGCGGATCGGGATCGGCTGGTCCCCCCTCCCCCTCGCCACCCTCTCGGCCCCGCGCGGGATGGCGCATCCGTGCGTCTATCGCGGCTTCTGCAAATATGGCTGTTCGACCAACGCCAAGCAGAGCGTGCTCGTCACCTTCATCCCGCGGGCGATCGCCGCCGGCGCGGAGGTGCGCGACCTGGCAATGGTCGGGCGGATCGAGATGGGGAAGGACGGGCACGCGAGCGGCCTGCTCTATCACCGCGCGGGCAAGTGGCGGCGGCAGAAAGCGCGCCACGTGGTGGTCGCCGGCTATGCGATCGAGACGCCGCGGCTGCTGCTGAACTCCGCCTGCCCCGAATTCCCGGACGGGCTCGCCAACGACAACGGGCTGGTCGGCACGCATCTGATGACGCACTCGGGCCCGGGCGTCTGGGGTGTGCTGGACGAGGAGATCCGCAGCTACAAGGCGCCGCCCTGCATGGCCGGCACCGAGCACTGGAATTACTGCGACGACGGCAAGGATTTCCATGGCGGCTATGCGTTCATGAGCCAGGGGCCGCTGCCGACCGACTGGGCGCAGACGCTCGCCGCGCGCGGGCTATGGGGCATGGCGCTGCGGCAGGAAATGACCCGCTACAACCACAGCGCGGGCCTGGTCCTGGTCGGCGAGACCGAGCCGCAGGCGCACAACCGGGTCGAGCTGGCGGACGAGACCGACCAATATGGCCTTCGCATCCCGCGGGTGACCTTTTCCTATTCGGAAAACGATAGGCGGCTGATCGCGCATGGCCGCAAGTCGATGAAGGAAGTGCTGGACGCGGGCGGCGCGCATCAGCTGTGGGATACGCACGACACCTCGCATCTGATGGGCGGCTGCCGGATGGGTGACGACCCCAAGGACAGCGTGGTCGATGCCGACGGCCGAAGCTGGTCGATCCCGAACCTGTGGGTCTGCGACGGGTCGCTGTTCCCGACCGCGGGCGGCGTCAATCCGTCGCTGACCATCCAGGCGCTCGCCTGCCGGATCGGCGACCGGATCGCGGCGATGGCAAAGCGCGGCGAGCTGAATCGATGACGATCTACACCAACATCGAGGACTTGCGCGTCGAGGCGGCGCGGCGCGTGCCGAAGCCGTTCTTCGAATATGTCGAGAACGGGTCGTACGACGAGCTGACCTTGCGCGCGAACCGGCGCGACCTGGACGCGATCCGCTTCCGCCAGCGGGTGATGCTGAACGTGTCCGAGCGCAGGCATGGGGGCACGATGCTGGGCGAGCCGGTGACGATCCCGCTTGCGCTGGCGCCGACCGGGCTGTGCGGTTCGATGTGCGCGAACGGCGAGATCAAGGCCGCGCGCGCGGCCGAGCGGTTCGGCGTGCCCTTCTGCCTGTCGACCATGTCGGTCGCTTCGATCGAGGACGTCGCCGCGAAGGTGGAGAAGCCGTTCTGGTTCCAGCTTTATCTGATGAAGGACCGCGGGATCAGCGAATCCCTGATCGGCCGCGCCAAGGCGGCGGGCTGCTCGGCGCTGGTGCTGACGATGGACCTGCACGTCGAGGGCCAGCGCAACCGCGACGTGAAAAACGGTCTCGGCATTCCGCCCAAGCTGACGCCGGCAAACATCTGGAGCATCGTGAGCCATCCCCGCTGGGCGCTGCCGATGCTCGGCGCGAGCGAGTGGACGTTCGGCAACCTGAAAGACGAAGTGAAGAATTCGGACGATCTCGGCGAGCTGGCCGAGTGGGTGAAGAGCCAGTTCGACCCGAGCTTCGACTGGCACACGATCGACTGGGTGCGGCAGCGCTGGGGCGGCAAGCTGATCGTCAAGGGCATTCTGGACCCGGACGACGCGCGGCTGGCGGTGAAGGCCGGGGCCGACGCCGTGCTCGTCTCCAACCATGGCGGGCGGCAGCTGGACGGCGCCGCGTCGACCGCCTCGCAGCTGCCGGCGATCCGCGACGCGATCGGCGGCGCCAAGGCGGAGCTGTGGGCGGACAGCGGCATCCGATCCGGGCAGGACGTGCTCAAATTCCTGGCGATGGGTGCCAGCGCCTGCATGATCGGCCGCGCCTATCTCTACGGGCTCGGCGCTGGCGGCGAGGACGGGGTGATCAAGGCGCTGGAGCTGATCCGGGACGAAATGGACGTGACGATGGCGCTGACGGGTCTGGCCGACGCGTCGAAGGTGCCGCCCGACCTGATCCTCGGCGCGCCCGAGCGCGCGGCACAGGAACCCGCGGCGGACGCATACATTACTCATCTTGACGGATAGGAGCAGCAGCAATGGCGATGACCGGCGGCGACGTGCTCGTCGAAACCCTGATCGACTGGGGCGTGGATACGATTTTCGGCATCCCCGGCGACGGCATCAACGGCGTGTTCGAAGCGCTGCGCAACCGGCAGGACCAGATCCGCTTCATCCAGGTGCGGCACGAGGAAGTCGCCGCCTTTGCGGCCTGCGCCTACGCGAAATGGACAGGGAAGCTGGGTGTGTGCCTCGCCACGTCCGGGCCCGGCGGCGTCCATCTGCTGAACGGCATCTACGACGCGAAGCTCGATGGTCAGCCGGTGCTGGCGATCACCGGCGCGCAGCATCACGACCTGCTCGACACCTGGACGCAGCAGGACATCGACCTCGACAAATTGTTCATGGACCCGACCGCCTATAGCGCGCGGATCATGGGGCCGGCCCATGTCGAGAATATCGTCGAGATGGCGTGCCGCACGGCGCTTGCCTATCGCCAGCCGACGCACGTCACCATTCCGGTCGACATCCAGTCGATGCCGGTGGACAAGGCGAAACGCTCCGAACGCAACATCAAGCATCACGTCTCCAACATGATGGCGCGCGGCGGCCAGCTGCCCGACCGCGGCCAGCTGGAAGACGCGGCGGCGATCCTGAACCAGGCGAAAAAGCCGTTCATCCTGGCCGGGCGCGGCGCCCTGGACGCGCGAGCGGAGCTGGAGGCGATCGCCGAGCGGCTGAAGGCGCCGATCGGCACGCCGCTGCTCGGCAAGGGCGCGGTTCCTGACCGCAGCCCCTATGCGACGGGAGGCGTCGGCCTGCTCGGCACCCGCGCCAGCCAGGACGCGCTGGAAAGCTGCGACACGCTGCTGATCGTCGGCTCGTCCTTCCCCTACATCGAATTCTATCCCAAGCCCGGCAAGGCGCGCGCGGTGCAGATCGAAATCGATCCGAAGCGGATCGGCCTGCGCTATCCGGTCGAGGCCGGGCTGGTCGGCGACAGCAAGCGCGTGCTGGCCGAGCTGCTGCCGATGCTGAAGCCCAATGACAGCGGCGACTTCCTCGAGACCGCGCAAAAGGCGATGGGCAAGTGGCGCGAGCTGATGGATGAGCGCGGCACGCGCACCGACAGCCCGATGAAGCCGCAGGTCGTGACCCACGAGCTCAACAAGCTGATCGACGACGACGCCATCCTGATCACCGACAGCGGCACGATCACCGCCTGGACCGCACGCCATGTCGAGATGCGGGGCGAGATGAAATTCAGCTGCTCCGGCACGCTCGCCAGCATGGCATGCGGGCTTCCCTACGCGATTGCCGGTGCGGTCGCCTATCCGGGCCGGCAAGTGGTCGCAGTGATCGGCGACGGCGCGATGGCGATGCTGATGGGCGATCTCGTCACGCTTCGCAAATACGGCCTCGACGTGAAGATCATCGTCATCAAGAACAACACACTCGGCCAGATCAAATGGGAGCAGATGGTGTTCCTGGGCAACCCGGAATATGGCTGCGAACTGGAGCCGGTCGACTTTGTGCGCGTGGCTGAAGGCTGCGGCATCCGCGCGATCCGGATCGACGACCCTGCGCGCTGCGGCGAGCAGCTGCGCGAGGCGCTGGCCACGCCCGGCGCCTGCCTGATCGAAGCGGTCGTCGACCCGAACGAGCCGCCGATGCCGCCGAAAGTCGAGGTCAAGCAGGCGCTGCACATGGCCGAGGCGCTGGCGAAAGGCACGCCCAATCGTGGCAAGATCGCGCTCACCCTCGCCTCCGACACGGTGCGCGAGCTGGTCTGATGCCGGCCCCTGCACGGGGGCTGGAGCGGGCGCTGACGCATGCGCTGGGCGATGCGGTCGATTTCAGCGCGCAGGCGCGGGCACTGTTCGCGACCGACGCGTCCAATTACCGGCAGGTGCCGATCGGGCTGGTGGCCCCGCGCAACCGCGACGAAGTCATCGAGACGGTGCGCATCTGCCGGGACCACGGCGCGCCGATTCTGCCGCGCGGCGGCGGCACCAGCCTTGCCGGCCAGGGCTGCAACGCGGCGGTGACGATCGACTTCTCGCGTCACCTGCATCATGTGATCGAGATCGACCCGGCGGCCCGGCGGGCTAAGGTCGAGCCCGGCTGCATCCTCGATCGGCTGCGCGATGCCGCGACGCCGCACGGGCTGACC
>NZ_DASTXI010000237.1:0-7584 GCF_035758555.1 Sphingomonas sp. | reverse complement strand
CCTCGCCAAGGTCCCGCAGCTGCTGGTCGTCGGCAAGCGCGAGGCAGAGGAAGGCAAGGTCGCGATCCGCTCGCTGGGGCAAGAGGGCCAGCGGATCATGACGCTGGACGAAGCGGTCGCCTGGCTCTCCGCCGAAGCGGTTCCGCCGGACCTCAGGAGGGGATGACTGCGCTCACCCGCCACGCGTCCTGCCGTCCTAGTCGGAGGCTTTTCGCCGCGGAAAGGGCTGGACACGCAATTCGCCAGGTGTATTATGCGTCCAACACAGTTGGAGAACGCTGATGTCTCGAGTGACGTTTGTGGCCGCGGCGGCGGCTTTGCTGGCGGGGTGCGGCGTCGTGCATGCGGAGAATCACGACGGCGGTTCCGGCAGCCGCAGCTTCGACGTGCATGGCTTCGACCGCGTGTCGCTGCGCGGGTCCGACAATGTCGTGGTGCGGGTCGGCGGTGCTGAATCGGTGACGGCGACAGGACCGAACGACGTGCTCGACCGGCTGGAGGTCAAGGTCGTCGACGGCGAGCTGCGGATTGGCCGCGAGAAGCATTGGGGCTGGAACTGGTCGTCGAAAGGCGGGCCTACGGTCATCACCGTGACGGTGCCGCAGCTGCGCGGCGCGTCGATCGCCGGATCGGGCGACATGAAGGTCGACAATGTCCGCGCCACCGCGTTCGAAGGCTCGGTCGCGGGTTCGGGCAACCTGACCATCGGCTCGCTGCAGGCCGAATCCGCATCGCTGGACGTGGCCGGATCGGGCGATACCTCGGTCGCGGGTTCGGCGAAAAGCATCGACGTATCGATCGCTGGGTCGGGCAATGTCGATGCGGGCGGGCTGAAATCCGAACGCGCGAAGATCAGCATCGCCGGATCGGGCGACGTCCGGGCGGCGGTCAGCGGCGAGGCGGACGTGTCGATCATCGGCTCGGGCGACGTCGACATTGCCGGCAACCCGCGCTGCCGCGTCAGCAAGATGGGCTCGGGGGACGTGCGCTGCGGCTGATCCTCGCGCTGGCGCTGCTGGCCACCCCCGCCATCGCCGCCGAGCGCGGCTACAGCGTCACCAGCTTCGATCGCATCCGGGTCGAAGGACCGTTCGCGGTGACGGTGTCGACCGGCAAGGCCGTCTCGGCCAGGGCCAGCGGCGACGAGGAGGCGCTGGAGCGGGTCTCGGTCAAGGTCGAGGGACGCACGATGCTGATCCGGCCGAACCTGTCGGGCTGGGGCGGCTATCCGGGCAAGCAGTCCGGGGCGGCGTCGATTGCGGTCACTACGCCGCAGCTGGACAGCGCGATTGTGCTCGGCTCGGGCAGCCTGGAGGTCGACCGGATGAAAGCGCCGCGCGTCGTCCTCACCGTCGAGGGATCGGGGCGGCTCTCGGTTCGCCAGATCGAGGCTGACAATGCGAGCCTCGCCGTCGCCGGCTCGGGCACGATCGAAGCGGCCGGCCGGGCCAAGGTGGGCGCGGCGGTCGCGCGCGGCACCGCGGAGATCCGCGCGGACGACCTTGCCGTCGCCGACCTGACGCTCACCAGCGAAAGCGCCGGGGCAATCACGATGCAGGCCAGCCGCAGCGCCAGGGTCAACGCGCTCGGCATCGGTGCGATCGCGGTCGAAGGCACGGCGGCGTGCGAAGTGCGCAAGGTCGGCGGCGGCCCGCTGACTTGCGGGAAATAATCAGATCAGCGCCAGACCGGCCAGTTCTTCCATCAGCCGCGGCGGCAGCGCCGGCATGTCGCCGCCTGCCGCGAAGTCGGGCGGCGGCGCGTCGAAATAGCGCCAGCCCTGGTGCGCCTTGCGCGGGTGCGGGTGGACCGGGATCAGGCGGGCATCCAGCTCGATCAGGCAGCGCCGGTCCTCGCTCTCGCCGAAGCCCAGGATTTCCTGCCGCCCGGCCAGCCGGTGCTTGATGATCCAGTAGAGCGAGCCGCCGATCAGCTCGGCGTGCCGGGTCGGCCGATAGCGGGTCGTGATGCGCATGATGCCGCTGTCCGTTCGCGCCGAAACGCGTGCGCGGAGCGCCTCGGCCGTGGCGCAGCCAACCGCGACTTTCGACAAATGAAGCATGGGCGGCAGATGGCGGCACAGCCGCCCCGCTTCAACCGCCCAGGTTGAACAGAGTAGCGAGCCCCAGGAAGCTGAAAAAGCCCATCACATCGGTCGCGGTGGTCACGAAGACCGCCGACGAGACCGCGGGGTCGATGCGCAGCCGGTCGAGGGTGATCGGCACGAAAATGCCGGCCAGCCCTGCGACCAGATTGTTGATCAGCATCGCCAGCGCGATCGTCAGCCCAAGCATCGGATAGGCGTAGATCGTGCCGACCGCCGTGCCGATCAGCACGCCCAGCGCGACGCCGTTCGCGCCGGCGATGGTCAGCTCGCGCCCGAACATGCGCAGCGTGTTCGATTCGGTGAGCTGGTTGGTCGCGAGCGCCCGCACGGCGACCGCGAGCGTCTGCGTGCCCGCATTGCCGCCCATGCCGGACACGATCGGCATCAGCACCGCCAGCAACGCGAAGCGGCCGATTTCGGCCTGGAATATCCCCACCACCGATGCCGCCAGGATTGCGGTGCCGAGATTCACGACCAGCCAGGTCAGGCGCGTGCGGATCGTCAGCCGGATCGGCTGGTTGATGTCGCCGTCGCCAGCGCCGGACAGGCGCAGGATGTCCTCGCCCGCCTCTTCCTGAATGATGTGGACGATGTCGTCGACGGTGATCATGCCGACCAGCCGTCCCGACTGATCGGTGACGGCCGCGGAGATCAGCGCATATTTCTGGAAGCGCAGCGCCACTTCCTCCTGGTCCATATCGACCGGGATCAGCGTCTGCTCGCGCTTCATCACGTCAGCGACAGGGATCGTGCGCGGCGTGCGCAGGATCCAGCTCAGCTGGCAGGTGCCGACCGGATGGTGCGCCGTGTCGACCACGAAGATTTCCCAGAAATCGGTGGTCAAATCGTCATTGCCGCGCAGGTAATCGATCACGTCGCCGACGCACCAATGCTCCGGCACCGCGATCAGCTCGCGCTGCATCAGCCGACCGGCGGACTCCTCGGGATAGCCGAGCGCTTCCTCAATCGCGGCGCGGTCGTCCGGCTCCATCGCGCGCAGCACTTCGCGCTGCTCGGCCGGCTCCATATCCTCGATGATCGCGACCGCGTCGTCGGTATCGAGCTCTGAGGCGAGGTCGGCGACCTGGGCCGGCTCCAGTTCGTCGATCAGGTCCTCGCGGACATAATCGTTCATTTCCGCGAACACGTCCGCGTCGAGCACGTCCTTCAGTGCGGCCGCCAGAGGCCCGCGCCATTCGGCCGGCGCCAGCTCGAACAGGTCGGCGATGTCGGCCGGGTGCAGCGGCTCGACCAGCCCGCGCGCGCCTTCGGGATCCTCGGCCTCCAGCCGCTCGATCACGGCGCGGACGAATTCGGGCTTCAGCCGGTCGTCCTCGTCGAGCTGGGTTTCGGCTTCGGGCGGCGTGGTGAGTTCGGTCTCGCTCATCTCCGCCTCCTTTTCGCCTGGCCCGGCGCGGGCTTAGGCCCGCACGTGCGGAAAACGCAACCTTCCATGCCCGGCTCCCGTCTCTATATGGGCCGCTTCACGAACAAGGAGATTCGGACATGGCCGGCGACACGCTCACCTTCACGCTCGATACCGGCGGCGATGTCGTCATTCGGCTGCGCCCCGATCTCGCGCCCGGTCATGTCGAACGGATCACCGAGCTGGCGAACGAAGGCTTTTACGACGGCGTCGTCTTCCACCGCGTCATCGACGGCTTCATGGCCCAGGGCGGCGACCCGACTGGCACCGGCACCGGCGGCTCGAACAAGCCCAACCTGCGCCAAGAATTCAACTCAGAGCCGCATGTCCGCGGCGCCTGCTCGATGGCGCGCACGAATGATCCGAACAGCGCGAACTCGCAGTTCTTCATCTGCCTGGACGATGCGACGTTCCTGGACCGCCAGTACACGGTCTGGGGCAATGTCGAGAGCGGCATGGAGTTCGTCGACAAGCTCCCCAAGGGTGAGCCGCCGCGGACGCCCGGGAAGATCGTGAAGGCGACCGTTTCCTGATTCGTCATGCCGGACTCGATCCGGCATCCACCTGCCTCCTTGCGAGGCCGCGAAGAGAAGGTGGACCCCGGATCAAGTCCGGGGTGACGGGGTTGGGTGTTCCCTCTACACGCACCCCATGAAAACGCTTCTCGTCATGCTGGGCGGCGCGGTCGGCGCGGCGTTGCGCTTCCATCTGGGCGGCGTCACCTTGCGCCTGTGGGGGCCGGCCTTCCCTTGGGGAACGCTGATCGCGAACATCTCCGGCGGGCTGTTCATGGGGCTGCTGGCCGGCACGCTTGCGCGTGTCGGCAGCGCGAACGAACCGTGGCGGCTGTTGATCGGCGTCGGGCTGCTCGGCGGCTACACCACCTTTTCCGCTTTCAGCCTGGAGACGTTCGGCATGATTGAGCGCGGCCAATATGCGGTTGCCGCCGCTTATGTCGCGGCGTCGGTGGCCGGGGCCATCGCGGGACTGGCGGCGGGCGTGCTGATCCTTCGGGCGGTCGCGTGAGCAGCGAGGTCCGCACCTTCACCGTCGGCCCGGACGATGACGACATCCGGCTTGACCGCTGGTTCAAGCGGCATCTGCCGGACATCGGCTTCGCCCAGGTCTCGCGCTGGGCGCGTACCGGGCAGCTCCGCGTCGACGGCAAGCGCGCGGCGCCGGGCGACCGGATCGCGGCGGGGCAGGCGATCCGCGTGCCGCCGGCGGAACCGCCCGCACCCGAGAAAGCCAAGCCGAAACGCGAACGCCCACCGCTCAGCGAAGACCAGATCGCGTTCGCGCAGGAGCTGGTGATCCACCGCGATCCGCAGGCGCTGGTGATCAACAAGCCCCCCGGCCTCGCGACGCAGGGCGGCACCAAGACCCATGAGCATGTCGACGGTCTGCTCGACGCATTGCAGTTCGACGGCGATTCGCGGCCGAAGCTGGTCCACCGGCTCGACAAGGACACATCCGGCGCGCTGCTGCTCGCCCGCACCAGCCGCGCCGCCGCGTTCTTCGGCAAGAGCTTTTCCAGCCGCACCGCGCGCAAGGTCTATTGGGCGCTGATCGTCGGCGTGCCCTCGATCGAGGACGGGTTCATCGAGCTGCCGCTCGCCAAACAGCCGGGAACGGGCGGCGAGAAGATGCATGTCGACGAGAAGGAAGGGCTGCCGGCCCGGACCCGCTATCGCGTGATCGAGCGTGCCGGCAACCGCGCCGCCTGGGTCGAGCTTCAGCCCTTCACCGGCCGCACCCACCAGCTGCGCGTGCACATGGCGGCGATCGGCCACCCGATCGTCGGCGACGGCAAATATGGCGGGCAGGATGCGTTCCTGACCGGCGGCATCAGCCGCAAGATGCACCTCCACGCGCGGCGCATCCGCATCGACCATCCCGACGGCGGGCGGCTCGACGTCACCGCCGAGCCACCGGCGCACATCGCCGAAAGCTTCGAAACGCTGGGCTTCGATGCCGCGGCCGGCGATCTGCCGCTCGACGAGGTCAAGTTCAGCGAGACGCCAGAGGGCAAGCGCCGGGCGGCAAGCGCCGCCGCCAAGGCCCGCCGCAAGGAACGCAAGGGCGAACGCCGCGGCCGGGGCCGGAGCTGATGCACCCGAACCCGGCATTCCATGACCTGGATGAAGGAGCCGCGCTCGCGGCGGCGGAGCGGATCGGTTTCGCGCATATCGTCGCGGTGGTGGAGGGTGCGCCTATGGTTGCGCACGCGCCGATCGCTCGCGCCGGAGCACGCGCGTTCCGTTTCCACCTCGCTCGCGGCAACCGGTTGACGCCCCATCTCGACGGCGCGCGCGTGCTGCTGAGCCTGGTCGGCCCGCACGGCTACATCACCCCGAACTGGTACCGCCCGCCCGGCGACCAGGTGCCGACCTGGAACTATGTCGCGGTCGAGCTGGACGGCACAGCGCGGCTGATGCCCGACGAGGCGCTGGTCGAGCAGCTGGACCGGCTTGCCGAAGTGCATGAGCCCGGGCTCAGCCCCCTCCCGTGGACGCGCGGCAAGATGGACCCGGCGAAGTTCGATGCGATGCGGAGCGCGATCCGCGGCTTCGAAGTGACGGTCGATGCAGTCCGCGTCACCAACAAGCTCGGCCAGAACAAGGCCGCGCCGGACCGTGAGGGCGTGATCGCCGGCCTGGAGGCTAGCGGCAATTTCGCTCTGGCTGCAGCGCTGCGACGCGCATCGTGAACCGCCTCGCCGTCTTCGATTGCGACGGAACGCTGGTCGACAGCCAGGCGGCGATCTGCCGGGCGATGGACGAGTGCTTCACGTGCCACGGCCTGACTCCGCCCGATCGTCATGCGACGCGGCGGATCGTCGGGCTCAGCCTGCCGCAGATCATGCGGACGCTTGCGCCCGATGCCGATCCCGATCTCCAGACCGTTCTTGTCGACACCTACAGGACCACGTTTCAGCGGCACCGTGCGGAGGGGCTGGTCGAGGAGCCGCTGTTCGATGGCATCGTCGAGGTGGCGCAGGCGCTCGGGGATGCGGGCTGGCTGCTCGGCGTCGCGACCGGCAAGTCCGATCGCGGCCTGCGTCTCTGCCTCGAACGCCACGGCCTTCATGCGCGCTTCGTCACGCTGCAAACCGCCGACCGGCATCCGTCCAAGCCGCATCCGGCGATGCTGCACGCCGCGATCGCAGAGGCCGGTGCGGCGCCCGAGACCACTGTGATGATCGGCGACACCAGTTTCGACATGATGATGGCGCGCGCGGCCGGCGCGCATGCGCTGGGGGTCGGCTGGGGCTATCATGATGCCGACGAACTCCGGTCGGCCGGCGCGCATGACGTGATCGAACGCCCGCACGATCTGATCGCCTGGATGGAGCGCTTCTAGAGATGAACGATGACAAGGCCCGCAACCGCTTCCTCGCCATCTCGCTGCTGAGGCTCGCCGGCGCGCTGCTGGTGATGTTCGGGCTGGTGATCGCGGCCGGGCGGCTGCCCGACGTGCCGCGGATTGTCGGCATCGTCGCGGTGCTGGTCGGCGCGCTCGATTTCGCGCTGGTTCCGCTGCTGCTCGCGCGGCGCTGGCGGACGCCCAAGTGAAACGCTTTTGGAAGGAAGCGCGCACGGAAGGGGGCGACGTGCTGCTCGACGGTCGGCCGGTCCGCACGCCGAAGCGCAACGCCCTCGCTCTGCCGACGCCGGCACTGGCCGATGCCATTGCGGCGGAATGGAACGCCGTCGGCGAAGAGCTCGACCCGCGCGCGCTGCCGCTGACCGGACTCGCCAACGCCGCAATCGACATCGTCGAGCCAGACCGGCTCGCCTTCGGCGAAGCGCTCGCGAAATATGGCGAGAGCGATCTGCTCGCCTATCGCGCCGAAAACCCGCCCGAGCTGACCGCCCGCCAGGCGGAGCAATGGGGCCCGCTGCTCGCCTGGGTCCAGCGCCGCTATGACGTGCATGTGGAGGTAACCGCCGGCGTGATGCATCGCCCGCAGCCGCCGGCGACCGTCGTGCGGCTGCGCGATGCGACGGCGGCGCTGGGCGCCTTCGAACTGGCGGCGCTGTCGCCTTTG
>NZ_DASTXI010000207.1:0-3830 GCF_035758555.1 Sphingomonas sp. | reverse complement strand
CCGATCGGCCGGTCGAGCCGGGCGAGCAGGATGTACGGCCGCAGCAGGCCGGATCGCGCGAGGCCTCGGTGCTCGGTATCGGGAAGGGCGTCCATCCTTCGGCCATACACATCCGTTCGTGTCGAGCGAAGTCGAGACACGCGCTTCTCGACTTCGCTCGAAGCGAACGGCATGGGTGGAGCATGCCCGCCACCCCCGCCTGGCCGCCGCACAGCGCGCCGCGCCTGTTCATCGACCAGCCGCTCGCCGACGGCATGGAGCTGCGCATCGAAGGCAGGCAGGCGCATTATCTGCTCTCGGTGATGCGGATGAAGGCCGGCGGTACGGTGAAGCTGTTCGACGATCTGACCGGCGAATGGCTCGGCGAGGTCGCGGCGACGGGCAAGCGCGACCTGGTCGTCCGCATCGTCGCCAGGCTGCGGGCCCGCGAAGACGTCCCGGACCTGTGGCTCTGCGCGGCGCCGATCAAGCGTGGCCGGATCGACTGGATCGCCGAGAAGGCGTCGGAGCTCGGCGTCGCCCGGCTGGTGCCGGTTTCCACCCGCCGCGCGGTGGTCGACAAGCTCAACCGCGATCGCCTGCGCGCGCACATGATCGAGGCGGCCGAGCAGTGCGAGCGTACCGCGCTCCCTGAGCTGGCGGAGATGGTGCCGCTCGATGCCTTGCTCCGCGACTGGCCTGCCGATCGCGCGCTATTCTTCGCCGACGAGGAAGGCGGCACGCCGATCCTCGACGCGGTGCGCGCCCGGCCCGGCCCGGCCGCGATCCTGATCGGCCCCGAAGGCGGCTTCGATCCCGCCGAGCGCGACGCGATCCGCGCGCTCTCTCCGGCGGTATCGATCTCGCTCGGCCCCCGCATTCTCCGGGCGGAGACTGCCGCCCTGGCTGCGGTCAGCGTCTGGATGGCCGCCGCCGGCGATTGGTAGCGTCGCGAAACCAGTTTTCAGACGGCCTGCCACTCACTAGATGCGCGCCCGATGAGCACGCGCGAAGAAACCGGCAAAGACGATCCGATCATCGAGGATCGCGCCCAGCTGATCTCCCTCTTCGCGAGCGGGGAGAAGCTGCGTGACGCGTGGCGGATCGGCACCGAGCACGAGAAATTCGTCTACCGCACCGCCGATCACCGCGCGCCGAGCTATGACGAGCCGGGCGGCATCCGCGATCTGCTCCAGGGTCTGACGCGCTTCGGCTGGGAGCCCGTAGTCGAAGGCGGCAACGTGATTGCGCTGCGCGGCCCCGACGGCACGATCAGCCTCGAGCCCGCTGGCCAGCTGGAGCTTTCCGGCGCGCCGCTCGCAAACCTGCACCAGACCTGCGCCGAGACCGGCCGGCACCTGGAGCAGGTCAAGGCGGTGGGCGACGAGCTCGGCCTCGGCTTTCTCGGCCTCGGCATGTGGCCGGACAAGACGCGCGCCGAGCTGCCGATCATGCCAAAGGGCCGCTACGCGATCATGCTGCGCCACATGCCGCGCGTCGGCAGCCTCGGCCTCGACATGATGCTGCGCACCTGTACCATTCAGGTAAATCTCGATTACGCATCCGAAGCTGACATGGTGAAGAAGTTCCGCGTTGGCCTCGCCCTGCAGCCGCTCGCGACGGCGCTGTTCGCCAACTCGCCCTTCACTGAAGGGCAGCCGAACGGTTTCCTCTCATACCGCAGCCATATCTGGTCGGACACCGATCCGGCGCGCACCGGCATGCTGCCTTTCGTGTTCGAGGACGGTTTCGGCTACGAACGCTATGCCGATTATGCGCTCGACGTGCCGATGTATTTCGTGTTCCGCGACGGCAAATATATCGACGCCGCGGGGCAGAGCTTCCGCGATTTCCTCAAAGGCGAGCTGCCGGCGCTGCCGGGCGAGAAGCCGCGGCTGTCCGACTGGTCCGACCACCTTTCGACCGCCTTCCCGGAGGTGCGGCTGAAGACGTTCCTGGAAATGCGCGGCGCGGACGGCGGCCGCTGGAGCAAGATCTGCGCGCTGCCGGCGCTCTGGGTCGGGCTGCTCTACAGTGGCAGCGCGCTCGACGCGGCGTGGGACCTGGTCAAGGGCTGGTCGATGGAGGATCGCGAGGCGCTGAGAAACAGCGTGCCCAAGCTGGCGCTGGACGCCCCGCTGCCCGGCGGCGGCAAGCTGGCGGACATTGCCGGCGAGGTGCTCGACATCGCCGCGGCCGGCCTGCGCGACCGGGCGGAGCTCAGCGAATCGGGCGACAGCGAAACCGGCTTTCTGGAACCGCTGCGCGAGACGGTCCGCACCGGCATCGTGCCTGCCCAGCGGCTGCTCAACCTCTACCACGGCGCCTGGGCTGGCGACCTCGGGCGCATCTACGAAGAGTTCAGCTTCTAGAAATCCGGCAGCACCTGTTCGGCGACGCCCCAGCCCTTGAGCGCGCGTGCGTTGGCGCGCTCGATCAGTTCCTTGCCGTCCAGCACCGTGAAGCGGGCGGCGCTGTCCAGGTCCTTCAGTTCCTCCCAGCTGATCGGGGCGGCGACCGGCGCGTGCGGCCGCGCGCGCGCCGCATAGGGCAGGATCGCGGTCGCGCCGCGCTGGTTGCGCAGATAATCGACGAAGATGCGGCCGACGCGCTTCGCCTTCGACATGTTGGCGACGAACCGCTCCGGCTCAGACTGCTCCAGCGCCAGCGCGAAGCGGTGGGTGAAATCCTTGACAGCGGGCCAGGTCGCTTGCGGCGTCAACGGCGCGATCACGTGCACGCCCTTGCCGCCGGTCAGCATCGGAAAGGTGACGAGGCCCAGGTCGCCCAGATAGCGCTTCAGGTCGATCGCCGCCTTCTTCACCTGCTCGAAACCCAGCCCTTCGTCGGGGTCAAGGTCGAACACGACCCGATCGGGCTTTTCGATGTCCGGCACCAGGCTGCCCCAGCCGTGGAACTCGATCGTGCCCATCTGCACGCAGGTCAGCAGCCCCTCGGCCGATTCGACATACAGATAGTCCTCGGTCGAGCCGTTCTTCTCTTTCACCGGCACGTGATGGACATGCTCGCCGAAGCTTCCGGAATCGTGCTTCTGAAAGAAACATTTCTTTGCACGGCCCTGCGGGCACCGCACCAGGCTGATCGGCCGGTTCGCGAGCCAGGGCAGCATGATGCCCGAGACTTGCGCATAATAGGCGGCCAATTGACCTTTGGTGATGCCCGAATCGGGGTAGATCACCCGCTCGGGGTTGCTGATCCTGACGCTGGTCTCGGGCGCCGCCGGCGGCTCGACCGGCTTTTCCGGCTTCACCTCGGCCGGTTTCTTGTCCTCGCGCAGGCCGATGAAGCTGCCGTGGCGAACGACGTTGTCGGCCGTAAACTCGGTGAAGGCGATTTCGGCGACCAGCTCCGGCTTCACCCAATGCGCGCCGCGGACGGCCGCGCGCGGCGCCTCGACGGTCGGCTTGTCGCTCTTCAGTGTCTCGAGCTTCGCGCTCAGCTCCTCGATCAGCTGGGCGTTGAAGCCGGTGCCGACCTTGCCGGCGTAGCGAAGCTTGCCGCCTTCGTTCAGGCCGAGCAGCAGCGACCGGAAGCCGCGCCCGCGCGCCGAGCTCGGCGTCCAGCCGACGATCACGAATTCCTGGCGCTGGATGCATTTGATCTTCAGCCAGTTCTGCGTGCGCTTGCCCAGATAAGCGGCGTCTGCGCGTTTCGAGACGATGCCTTCGAAGCCTTCGCGGCACATCGCCTGGAACAGCTTTTCACCCTCCCCGATCACATGTTCGGCGAACAGGATCGGGCCTTCGTCGGGGATGATCGTGCGGAGCAGTTCCTTGCGCTCCAGATTGGGCAGCCGCTTCAGATCCTCGCCATCCAGCGACAGCAGGTCG
>NZ_DASTXI010000204.1:0-3861 GCF_035758555.1 Sphingomonas sp. | reverse complement strand
AAGGCTCACCCGAGGCCAAGGGCGCGCAGCGCCGGCGCATGCACGAGATTTTCAAGCAAAGCGCGCGCAAGTCGGTCGGCACCGCGCACGTGGTGCTGACCAACCCGACGCACTTCGCGGTCGCGCTGCGCTACGAGCGCGGGCAGGACGAAGTGCCGGTGGTGGTCGCCAAGGGCCGCGGCGCAAAGGCGCTCGCGATTCGTGAGCTGGCGCAGGAGCTGGAAAAGCCGGTGCTCGAATATCCGGCGCTGGCGCGTGCGGTCTATTACACCAGCCGGGAGGGCCAGCAGGTCCGCGACGACCTCTATGTCGCGATCGCGACCGTGCTCGCCTTCGTGTTCGGCGTGAACCTGCGCGCCGGCGGCGGCCAACCCAACGTGATCGTGCCGGATTCGGCGCTGTTCGACGAAAACGGCGTGCGGGTCGCCCGGGCCTAAAGGTCCGCCGCGCGCGGCCGATAATGCATTGAGGAGACGAAGATGTCCGACTCGATTGCAGTAACGCTTGGCATTGGCTCGGGCATCGACACCAAGGCGCTGGTCGCTTCGCTGGTCGACGCGCAATTCGGCGCCAAGACCAAGGCGCTGGAGGCGCGCAAGGACACGCTCGCCGCGCAGATTTCGGCGCTGTCCCAGCTGCGCTCGGGCCTGACCGGCTTCTCGTCGGCGCTCACGTCATTGACCTCGAGCGGCACGCTGTCGACCCAGCCGGTCAGCTCCGACAGCTCGGTGCTGAACGTGGCTCTGCTGCCGGGCGCGAACATCAGCGGCCTTTCAGCCAGCCTGGAGGTCAAGAAGCTCGCCAACGCGCAGGTGGTCACGTCCGGCAGCGTCGCCGACGCGACAGCGGCGTTCGGCAAGGGCACGCTGACGATCACGCTCGGCGCCGCGACCTACGACGCGAGCGACGTGCCGACCGGCTTCACCCCCAAATCGGGCGCGACGCCGGTGACGGTCACGATCGGCGACGGCCAGAACAGCCTGGCCGGCATCGCCAGCGCGATCAATGCCGCCAAGGCGGGCGTCACCGCCACCGTCATCACCGATTCGACCGGCTCGCGCCTGTCGATCAAGGGCCAGACCGGCGCCGACCAGGCGTTCACGATCGACGTGGCGGAGGACGCCTCCGCGCCCGGTCTTTCCGCGCTTGCCTACAACACCGGCGCGCAGGCGATGACGCTGACGCGCAAATCGAACGACGCGCTGGTCGCTCTCGACGGCGTCGACGTGCTGCGATCGACCAACTCGTTCAGCGACCTGATCGCGGGCGTGAAGCTCGACCTCGTCAAGGAAGCGCCGGGCCAGGTGATCGCGATCAACACCTCGCCGCCCACTGCGGCGCTCAGCCAGGCGGTCAACGACATCGTCGAGACCTACAACCAGCTGATAAACATCGCGAAGCAAGACACCAACGCCACGTCGGGCGTGCTAAAGTCGGACACCGGTGCCAAGGACCTGATGCGCCAGCTGCGCGAGCTGACCGGCCAGGACATCAACTCAGGCGCAGCCGATGGCGAACCGAAGACGCTGGCGGAGCTGGGCGTCAAGACCAACCGCGACGGTACGCTGTCGGTCGACGCGGCGACGCTGCAGCGCGCGCTGTCCGAATCCGGCCCGGCGGTCGAGCGGATGCTGAACGTCGGCCTGGGCTCTGCGCTCCGCCAGATTTCGCTGTCGCTGACCGGTCCCGGCGGCGCGCTCACCTCCAGCCAGTCGGGCTACAGCCGGCAGCAGGAGGATATCGCCGACCAGGAGCTGAAGCTCCAGACCGACAGCGAGAACCTGACGCAGCGGCTGACGCTGCAATATGCCAGCATGGATGCGCGCGTGTCCGCCTACAAGGCGACGCAGAGCTTCCTTGAGCAGCAGATCGCGTCCTGGACCAAGAGCGCGTGAGCTATGCGTCGCGCCTCCATCGCGATCCGCGCGAAACCTACCGGTCGGTTGACGTCGCGAGCCGCACCGGGGGCGCCAACGCGCACCAGCTGATCGCAATCCTCTACGAGGACCTGCTGCGCGAGCTCAGGCTGGGCGCACTCGCGATCGACGAAAGCGATCATGCCGCCAAGAATGCGCGGCTCACCAAGGCGATCGCTCTGCTGTTCGCGCTGGAGGCCGGCCTCGATTTCGACAAGGGCGCGTCGGTGGCAGAGGCGCTGTCGCGCTTCTACCGCGGCTGCCGCGACGCGGTGATGCGCGCCAGCATCGAAGGCAATGCCGCCCTCGTCCGCGACGTGGTCGCCAACGTCGGCGAAATCGCCGACAGCTGGCAGGCCATCGGCCGCGGCTGATCACTCCGCCGCGACCGCCTCCATTCTGAGTTCGCTGCGGCGCGGGCGTTCGATCGTGCGCGCGAACCAGGCGATGGTTTGCTCCAGCCCTTCTTCGAGGCCCATCTCGGGGCGCCAGCCGAGCAGCTTCTTCGCCTTCGCGATGTCCGGCCGCCGGCGGCGCGGATCATCGACCGGCAGCGGACGATGGACCAACTCGGCATCGCTGCCGGTCAGCGCGATCACGCGTTCGGCCAGCTCCGCAACGGTCAGCTCGATCGGATTGCCGAGATTGATCGG
This sequence comes from Sphingomonas sp., assembly GCF_035758555.1. Taxonomy (GTDB): domain Bacteria; phylum Pseudomonadota; class Alphaproteobacteria; order Sphingomonadales; family Sphingomonadaceae; genus Sphingomonas_B. Next base: position 1,292 of record NZ_DASTXI010000204.1, on the reverse strand, counting down.
CCCCGGCTGCGCGCCTTCGTAGCGCGACAGGCGGACCAAGCCTTCGACCAGATCGTCGACATAGCAGAAGCTGCGCGTCTGGCTGCCGTCGCCATAGATGGTGATGTCGTCGCCCGACAGCGCCTGGCAGATCAGGTTGGAGACGACGCGCCCGTCGTCCGGCCGCATCCGCGGGCCATAGGTATTGAAAATGCGCGCCACCCGCACCTCGGCGCGCCCCAGCCGGTCGAAGTCGAACGCCAGCGTCTCCGCCGCGCGCTTGCCTTCGTCATAGCAGGCGCGCGGGCCGGTGCAGTTGACCCAGCCGCGATAGCTCTCCGGCTGCGGGTGCATTTCCGGATCGCCATAGACTTCGCTGGTCGACGACAGCAGGAACCGCGCGCCGGCGCGCTCGGCGAGGCGGAGAAGCTGCGACGCGCCGACCACGTTGGTCAGCATCGTGTGCTCCGGGTCTGCCTGGTAATGCGGCGGGGAGGCGGCGCAGGCGAGGTCGTAGACGAACGCAAGGCTGCGAGCGCTGCGCGTGAGCGCCCCCGGCAGCGGATCGGTCACATCGCCTTCGACGAAGTCGAACCGGCTCTCCCGCCGCAGATGCCGGATATTGTCCTCGCGCCCGGTCTGGAGGTTGTCGAAGCACAGCACGTGGAAGCCGTCATCGATCAGCCGGTCGCAGATGTGGGAGCCGATGAAGCCGGCACCTCCGGCGACCAGGGCAGTTTTCTTGGTGCTCATCGTCCTGCTCCGACTCTTGTTCTTGCGGCCTGCGGCTTCGGCGAGTTGCGTTTCCAGCTCGGCGGCCCGGTGAGCGGCGGTGTGGCCGGCCAGCGTACGCTCGCGCGCGCCCGTACCGACCGCGGCGGCGTCTGCGCCGAGCGCCGCGATGACATCGTCCGCGCTCTCGGCCATCACGATCTCGCTACCGGGCGCGAACAGCCGGTCGAGCCCTGCCCAGCGATCGGAGATGATCGCGGTGCCGCATGCGCCCGCCTCGAACAGGCGGACCGAAGGCGACCAGCCGGCCTTGACCATATCGGCCCGCGTCACGTTCAGCGTGAAGCGCGAGGCTGCATAGAAGGCCGGGTGATCGGCGGGCGGCACATGGTCGATCCGCTCGACATTGGCGGGCCAGTCGATGTCATCCGGATATTGCGGCCCGGCGACGACGAAGCGCCGCTCCGGGCAGCGCCGCGCCGCTTCGATCAGCAGCGTGTCCAGCACCGGCTGCCGGTCCGGGCTGTAGGTGCCGAGATAGGACAGGTCCCAGCGCTTCTCCGCGTCGAGCGGCTGGTAGA
>NZ_DASTXI010000138.1:0-7749 GCF_035758555.1 Sphingomonas sp. | reverse complement strand
CATGTCTGTCCCGAGACCGCTTGCGCCGTCGGTTGGGCCCTGCGGCGACCATGTCGCGCGCGGGCTGAAGCTGTTGCTCGAAGCGCATGGGCGCAGCGACACGGATGGTTTCCTCGACGGCTTCGCGGCGCTGGCAGAACTGCAGCTCGCGGCGACGCAGCTGGCGGTGAGCTTCGTCACGGCGGCGTGGGACGAACTGTCGTCGTTCGAGCTGCCGGTCCTTGCGCTGGGCGAGACGGAAGCGTTTCTGATCACCGGCATCAGCGGCAATGTCGCCCGCGTCCAATACCCTTCGCTCGGCGAGCTGACGCTTTTGCGTGCGTGGGTCGAAGAGCGCTGGTCCGGCGAGGTCGCCTTTTTCGGACCCTCGGCGCTGCTCTGGTCGAGGCACGTCGGATGAGCGGCGACCTGCTCTCGTTGCGCGATGCCGCCCGCTCGAAGCCGCGGCTGCGCATCCTGCTCTGGGCGCTGGCGATCTGCGTCGTGCTTGGGCTGCTCGAAGCAGGCGAGCCGCTGGACGATATGCTGAAGGCCGCGCGCGATACGTTGCGCAGCCGTCCGGCCAGCGGCGAGATCGTCGTGGTCGGCGTCGACGACCGCACCGGCGAACGCTTTGGCGGCTTCTCCTTTTCGCGCCGCATCGACGCAAAGCTGGTCGATTCGCTGTTCGCGGCCGGCGCGCGCCGCGTGTTCTTCGACCGCGTCTACGCAGACGAGACCAATCCCGGCGCCGATGCCGCCTTCGCGGCCGCGCTCGCACGGCATCCCGGCCGCGTGTTCCTGGGCGCGATCAGCCCGCCGGCGGCGATCGAGGGACGGGTGGAGACGCTGCCGCGCCCGGAGTTTCGCAAGGTCGCTTCCTACCGGTCGCTGAATGGCGGCAATACGCCTTTCATGCTGTCGGCGAAGCTGACTTTCGCCGATCGTTTCCAGGGCAGGCTGGTGCCGTCGATCTCCAGCGAGATTGCTCGCGCTCCGGCAACGGAGGAAGGTTACTACCGGCCAGACTGGTCGATCCAGATGAGGACGGTACCGACCTACAGCTTTGTCGACGTGATCGACGGCAAGCTGCCGAAGGGCGCACTTGTCGGCAAGGACGTGGTGGTCGGCCCGACCTCGCCAACCTTGCGTGACGTGTATCCGATCCTGTTCCAGGGCCGGTTTGCGGGCGTCTATTTTCATGTGATCGGCGCGGAAACGCTTCTGTCCGGCACGCCTCACGATTGGGGATGGCTGCCGCCATTCGGCTGCGCGGTCGCGCTGTCCTGCCTGTTCCTGCTCGCGCGCCGGCAAACGACGCGGCTGCTGACGATCGCCGTCGCGCTCGCGATGTTCGCGATCCTGCCGATCTTCCTCGCTTCTCACGTGATCGAGGTCGACGTCTTTCCCGCCGTCGTGCTGTTTTCGATCATTGCCTATCGCGGGTTCAGCCTTGCGCGGGTCGAGACGACGCGGCGCACGAATCCGGCGTCGGACCTGCCGAACCTGGTGGCCCTGGTGGAAGAAGCGGGCGAGCCGGCGATCATCGTCGCGCTCAAGCTTCGCAACCAGGCCGAGATTCTCGCCAGCTTCCCGAACGACGTCGAGCGCACCCTGATCAACGAGATCGAACGACGGGTGCGCGTCGCGGGCGATGCGGACCGCCTGTATCACGGCGAAGACGGTCTTTACTGGACGTCGACCCAGCCGGTCAGCGACGAGCTGTTCCAGCATATTCGCGGGCTTCACAAGCTGCTTGCCCAGCCGATCCAGCTTGGCGACCGCAGCGTCGACCTGCTCACCGCCTTCGGCATCGACGGCAGCATCGATCGGCCGCTGAAGAGCCGCGTCGCCAGCGCGACGCTCTGCGCAGAAGAGGCTGCGCGCGCGAACGAGATCTGGAAGCTCTACGACCCGCAGCGTTCGCACGCCGCCGCCTGGCAGCTGTCGCTGATGGGGCGGCTCGATTTCGCGATAGCGAGCGGCGAGCTCTGGGTTGCCTATCAGCCCAAGGTGTCGCTCTCGACCCGGCGGATTGTCGGCATGGAAGCGCTGGTGCGGTGGAATCACCCGACTGTCGGCCCGCTCAGCCCCGATCAGTTCATCGCGGCCGCGGAAGAGCACAACAAGATCGCGGCGCTCACTTATTTCGTGCTCGACCGGGCGCTGGCCGATCTCGCATCGCTGCAGGCGACAGGGCACGATCTGGGCGTTTCGGTCAATCTGTCGCCCAAGCTGCTCGAGGAAGCCGATCTGGTCGAGCGGCTGTCGGAGGCGCTCGCCGGACATGGCGTGGCGCCCGGCGACGTGACGCTTGAGATCACCGAAACCGGCGAGTTGCTGAGCGTGCCCGGCAGCATCGAGACGATGCAGCGGCTGGTCGCGACCGGGGTGAAGCTGTCGATCGACGACTATGGCACCGGCAACGCGACGCTCGAATATCTTGCCCGCCTGCCGTCGCACGAGGTCAAGATCGACCGCACCTTCATCACCGACCTCGACCGCAACGGCGACAACCTGATCCTGGTGCGCGCCACGCTTGAGATGGCGCACAGGCTCGGCCGCCATGTGGTTGCCGAGGGTGTGGAGGACGAGGGCGTGCTGCGCCTGCTGCAACGGCTGGGCTGCGACATCGCCCAGGGATACCTGCTCAGCCGGCCGGTTCCGTTTGCCGATCTTCTGGCCCTGCTCGATGCCGATTCCGCGCCGGATCGGGTCCGGGTTGTCATATCGTAAATGCAACGTTAACCTTAACATAGGGCTGCGAATCGCGTGCCCTGTTGTGCAAGGGAGACGTTATGGCGAAGAAAACGGTGAAAAGGCCGCAGCCGAACGGGCGGGGCATGTGGGAACTGATCGGCGGCTTTTTCGGCTGGCGGTAAGGCTCCCAGAGCTTTGAAACAGGGGGCTCCGCTGCGGTGGGGCCCTTTTCTTATGCCGTGATCGTCAGCCTTTGCCGCGACGCCTTCGCGTAGACGCGGCCGGAGCACGCGTCCGTCCGCCAGCAGAATCTGCGGCGCGCCGAGCTTGCTGCGCCGAATCTCCCGGATCGCGCCAACGCGAATTAGTCGGGCACGATGTACGCGAACGCCCCCCACCCCCAACCCCTCCTCCAAGGCACGGAGGGAGGGGCGGTGGGGGTAGGTGCGTTCCCCACCCCCAATCGCCCCTCCAAGGCCCGGAGGGGGGGGTAGGTGCGTTCCCCGACATAGATGCGGACAAATGAGCCTTCGGATTCGATCATGCCGATCGCCGAGGCGGGGATGCGGACCAGGCCGGTGACGTTGCGCCGCACCCGGAGCTCCGGATCCGGACGGCGCGGCCCGTTCTCCTGCCCGTCCTCGCGCATCAAGCGGATGATCGCCTATGCAGCGCCGCGCCAGCCGTCCCACATCCGCGCACGAAAGGGCGGTTCAGCGTGGCGGGACGCGTTCGCGAGAACCGAACGGGATCCCGGCAGCACCACCAGCTGCACGAACCGCGCTTGCCGGAATTTTCGGGCGCGGCGCCGGCACGCCGGCCTGAAGCGTTGCCCGGCTGGCGCCCCTCTGCTAGCCCGGCGTCATGTCGCGTTCGGCTGTCATCATCCTCATCCTCATCGTGCTCGTCGGCGGCGGGCTCTGGTATCTCTCAGGCGTCAATGCCGAGAAACCGCTGACCCATGTCGAGAAGACGATCCCCAATGAGAAATTGGGCAAGTAGGCGGCTGCTCGGCGGGGCGGCGCTGGCCGCCGCGCTCGCCGCCGTCGCGATCCCGGCGCTGGGGCAGGACCAGGCGCCCGAATCGCTGCTGCCGCCCGGCTTTGGCGACGTGCCGGTTGCGCAGCCGACGCCACCCCCTCCGGGCCAGCCGGCCCCGCAGCCGGGCGCGACGCCGCCGGCACCGGGTGCCGAGCTGCCGCTGACGGCCGAGGACCAGCAGGCGACCGGCGAGGAGGAGCTTCCCGCCGACGAAACCGAGACAGCCGAGGCCGATCCGTACGACCTGCCGGAGGCGGCGCGCCGCGACCCCGACCTGGTGGGCGTGCTGACGCCGGCCAATGGCGGCTATGGTGCCGACGAATGGGGCAATGTCGACGGCCGCTTCGCCTCGGCGCTGATGCGCGACATCAAGGCGCCGATCGCGTCGCGCTGGGCGCAGATCCTGCTGCGCCGCGTGCTTCTGACCCGCGCGCCGACGCCAGCCGGAGTCGACGGCGCCGACTGGGTAGCGGAGCGCGCCTGGCTGTTGCTGCGGATGGGCGAGGCCGATCCCGCGCGGCTGCTGGTCGCGGGCGTCGATGTCGACCGATTCAGCCCGAAGATGTTCGATATCGCCCAGCAGACCGCGCTCGCCACCGCCGATCCGGCGGCGATGTGCCCGCTGACCGACCATGTGCCCGCCAGCGCCGACCAGACCAGCTGGGACCTGGTGCGCGCGATGTGCGCGGCGCTGTCCGGCGACAACGGCACCGCCGGCGCGATCATCGACGCGGCGCGCCATCGCAGCCGCGCACGCGGCATCGACCTGCTGCTGGCCGAGAAAGTGGTCGGCGCGGGCGGTGGACGGCGCGCGATCAACATCGAATGGACGGGCGTCGACAATCTGACGGCGTGGCGCTTCGGCCTCGCCAATGCAGTCAACGTGCCGATCCCGGCGGCGCTGTTCGACACGGTCGGCCCGCATGTCGAGGCATGGCAGTATCGCGCGCCGATGATCTCGACCGAAGACCGGCTGGTGCCGGCCAGCTGGGCGGCGAGCCTGGGCGTGCTGTCCAACGCCGCCTATGTCGACCTGATCGGGCGCGCCTATGACGAAGCGGACCCGGATACGATCGAGGAGACGCCCGGCTTCCGGCTGCGCAACGCCTATTCGGCCGACGATCCGGCCGAGCGGGTCGAGGCGCTGCGGACGCTCTGGTCGGAGCCCAAGACCGACATGGAGAAATACGCCCGGCTGGTGCTGACCGCGCGGGCGGCGGCACGGATCGCGCCGAGCGAGGATTATGCCGACGATGCGCGCAACCTGATCGCGGCGATGCTGACGGCGGGGCTGGACGATCCGGCGTCGAAATGGGGCGCGGTCGCCGATCAGCTGGACGATGGCGACGACGGCTGGGCGCTGCTGGCGGTCGGAGCGCCCGGACGTGCGGTCACGATCAGCGCACGGCGCGCCGGCGCCTATGTCGGCGAGCAGGACGAAGGCAGCCGCAAGGGCGCGTTCCTGGTCGCAGCGCTGGCCGGGCTCGGCCGCATCTCGGCCGAGGATGCGCAGAGCCTCGCGACCGAACACAAGCTGCCGCTGGGCCTGCAGAACAGCTGGACGCGCGCGATCGACCGCGCGGCGGCGGAGAACGAGACCGGCACGGTTGCGCTGATCGCGGCGGCGGGCATGCAGACCCTGTCGTGGAAGGCGGTGCACCCGGCCTATCTGATGCACATCGTCTCGGCGCTGCGCCGGGTCGGGCGAGAGCCCGAGGCGCGGATGATCGCCGCCGAAGCCATCACCCGCGCGTGAGCGGCGACCGGGAGCTGATCGAGCGGTTCCTGGAGATGCTGGCGGCCGAGGCCGGGGCCGCGCGCAATACGATCCTCGCCTACCGCACCGATCTGGAGCAGGCGTCGGAGCTGCTGGCAGGCGGGCTGGCGGCGGCGGACGAGACGGCGATCGGGCGGGTTGCCGAACAATGGATGCCCCTTGCCCGATCGACGGTGGCGCGGAAATCGGCGGCGCTTCGGCGCTTTTTCGCATTCCTGCAGGAGGAAGGATTCCGCCCCGACGATCCGGGCAAGGCGCTGCCGCGTCCGGGCGGGGCGCGGCCGCTGCCCAAGGTGCTCGACCGCAGCGACGTGGACCGGCTGTTCGCGGAGATCGAGCGGCGGCTGGCGACCACGCATCCGCCGCTGGCCGATATTCGTCTCTCGGCGCTGATCGAATTGCTCTACGGCTCCGGCCTGCGCGCGACGGAGCTGGTGTCGCTGCCGCGCGGGGTGATCGCCAGCGACCGGCCATTCATCATCCTGAAGGGCAAGGGCGGGCGCGAGCGGCTGGTCCCGATCTCCGACCGCGCCCGCGCCGCCGTCGCGCGCTGGCGAACGCTGGTGCCGCAGGACCAGCCGTGGCTGTTCCCGTCCGGCAAGAAGCATCTGAGCCGAGTACGGCTGTTCCAGATCGTCAAGGCCCTCGCTGCGGCGGCGGGCGTGCCGCCGGATCGCGTCGGCCCACATGGCCTGCGCCACGCGTTCGCGACGCACCTGCTGGAAGGCGGCGCCGACCTGCGTGCGCTCCAGGCGATGCTGGGCCACGCCGACATCGCGACGACGCAAATCTACACGCATGTGGATTCGCGCCGGCTGGTGGAACTGGTAAATGCGCGGCATCCGCTGGCGGATGAGGTGCCGGGGCGGGGGTGACCCGGGCAGCCCCTCTCCCCTTGCGGGAGAGGGAGGGGCCCAAGCCGTCAGGCTTGGGAGGGTGAGGGGGACGAGGAATCCACGCTCGCTGCGCTTCGCTCTGGCCCCTCACCCCTCTCCCGCAAGGGGAGAGGGGCAAAGCCCAGTTTCGACCTTTGCCGGCATTTGTCGACGCGCTGCTCGGAGGGGCAGCAACCGACCCGTTGCGGACATTGAGGCTGCCGCATACGCTCGCGCAGATGATTGGCTGGTTGCGAGACAAACTCCGTAATTGGAACAATTCCCCGCTCGCCAAGTGGAGCGTCCTCTTCGACGGGGACTACATCGCCACAAGCGATGGCACTGACACCACCCATCGGCTTCCCATCGGCGAACTGCAAAAAGTAATCGTTCAAACCGACGACAGTGGTCCGTGGGGCGCGGATGTTCTGTATTTCCTCTTCACGGAAGCCTCGGAACCGGCCGGCGTCTTCCCGATAGAAGCTCAGGGGTGTCAGGAGTTCGTCAACTGGCTCAGCACCATGCCTGGTTATCGTGAGAGCGAACTTGCCCGCGCTATGGCATCGACGGACGTGGCACGGTTCGTGGTTTATGAGGCGGGAAGCTAACATCCGCTACCATCCATTGCGACATCAAAAACGGGAGAGCGCTACCGTCTTCGTCACCCCGGCCTTGAGCCGGGGTCCCGCTTCTTCTGATTCTTTGGCCAGCGTCAGAGAATCTGATCGTACAGGTCGTGCCATTCCGGATTGCTGCGCTCGACCAGCGCGACCTTCCATTCATTGGTGCATGCTTCAAGAACAGAAGAAGCGGGACCCCGGGTCAAGCCCGGGGTGACGAAGGAAAGGCCAGCGGCAGTAATCCACCCGTTGCGGACATTCGGACGCGGATCGCTGCAGACGTCCGGAAACGACCCATTGCGGACGTTAGCGCCTTCGATCAGCATCGTCGCTCGGGAGTTGACCATGAACGACGTGAAGCTGCTTTCTGATCCGACGAACTACGCCGTTGTCCACTTGCCGGGACGCGCATATTCGGGCGTAGTTTTCCAGGGCGACAGTCTGCACATTCTGATTGCCGACCTAGAGCGAGCTCGCGCCGAGATTGATCCCCATGAACGCGAGGCGACGGTCAACGACATCATCGAGCGGCTGCTCGCGGTGCAATCTCGATACGAAGCAGTTCTAAAAGAAGCGGGCATGTCGCTGCCCTATTTCCGACCTTGATATCCGCTAACCATCTGTGGACGCCCCTTCAGGTGCAAGCGATTTGTGAGGGTGGTGCGTAGTCGGGTGCTGCCATCTGTCCGGCCTCTGATGCAGCACATGGCTGCGGGCCCGTATGGGAGTTCGCGGACCGGGGCCACATCACCCATAG
>NZ_DASTXI010000097.1:0-13068 GCF_035758555.1 Sphingomonas sp. | reverse complement strand
ATATTGGCGATCCGCCCTCGCGCATATTCGTTGGCCCAGCCAAAGGCGTCCCCTTCCGCGCTGAGCGCCGCCGCGTAAAGACGCGCACTCTCGGCATCCGAGAGCCGCCGGGCAAAGAGGAGCTGCCGGGCTTCGCGCGCCTGGCGAAGCGCCTGCCCCGGATCGTTGTTGCCGGCCAGATTGACGGCCGCCTGCTCCAGCCGCAGTTCGGCAAGGGCGCGTCGGGCCGCGGGATCGTCCGGCCGTTCTTGCCGTGCCCGAGACAGGATCGCGTCCGCCCGCGCCAGCAGCTTGTTGCCGTCGGCCAGCTTGCCGAGCTGCGCCCCGTCGCCGCCCCCGATCACCTGTGCCAGCCGCACATAGCCCCGGCCGGCCTCCAGCCGCACGTCGAATGGCGCCGTTTCCGCTGCCGAAAGGGCGTCGAGATAGGCGAGGCCGGTGCGCGCCAGCAGCACCTGCGCCGGGGTACCTCCGCGCGCCTTGCGGACTTCGTCGAAGACATCGAACAACATCGTCTTGGCGATGGCGCGCGTCTGCTGGAAACGCTGTTCCGCCTCGGCGCGGGCAAGCTCGGCCCGGCGGTTCGCGATCAGCGTCAGCACCAGCGTTCCGATCAGCGCCGCCAGCACGATGCCGGCCGCCGCGACCGGGAGCCGGTACCGCGCGACGATCCTGCCCGTGCGATACAGCGTGCCGCCGCCTCGCGCCTGTACCGTGCGACCGTCGCGATAGCGCTGCAGATCGTCGATTAACGCATCGACTGTCGGATAGCGGCAGGCCGGATCGGCCGCCGAAGCCCGTGCCGTAATCGCGCGCAGATCGGCATTCGCGTCCTCGCCCAGCAACAGATCGAGAAGCACGCCGAGCGCATATATATCGGCCAGCGTCGTCGCCGGTGTTCCGGCCAGCCGCTCGGGCGCGGCAAAACCGGGCGTCGCTGTGTGGAGAGGTGCGTCCGTCTCGCCCGCATCGATCGGGCGTGCTATGCCGAAATCGATCAGCTTGGGCTCGCCCGCCTGGTCGACCAAGATATTGGCCGGCGTCAGATCGCGGTGGATGATCAGGTTCTGGTGCGCGCAGGCGACCGCCGCGCAAACCTTCAGGAACAGAGCGAATTTGTCCTGGCGCGATGGCGCCTCGTCGGCCAACCAGGCAGACAGCGGCCGACCCTCGACGCATTCCATGACCAGATAGGGCTGACCCTGATCGGTCTCTCCGCCGTCGAGCAACCGCGCGATGTTGGGATGGGAGAGCCGCGCGAGCGTCTGGCGTTCGCGGCGGAACCGCTCCGCCAGCTGCTCGGAAAGCGCGCCGGGCCGGATCAGCTTGATCGCCGCGACATGGTCGAAATCACCCGAAGCACGTTCGCCACGATAGACGGCGCCCATGCCGCCCTGACCGATCAGGCCGGTGATGCGATACGCGCCGATCCGCGCCGGCAGCGGTTCGTCCGCCGCAAGCGCCGGCGCAGTGCCTGTGCGCAATGCGTGGCCCGCGCCCGCGCGGAGCAGCCTGGAGACCCGTGCGCGCAGCGCTGCGTCGTCCGTGCACGCCTCGAGCCACTGATCGCGCTCGTCCGGAGCCACATCGAGCGCTTCGTCCAGCAATGCGAACGCACGCGCTTCCGTTTCTGCGTCCATGCCCTTCCCCCCTCAGGCGTCCGGCGTCAGCGCCTCCAGCAGCCACAGCCGCGCCGCCGCCCAGCGGCGCTTGACCGTCGATTCCGACGTCCCCAGCACTTGCGCGATGTCGGCGATCTCCATGCCGCCGAAATAGCGCATCTCGACGATATCGGCGCGCTGCCGGTCGATCGACGCCAGCCTGTCGAGCGCCTCGTTCAACTCCTCGATCTCGATGTCCGGTTCGCCCGCGATGCGCGTGGTCAGCTCGACCTTTTGGTGCTCGCGCTTCAGCCGCTTGCGGCTTCGCACATGATCGAGCAGCGCGCGGCGCATCATGCGCGCGGCCAGCGCCATGAAATGGGCCCGGTCCTGCCAGGCGATCCGGTTCAGCGCCATCAGGCGTGCAACCGCCTCGTGGATCAGGTCTCCGGTCGACATCGACAAGCCCGGCTCGCGGCGGACCATCGCCGCTGCCGCGCGTTTCAGCTCGGGATAGAAAAGGGCGAACAGACGGTTGCGGGCGGAAAGGTCCCCCGCGCGCCAGGACGCCAGCAACAGGCCCGCGTCCTCAGTTGGTTCGGCGGCCAGCACGGCCACCTTGTGCTTGACCCAACTCAATGAGGCAACCGCATAACTGTCTTGTTCCGAAACAGGCACGAAAACCGACCGGTCGCCTGACCCGCAGCGACCGCGAACGGCGCCTTTACCTGCAGCGGCCGGAAAAAGGCCGCGCAACGAAGGGGTAAATCATGCGAACACTTGCTTGGGGGATGGCCGCTCTGGTTGCGTGCGTGGCGCCGGCAGGGGCTGCCACGACCGTTTTGACGTTCGACGCCGGCACCATGGCGTGCACCGATACGGACGGCGGACCGGCCAATCAGATCTGCAGCACCGACGGCCAGCTGGTCGCCGGCAACTACGGCAGCTCCGCCGCGCTGGCGGTCAGCTATGACGCGAGCGAAAACACCGGATCGAGAACATCGCTGCAGTTCACGACCGACCATTTCTTCACCGGCGCCGACGGTCAGGCCACGTCTTTTCCGCCGGGACCCGCGAGCGAGCTGTCGCAGATCGCGTTCACGCCGGCGGCGGGTTTCGAGGTCTCGTTCCAGAGCTTTTCATGGGACAAGCTGACCGCGACTTCGAGCTCCGAGTTCATATTCCGCGTGATCGACCCGATGGGGAACGAGATTTTCTCCGCCGGCAATGCGGTGACCAGCTACACCGTCGATAGCGCCTATTTTGCCGGGCCCGTCACGTTCCTGTTCGGCAATGGCGGGCGCGGAGCGGTCGCGGTCGACGATATCGCTGTGGACGTTCGCGCTGCGGCGACGCCTCCGGGGGTGCCCGAGCCTATGACCTGGGCGATGCTGATCGCGGGCTTCGCCTTGACCGGCGCAGCGTCGCGGCGGCGCTCGCGCCGGGTGGCGATCGCCTAACCGAACGCGGACCGGGCCGCATCGGCGAGCGCCTGCATCGCCAGCCGGTACGGCCCGGGACCGTAGCTAATCCGTCCGACACCGATGTCGGCGAGCCGCCGCCTGTCGGGCATGCCGGGGAACATCATCGCGTTCACGGGGAGCGGCGAGTCTTTGCAGACACGCGCGAGCAGGCGTTCGTCGGCAAGGCCCGGCACGAAGAAGCCGCTCGCGCCGGCATCGGCATAGGCGCGCGCGCGTTCCAGCGCATGGTCTACCGCTGCATTGTCATGCGTATCGACCTTGGCCTTCAGGAAAATATCGGTGCGTGCATTGATGAAGGCGGGGACGCCGGCGCGTTCGGCTTCGCGCCGCAACGCCTCCACCCGCCGCGCCTGGTCGCGTACCGGATGCAGGCTTTCGCTGCTCATCACCTGGTCCTCGAAATTGCAGCCGATCACGCCCGTCGCGAGCACGCGGCCGAAATTGGCGGCCAGAGCGCCTGCATCGACCGCATAGCCGCCTTCGAAATCGAGCGTGACCGGCAAATCGACCGCGCCCGCGATTCGCGCCGCATTGGCGAGGGCGAGCTCGATCGGCAGGGCCTCGCGATCGCCGAAACCCTGCGCGGCCGCGACCGACCAGCTGCCGGTCGCGATCGCCTGTGCTCCCGCTTCGGCAATGGCTTTGGCCGAACCTGCATCCCAGGCATTGAACAGGATCAAAGGCTCGCCCGGCACATGCAGCGCGGCGAACGCGCGCGCCTTTTCCGACTGGTTCATGTCGCGTTCCTCATGATTGCGGGCACGGCTTCGGCCAGCCCTCGTCTTCGCCGGCGAGCAGCAATTCCCCCGACCGTCCGTCCTTTGTGTCCCGCGCGAACAGCCAGGACTTGCCACTGGGTGAGAACGCCGCGCCAATTTCGCTGCCATTGGCGTTGATCTCGGGGCCGAGGCGGACGCGCGGGCTCCAGCCCTGCGCAGTGCGGTCGCTGCGGTAATAGGCGTCGACGCCGCTCAATAGCATCCATGCGCCGTCCGGAGAGGGCAGGGGCTCATATTCATCGGCGGCCGTGTTGAGCGCCGGCCCGGCGTTCTCGACTGTCCATTGACCCGGCCGATCCTCGCGCGCGCGCCAAATGTCGGTCTTGCCGAAGCCGCCGGGGCGATCCGATCCGAAATAGAGCCAGCCGTCCGGCGCGGGGCGGGGAAACCATTCCTGGCCGGCCGAATTGACCGGCTCCGGCAGGCGCTCGGGCGTGCCCCAGCGGCCGTCTTTCCCACGCGAAACGCTCCAGATGTCGAGGTCTTTGCGGCTGATTCCGTCCGTCGTGCGGGTAGAGATGAACCATAATGTCCGCCCGTCCGGGCTGAACCACGGGTCCGCCTCGACGCCGTCGCCGGCGATCGGCGCGTCGACCGGCTCGCTCCAGCCCGTCTTGCCGCAACGGCTGACCTTCAGCCGCCAGCCGCGGAATTCCGGCGTCGAACGCACGAACCACAGGTCTCTGGTCAGGGGATCGAACGCCGGATGCGACTCGAACTGGTCCGAGGAAATCGGCGGCCTGGACCAGATCCTCGGCGCGCTCGCCGCAAGCAGCAGCGCGCCGAGGATCATCAGTGGACGAAGCGCGCGACCACGTCGCGATAGCTGCGGCTGACCTTCACCTGCGCGCCCGAATCGAGCACCAAGAAGCATTCGCCGTTGGTGTGCGGCTTCACCTGCTTGACGAGGTCCAGGTTGACGATCGTGGAGCGATGAACGCGCTGGAAGCGGCGCGGATCGAGCCGCTTTTCCAGATCCTTCATCGTCTCCCTGAGGATCAGCGTGTTGTCGGCAGTGTAGATGCACATGTAATCGCCGGCCGCGTCGATCCGCTCGATATTGTCGACGTCGACGCGGAAGATCTGCCCGCGATCCTTGATGTTGATCATCTTCTCGAAGCGGCTGGCGGATGGCGCTTCCGTGCCCTCGCTGATCTCCGCGGCGGCCTCCGGCGCGACCTCGGCGAGAGCTTCGCGCAGTCGATCGATCTCTTCGACGCCGCGCTTCTCCGCCAGCCGCTGGCGGACCCGGTCGAGCGTGGCGGCGAGCCGATCTTCCTCGACCGGCTTCATCAGGTAATCGACCGCCTGCGCCTCGAACGCGCGGATCGCGTGATCGGAATAGGCGGTCACGAACACGAACAGCGGCGGCTCGACCTCCATCAGCCCCTGGACGACCGAAAAGCCGTCGAAACCGGGCATCTGGATGTCGAGGAAAACGAGATCGGGCTTGTTGGTCTTGATCGACCGGATCGCCTCCCGCCCGTTCGAGCAGGTATCGACGATCTCCACATCCTCATGCGGCTCGAGCCTCAGCTGCAGGCCCTGGATGGCCAGCGGCTCGTCATCGACGAGGATCGTTCTGATGGTCATGCGGCTTCCCTTGGTTGTTCCTCGGTTTGGTACGGAATTTCGATACGAACCTCGAATCCGCCCCCCGCACGCGCTTTCGCGTCGAACTCATGATCCTGGCCATAGGCCTGCGCCAGCCTGTCGCGAATGTTCGCCAGACCGACTCCTGTCGATTGAATGGGCCCGGAACGCTTCTCGTTCAAGTCCGGGCCGGTATCGGCGACCGTGATGCGGACGCGATCGACGACCAGCCGGGCACTGACGATGATGTCGGCGCCTTCCTCCAGCGGCGTGACCGCATATTTGATCGCATTCTCGACCAAAGGCTGCAGCAGCAGCGACGGCATCCGCGCCTTAAGCACGATCGGATCGATCTCGAAGATCGGGCGCAGCCGGTCCTCGAAGCGCATCTTCTCGATCTCGAGATACAGCTTCAGCGTCTCGATTTCCTGCTCGAGCGTGACCTGGCCGAGCGGCTCGTTGACCAAAGTATAGCGCAGGAACGAAGACAGGCGCGACAGCATCGCGTTCGCGCGCTCGGTCTGCTTCAGCAGCACCAGCGTCGAGATCGAATTGAGGGTGTTGAACAGGAAATGCGGGTTCAGCTGATAGCGCAGCATCGCCAGCTGCGCCGATGATGCCTGACTTTCGAGGACGCGGAGCTGGTCGGCCTGATCTTCGACCACCAGGAAGAAGTTGATCGCATAATAGAGCGCGGACCAGGCGCCGATCACGACGAAATCGAGGAAGATGGTGCCCAGGAACAGGCTGATCTGAAAGCCTTCGCCCGGCCGCTGGATCGTGTTGAAGATCCACGCATCGATCATCGAATAGATGCCGGCCGCGATCAGCATGCCGCCGATCGAGCCCAGCCAGGTCGTGACCGGCTTTCTGCGGATCAGCTCGCGATAAAGCGCGCCCAGCACCAGCGTCAGCGAATAGCCGGTGGCCGTCGAGACCGCGACGGGCACCAGAAAGGCAAGTGTCAGCCCGTTGGCGAAGCCGGACAGCGTGCGCAGCAGGAAATAGCCGGCCCAGCCCGCCGTCTGCAGGTTCCAGAACGCGCGGTTCTTGTCGTCGAAGAACGGCTTCGCAGCAAACCCAAGGGCCATCGCGCGGGGTCTAGCCAAGTTCTGCGAAAAGGAGAACCGTCAACCTTGTCGCTCTGACCGGAGTTGCGGGCCACGCGCAAAGAAAAAGCCACCGCCGGGTTTCCCGGGCGGTGGCTTTTGTGTCCCGGCTTCAGATCAGAAATCGTAGCTGATGCCGACCTTGATCCGCCAGACCGACGAGCTGAAGTTGATCTGGTTGTCGTCGGCGATCGCCTGAGCGCCGTTGAAGCCGGTAATGATGTACCGGCCCTGCGCATCGACGCCGCTGGTCGAGGCCACATCCTGAAGTCCCGAAAAATCGCGGCGGCGCTGCACGTTCCAGTCGCTGTCGAGGAAGTTCAGGACATTGTCCATGGTCGCGTAGAGCTTCAGCTTGTCGCGGAACCCGAACAGGCGGCCGGGTCCCGGCAATTCTTGCGAGATCGACAGGTCCATATCGAAGTACCAGTCGCCCGAGCAGGTGTTGCGCGGGATCGACCGGCCGAGGAAACCCTTCGCGCAGCCGTAACCCGAGGCCCAGTCGACCAGGCCCTGCACCGCGGTCATGTCCGACGAGGGCGAGATATTCGGATCGTTCGTGCCGGTCGGCAGATAGACGAGTGCATTGTCGCTGCCCGAAGCGGAATCGTTGAACACGCCGCTGCCGCGGAAGGTCAGGCTGTAGGGACGGCCCGACCGCGCGATGAAAGTGATGCCCATGCGCGTGCTCAGGTCTTCGAAGAACTCCTCGCGGAAGACCGTGTTGACGGTGATGTTGTGCTTGCTGCTGTAGAAGCCGCGCGATTCCGCCGGGTTCTGCCGGTCGAACGCCGCGGTCCGGTCGTAGTTCGAGCCAGCGGTGGAATTGTACATGTTCCGCCGGTCATGCGCGTCGGTGTAGGCATAGCCGACACTGAAGTCGACCGAGCCGCCGTCGGTGAACACGCCGGTCGGGAACTGCTTGGACAGAATGAACGACGCCACATGGCTGTCGAACCCGCCGGAGTTGGTGAGCATCAGCTCGTCGTCGCGGCCGATACGATTGAAGCAGGCTGCGGTGACGTTGGTCCACTGCACCGGGAAGGTGCTGACCAGCTGCGCACTGCAGCCCGCAGCGTCCGGATCGGTCGGATCGATCGCTGCATAGATCGGGCGGCCATCGACCGTGAAGCCGTTCAGGCCTTTGCGGATGTCCGGCGTCTGCGAAAGATCGACGATCGTCAGCGGATCGCGATAGTGGCTGTAGATATAGTCGAGATTGACGTGCCAACCGCTGAGGAGGCCGCTCGATGCGAAGTCGACGTCGGTCGCGAAGCCGAGATTGGCCCGCACCACCGACGGCTGCTTGATGTTCGGGTCGATCGACTGGGTATCGCCGGTGCCGGCCGCCGCCTTGGCCGAGCCGGCCGCCTGGAAGCAGGTCGGCACGCCGGTGAACTTGCCGCCCGTCACCACGTCGATCTGGCCTGCCGGGCAAGGCGCGTCCTGCGTCGATCCTTCGGCGAAACCGCGGCCGTCATTCTGGAACGCGTTGGCAAACCAGACGACCGGATCGCCGCCGGAGAAGATGCCGACGCCGCCGCGCAGCTTGGCGCGCGAGAACACCGCGAAATCGCCGACGTCGTAGGTGAAGGCCGCGCGCGGCATCACGATCGGATCGAGCGTGCTGAAGCCCGCTATGTTGGGGATGCCGTAGCGATCGACGAAGTTCTGGTTGAGCACAGGGTGACCACCGTCATACCAGTCGATGCGCACACCAGCGGTCAGGTTCAGGCGGTCGGTCGCCTGCCATTCGTCCTGAGCGAAGGCCGAATAGATGGTCCGCGTGAATTTGGCCGCCGCATCGTTGATATCGCCGGTCGCCGAGAAATTGCCGAACGCGCCCTCGACGCTGCCTGACACCACGCCGGCGGGGGTGTTGAAGGTGTCGCTACTGCCCGTGCCCGGTGAGAGCAGGCCTTCACGAAGGTCGTCGATGTTGCGGAAGACCAAAGTACCCGTGGCATTCTGCACGAACAGATTGAACAGGCTCGCGTGATTGATCTCAGTGCCGATCTTGATGCGGTGATCGCCCGCCTCGAACGTGCCGGCAAGACGCAGCTGGTCGATATCGGTCCGCAGGTCATTAGCCGATCGCGAAAAGCCCGGACCGGCCTCGACCGCGCCGGGTGCGCCCGTGCCGTTGTCGACGCCGACCACAATGCGCGGGATCGGGTTAGCCGATTGGGCTTCCCCGCCGCCGATCGGGTCCTGCACATCGCGGACTTCCGAGCGCGAATAGCGCACTTCGGTCGAGAAACTGTCATTCCACTGCGAATAGAGGCGGCCGGAATAATAATTCGAGCGCGTGCCGCTGAGGAAGAAGGTATTCCGTCCCACGACGGTCCCATTGAACGAGCCGCTGGACGCCTGATCGTCGAGCTTGGTGCTCGCTTCCTCGAGTCGCTGGTACGTCACCTCCAGACGATGCTGGTCGGTGATCTGAAGGTCGCCGCGGACGAAATAGCGGTCATTCTTGAACGGGCGGCTGAAGACCAGCGGCCCCGTCTCGATGCCGTAGACGCTGCTGAGCACGTCCGAAATCTGGTTGAACTGGTCGACGGTGACCTGCTCGATCTCAATCGGAAAGCCGGCTCCTGCGGGGCCGTCGTCCTGCGAGAAAGCGGCTTCCTGATGTTCGTAGGCGCCGAACAGGAACAGGCGATCCTTGATGACCGGGCCGCCGAAATAAGCGCCCCAACGCTTCTCCGGCTCGACCGGCGCGACGGGCGTTCCCGCGACCGAATTGCCGCGCAAGCCGTCGTCCGAATATTCGAAGAACCCGCCGAAATGGTAGTCGTTGGTGCCGGACTTGGTCACGACGTTGATCGCGCAGCCGGTGAAGTTGCCGTAGTCGACGTCGAATGGCGCGAACGCGACCTGAGTTTCGCGCACCGCGTCGTACGGAACGGGCGTCGAGCTGCGCGAGGAGAAGCCGGTGTCGTTCAGGCCATAAACGTCACCCTGGCTGATGCCGTCGACGGTGAAGGCGTTGCCGCGGTCGTTGCCGCCAAGGCAGGAGATGCGGTCCTGGCCGGAGCCGGTGTCGTCGCGGTCGAGGCTGACGCGCGGATCGATGCGAATGATGTCGCGGACGTCGCGGTTGAACGACGGCGCGTTCTCCAGCACCTCGACGCTGAAGGACTGGCCCGGTCCGACCGCAAGCTGAGTCACGTTCGCGCGCGACGCGGTGACAACGATGTCGCCCGCGCCGCTCGACAGCTGGAAGCTGAGGCTGGTGTTGCCCTGCAGCGTCGTGTTGATGTTCTCGACCGTCTGGCCTTCATAGCCGTCCGCCGACGCCGAAACCCTGTAGGGACCGCCGGTGACGAGGCCCGTGGCCGCGAACGTGCCGCTGCCGTTGGTGGTCAGCGTGCGAGTCGCGCCCGTGCGCGTGTCGGTGATGGTGACCGCGGCACCGGCGAGCGGCGTCCCCGACTCGCTGGTGACGGTGCCCTCGATTCCGGTTGTGATCTGCTGCGCCTGCACGGCAGCCGGAGCGACAAGTGCGGCGATGGCCGCACCTATAAAGAGATGATTTCGCATTGCTTTCCCCATTATCGGGCCCATGGCCCGCCCGCGACTCTAGACCAGTCGGTGCTGGCTCTGTTGCGGGCGATATGTTGCGGATCGAAGACTCGCAACGGACTCGCGGGGCCGTGATTTAACAATCTGTTGTGCGTTGCAAAAAAGACACGCTGGGCGGGCGAGCGAACGCCTATATGGCGGGCTGACGTGGATATGGATGTCTTTTCCGAAGCGTTGAAAATGGAGGCGAAGCGGATCGGCTTTGCCGCCTGCGGAATCGCGCGCGCCGATGCGGCGCCGCTGTCGGGAGAACGGCTGCGCGCATGGCTTGCCGATGGCGCGCATGGCGACATGATCTGGATGGAAAGCCGCGCCGACCAGCGCGCCGCGCCCGCCGGGCTGTGGCCGGAGGTGCGGTCGGTGATCGCGCTGGGGATGAGCTATGCGCCCGCGACCGATCCGCTGCGGCTCGCGTCGGAGCCGGAGGCGGGGCGCATCTCGGTCTATGCCCAGGGCGCCGACTATCACGACTTGGTCAAGCGCAAGCTGAAGGAACTGGCGCGCTGGCTGGTGGCGCAGGCGGGCGGCGACCTGAAGGTCTTCGTCGACACCGCGCCGGTGATGGAAAAGCCGCTGGCCGAAGCCGCCGGGCTCGGCTGGCAAGGCAAGCACACCAACCTGGTCAGCCGCGATCACGGCAGCTGGCTGTTCCTGGGCGCGATCTTCACGACCCTGGAACTGGAGCCGGATGCGGCCGGAAGCCAGCGCTGCGGCAGCTGCGACGCCTGCCAGCGCGCCTGCCCGACCGACGCGTTCCCGGCCCCGTTCCGGCTCGATGCGCGGCGCTGCATTTCCTACCTGACGATCGAGCACAAAGGCCCGATCCCGCGCCACCTTCGCCCCGGCATCGGCAACCGCATCTATGGCTGCGACGATTGCCTGGCGGTCTGCCCCTGGAACAAATTCGCCGATGCGGCGGCGGCGAACCTCGCCTTCGCCCCGCGCGCGGAGCTCGGCGCGCCGATGCTCGCCGACCTGCTCGCGCTCGACGATACCGGTTTCCGCCAGCTGTTCGCCGGCTCGCCGATCAAGCGTGTCGGCCGCGACCGGATGATGCGAAATTGCCTGATCGCTGCCGGCAACAGCGGCGCGCCCGCACTGACGGAAGCCGTTCGCGCTCATCTCGACGATCCGAACCCGGTTGTCCGTGGTGCGGCGGTCTGGGCGCTGGGGCGGCTGGACCGGGTTGCGCTTGAAGCCGAACGCACGCGTGCCGCCGCGGATGAAGACGAAAATGTCAGGAGAGAATGGGCGCTCGCCTGAGCTATTCGGCCGCGCGCGCTTCCTCCAGCTCCTCGCGCCAGCGGAAGGACAGGTCTTCCCATTCCAGCGGCCGGCCGTCCTGCGACAGCACGCGGACGTCGGCGACAGGAGCAAGGTCGCGCTTGTCGACCAGCACCGGGTTCGACGGGCAGCCGGTCTCCCATTTCTCGCCCCATTGGCGGAGCGCGATCATCGTCGGCAGCAGGTCGAGACCCTTTTCGGTCAGCCGGTATTCGATCTTGCGCCGGTCTTCGGGGCAGGGCTCGCGGTTGAGAATCCCGACATCGACCAGCCGGCCGAGGCGGTTGGCGAGAATGTTGCGGGCGATGCCGAGGTTCGACTGGATTTCCTCGAAATGCTTCAGGCCGTTGAACGCGGCGCGCAGGATCAGGAAGGACCAGCGCTCGCCCATCGCCTCCAGCGCCTTGGGCAGGCTGCATTCCGCGGCGATCTGCGCAAGCGGTTCTCTCAGGCCCATCCGATCCTCTTCCCCGTTGTTCAAAAACCTAGCCGAAGCCGACCCGTTCATAAAGCGGCAAAAATAATTTTCAGTTTCCAGTTGCAACTAAAAACCTAATCGAGTAGGTAGTGATTCGCAACTGAAATCGAAAAGGGACGGAACATGGTACGGATTGCAGCTTTCACCGCGGCGCTCGTCGGCTCGCTGACGCTGCTCGGCTCGGCCGCGGTCGCACAGCCGAACGGCAATTACTACAGCATCACGCTGGCGCAGCCCGCCGCCGCGAAGACGGTGGTGCGCGACATTCTCGTCAACTGCGACGGCGATGTCTGCGCGGCCGCGCAGGGCACCAGCCGGCCGGCGATCGTCTGCGCCAGCGTCGCGCGCGAGCTTGGCCCGGTTACGGCCTTCCGCGCCGGTGACCAGACGCTCGACGGCGAAGCGCTCGCCAAGTGCAACGCCAAGGCGGACACGACCAAGATCGCCCACCGCTAAGCGCTCCACGAACGCAAGCGGACACTCCCTCTCCGTCCGCTCACCTCCGCCGGGGCCGAAAGGCTCCGGCGGTTGTTTTTTGTCAGGCGAGCACGCCGGCCTATCGCCTTCGCTTCCAGTCGAGGGCGACTGCTATTCGCTTGCCCCACTCGCCATTCCAGTGGCAGTCCAGCCCGTGGTCCTCCAGGTGGGCCACAATGTCTCTGGCTATCGCGAGCGCTGCGTGCTCGCCTTCTTCGCAGGCGCCATAGTTAAGATATAGCCCGTGCCCCTCGGCAGCGCTTTCCGTGTCCTGCATGTGGTAGAAGGCATAGCCGCGAACTGCTCCACCGGCTTCCTCGATCGCCTTCATTTCATCCCATATCTCAGCCGATCCACAGGTGCCGCAACAAGTGAAGTTCTGGCGCGATATGATGCCATCTGCCTCCAGTGCCGCGAATGCATCGTCCAGCCGGTCGCAATCTGTTCGGTCGGGCCAGTTCCGCTGTGCCATGGAATGTTCGGCAAGCGCATCTCGGAGTAGCCGCTGCGCCTCTTTGCGCAATATCGTGGCGTTTAGGCCGTAGACTCATAAACGCGAAGCCATAGCCGCATAGATGCGAGTTGGACCATGGCGAAGAAGTTGGCGGCGAGTTTATCGTAGCGGGTGGCCACACGGCGGAAGTGCTTCAGCTTTGAGAAGAAGCGCTCGATCAG
>NZ_DASTXI010000057.1:0-7010 GCF_035758555.1 Sphingomonas sp. | reverse complement strand
GAAGCTCGACGCCTCGACCAGCCCGCCGCTCGACTGCATGAACAGCAGCGGCGCGCCGAGGGGGGCCTCGACGGTCGTCTCGCGCAGCACCGCGACCTCGGCCAGGCCCATGCCGTAGGCCGAGAGCACCCCGGCCAGCGGATGGATCATCACCCGCTCCATCCCCAGTGCGTCGGCGACCAGGCACGCATGCTGGCCGCCCGCGCCGCCGAAACAGGCGAGGGTGTAGCGGGTCACGTCGTGGCCGCGCGCGATCGAGATGGTCTTGATCGCGTTTGCCATGCTGTCGACGGCGATGCGTAGAAAGCCCTCGGCCAGCGCTTCCGCCGACATGCCGGCTTCGGCGCCCATTGCCTCGAATCTGTCGCGCACGGCCGTAACGTCGATCGGCTCGTCCCCGTTCGGGCCGAACACGGCCGGGAAATGATCGGGCCTGATCTTGCCCAGCAGCACGTTGCAGTCGGTGACGGTCAGCGGCCCGCCGCGGCGATAGCAGGCCGGTCCCGGCACCGCGCCCGCCGATTCCGGACCGACCCGCAGCCGTGCCCCGTCGAAGCGGCAGATCGATCCGCCGCCCGCCGCGACCGTGTGGATCTCCAGCATCGGCGCGCGCACCCGGGCGCCGGCGACGATCCGCTCGCTCGACCGCTCATAGGTGCCGGCATAGTGCGACACATCGGTGGAGGTGCCGCCCATGTCGAAGCCGATCACCTTGTCGAACCCGGCCTCTGCTGCCGTCTTCGCCATGCCGACGATGCCGCCTGCGGGCCCGGACAGGATCGCGTCCTTGCCGCTGAAGCTCGACGCCTCGACCAGCCCGCCGCTCGACTGCATGAACAGCAGCGGCGCGCCTTCGTCCAGGTTCGCCCGCACCCGCTCGACATAGCGGCGCAGCACCGGCGACAGATAGGCGTCCACCACCGCCGTGTCGCCGCGCCCGACCAGCTTGATCAGCGGTCCGACCTGATGGCTGACCGAAATCTGCTCGAACCCGGCTTCGGCTGCGATCTCCGCCAGCCGCCTCTCGTGCGCCTGATGCTTCCACCCATGCATCAGCACGATCGCAATAGCCTTGAAGCCGCGTGCGCGGGCCGCGGCGAAATCGGCGCGCGCCTGCGCTTCGTCGAGCGGCGCCAACACATCCCCGGCCACGGTGACGCGTTCGCCGACTTCGATCGCCTCGCCGTAGAGCGGATCGGGCAACCGGATATCGCGCGCGAAGATATCCGGCCGCGCCTGGTATCCGATTCGAAGCGCATCGCCGAAGCCCCGCGTGATCGCCAGCACCAGCTGCTCGCCCTTGCGCTCCAGCAGTGCATTGGTCGCGACGGTGGTGCCCATCTTGACGCTGTCGATCGGCCCCGGCCCGTGCTCCGCGATCAGCGCCGCGATTCCGGCAGTCGCCGCGTCGTCATACCGTTCCGGGTCTTCGGACAGCAGCTTCTTCGTGATCAGCCGGCCATCGGGAGTCCGGGCGACGATATCGGTGAACGTGCCGCCCCGGTCGATCGCAAAGCTCCAGCCCATCCGCGCGGCTTTGGGGGAGGGAAGGGCGCGCGTCTAGCCTCTTAAGTCTTGCGCCATTCGAACGGGGGCGCCGTTTCCCGGTCCGCCGTCATGAAGGCGTCTGCCACGATCCTCAGCGGCTCGTAATCGACCTGGCTCCGCCGTTCGGCCACCAGCCTGGCGAACTCCGCATAGATTCCCGGATATTCGCCAAGGCCCGTCGGCGCATGGACTTCGCCGCCGATCTCGATCTCCGATCCGCCATGGCGCAACACCAGCTCGGGCCCGTCCACCGGCTGGACGGTGATCGTCCATTCGTCCTCGCTGGTCGGGCACCAGTCGAACGTCGCCTCGATCGGCCCGTCTGCGACCGGGCTGGACAGCTTCAGCTTCGCGACGATCGGCTGCTGGCGGTTGGCGGGCACGCGCAGCATCGTGTCATCCAGGATCAGCTTGCCGGGCACGATCTTCACCGAGATCGACAAGGCGTTGATGCCCGGATCGAACACGCCGAAGCCGCCGGCATCCCATACCCAGTCCTGGCCAGGATGGTATTTATTGACGTCCTCGTGCCAGCAGATGCGCATCGCGGCGATGCGCTTGCCCTTCAGCGCGTCGCGCGCCTGCTCGACGGCGGCCGCGAACTGCGAATGCCAGGTGGTGAACAGCACGCGCCCCGCCTTTTCGCATTCGGCGGCGAGTTCCTGGATCTGTCCGATCGTGGTGGTCGGCGGCTTTTCGAGCAGCATGTCGAGGCCGGCATCAAGGCATTGGCGCGCAATGTCGTAGCGCGGTTCGGGCGGGGTGCTGATCGTCACCGCGTCGATCTCGCCCTTCATTGCGTCCAGCATGGCCGCCGTGTCGGCAAAGCAGCGCACGCCGTCGGGCGCGCCGCCGCTGCGCGTCACCACTGCCTTCAGCTGATAGCCGCCATGGCTGGTGAGCGCCGGATAATGCTGGTCGCGCGCGATCTTGCCGTAACCGATGATCGCCAGCCGGATCATACCCGCACTCCTTCCACATAGGCGCGAGCCGCCGCCGCGACTTCGCTGGCGCTGCGTCCGGACTTGAACAGGCCCGATCCGAGGCCGAAGCCGCTTGCGCCCACCTCGAGCCAGGGACGCATCGTGTCCGGCTTGACACCGCCGACCACGATCAGCGGCACCTCGTGCGGCAGCACGGCCTTGATTGCCTTCAGCACGGCCGGGGAGGCCGCTTCCGCGGGGAATAGCTTCAGCACATGCGCGCCGGCCTTGAGCGCGGCAAAGCCTTCGCTGGGCGTGAAAAAGCCGGGGGCGGAGACCAACCCTTCCTCCCATGTCTCTCTGATCACGGCGGCGTCGGTGGAGGGCGACACGATGATCCGCCCGCCCGCCCGCGCGACCCGCTTCACGTCGTCGGGATCGAGCACGGTGCCGCCGCCGACCAGCGCCTGATCGCCGAACCGCTTCGCCAGCCGTTCGATGCTGGCGAACGGATCGGGCGAGTTCAGCGGCACTTCGACGATGCGGATGCCAGCGTCGATGATGGCGCCGCAGACAGCCTCGGCCTCATCCGGCCGCACGCCGCGGATGATTGCGATCAGCGGGCATTCGGCCAGATAGCGGGTGAAATCGGCAAGGGCATTCATCTCAGTCTCTCCGCAATCGCGCGCGCGCCGAGCAGGAAGGCATGTTCGCCGTCGATCCGGCTTGCGTCGCGTCCGGCCAGCTTCAGCGCCTCGGCATAGAGCGCGGTCAGGTCCGGCCGGCCGATCAGCGCCACCGGCCCGCCGCCGCCGAACGCCAGCCCGATCCGCACGTCTGCGCCGATCAGCAGTCCGCTTGCATAGGACGCGTTGTCGCATTCGCCGGCGCCGAGCAGGTAACGCGCGCGGATCGAGAAGAGTTCTGCCGTCAGGTCGTCATGGGCCAGGCCATGCTCCGCCCCGGCGCGGAAATCGTCGTTCGCGGAGACCTTGTCCTGCAACCGGTCGATCAGGATGCCGTGGCGGGAGAGGGTGCTGAACAGCTCGCCGGTCATCACGCTGCGGAACGGGCCGATCGCGCCGCCTTCCATCCGCACCCATTTCGCGTGGGTGCCCGGGTGGCACAGCAGCCCGTCGCGGGGCGCCAGCCCTTCGGCGAGCGCGCCGAAGATCTGCACTTCCTCGCCGCGCATTACATCGGCGTCTCGCCCGTTGCGGTAGCTGACGCCTGGCACGATCCCGACGGCTTCTTCGGGCCAGCGGATCGAGGCGACGATTCCGTCGAGCGATGCCGGGGCGGCGACATAGGGCGCTTCGATCCAGCCGCGGTTCGATCCGATCATGCCGCCCAGCAGGATCGGCTTGTCGCCATGCCGTTTCCGGATGGCGGCGATCTCGACGGGAAACCCCCCGTTCTCGACCTTCAGCACGCCAAGCTCGTCGTCCAGGATTTCGTGCGTCCGGCCGTCGGCCTCGACCATCCAGGCGCGGCGATTGGTGGTGCCCCAATCGACCGCGATGAAGCCGTCCTGCCATCGGAAATCGCCCGCCATGGCCGGGGAACGGTCAAGCCGCCACTTCGTTTCGTGAAAGTGCCCGAACATTCCGTACCCGAACCGATCGCGCCCGTGAATGCGGTGCTCGGAGAAGGCCCTGTCTGGGTGGAACGCGACCAGGCGCTGTGGTGGGTCGATATCAAGGGGCCTGCGGTGTTCCGCTGGAGCGAGGCGGACGGCGTCGAGCGCTGGACGCCGCCCTTACGCATCTGCTCGCTCGCGCCGGCCGCGGACGGCGGCTTTGTCGCGGGCACCGAGCGCGGCATTTTCCGCGCTGATCCCGCGGCCGGGCTGTACGAGGCGATCGCCGATCCCGAGGCGCTGCTGCACGACAACCGCTTCAACGACGGTAAGCTCGACCGCGCCGGCCGCTTCTGGGCCGGGACGATGGACGACCGGGAAGAGCAGGCCCAAGGCAGTCTTTACCGGCTCGATCCGGACCTGAGCTGGCACGTGATCGACGACGGCTACATGGTCACCAACGGTCCCGCCTTCAGCCCCGACGGTCGGACCATGTACCACACCGATTCTGCGAAGCGGCTGATCTACGCGTTCGACCTGGACGGCGACGGCAATGCCGGCGACCGGCGCGTCTTCGCCAGCTTTCGCGAAGAACATGGACATCCTGACGGCATGACCGTCGATGCGGAGGGGTGCCTGTGGGTCGCCTTCTGGAACGGCTGGTGCCTGCGTCGCCTGTCGCCGGACGGGGACGTGCTGCATATGATCGATATGCCGGTGGAACGGCCGACCAGCTGCGCGTTCGGCGGCGCCTCGCTCGATCGCCTGTTCGTCACGTCCGCCCGCGTCGGCCTCAACGAAAATGCGCTGGCCGTGCAACCTTTGGCGGGCGCGCTCTTTATGTTCGACGCGGGCGTACGCGGCATCGCCGACCGCCCGTTCGGATAAGGCCTGGGAGGGCAGAGCCATCGCCAACTTCATGTTCTGCACCGGGATCGAAAACAGCGTCCCGACCATCGACAACGGCAAGACCCGGATCGACGAGATGGAGGTGTGCGGCCACTACAAGCATTGGCGCACCGATTTCGATCTGCTCGAGGATCTGGGGCTGCATTTCGTCCGCTACGGGCCGCCGATCCACACGACCTTCCTCGGTCCCGGAAAATATGACTGGGATTTCGCCGACGAGACGTTCGCGGACCTGAGGCGCCGCGACATCACGCCGATCGTCGATCTCTGCCATTTCGGCGTGCCGGACTGGATCGGCAACTTCCAGAACGGCGATTTTCCGGAGCTGTTCGCCGATTATGCTGCCGCCTTTGCCGAGCGCTTCCCCTGGGTGCAGCTCTACACGCCGGTCAACGAGATGTTCATCTGCGCCACATTCTCGGCGCGCTACGGCTGGTGGAACGAGCAGCTGACCGGGGATAAGGCATTCGTCACCGCGCTGAAGCACATCGTCAAGGCGAACGTGCTGGCGATGCAATGCATCCTGAAGCGCCGCTCGAACGCGATCTTCATCCAGTCCGAATCCTCGGAATATTTCCACGCCGAGAACCCGGCGGCGATCGGCCCTGCCGAAATCCTGAACGCGATGCGTTTCCTGTCGCTCGACCTGAACTATGGCCGGCGCGTCGATTCAGAGATGTACGAATATCTGTTCGACTGCGGCATGACCAAGGAGGAATATCATTTCTTCCTCGGCAACCGGTTGAAGCAGCACTGCATCCTCGGCAACGATTATTACTGGACCAACGAGCACCGGGTCCGCGCCGACGGCACCTCGACGGCATCCGGCGAGGTGTTCGGCTATACCGAGATCACCCGGCAATATTACGACCGTTACCGCCTGCCGGTGATGCACACCGAGACCAACCTGATCGAAGGCCCGAACGGCGACGAGGCCGTGCACTGGCTGTGGAAGGAATGGGCGAGCGTGCTGCGCTTGCGCAACGACGGCATCCCCACGGTCGGCTTTACCTGGTATTCGCTGACCGACCAGGTCGACTGGGACTGCGCGCTCCGCGAGCAGCGGGGCACCGTCAACCCGCTCGGGCTTTACGATCTCGACCGCAACATCCGTGCGGTGGGCGAGGCGTACAAGCAGCTGATCCGCGACTGGCGCGACGTGCTGCCGGCCTCCAGCGTGTGCCTGGCGGTGCCGATCGTGCCGCCGTCGCACTACAACATCATGGAAGAGCGCGAGGCCGAGCGCCACCAGCGC
Organism: Sphingomonas sp.; assembly: GCF_035758555.1. Taxonomy (GTDB): domain Bacteria; phylum Pseudomonadota; class Alphaproteobacteria; order Sphingomonadales; family Sphingomonadaceae; genus Sphingomonas_B. Next base: position 796 of record NZ_DASTXI010000057.1, on the reverse strand, counting down.
GTCGTCAACCTGCGGCCGCCCACGACCCAGTCCAATCCCCAGGCGGGGTGAGGCCATGCAGATCGGGCGGATCGAGACTTTCATCGTCCCGCCGCGCTGGCTGTTCGTGCGCGTCGAGACGGACGACGGCCATTTCGGCTGGGGCGAGGCGAGCCTCGAGGGCCATGCCGAGGCCGTCGAGGGTGCATTCGAGGCGTTTCGCGACCGCTTCGTCGGCCATGACCCGTTCCGGATCGAGGATATCTGGCAGATCGGCTATCGCAGCGGCTTCTACCGCGGCGGCCCGGTGTTCATGTCGGCCTTGTCGGGGCTCGACCAGGCGCTCTGGGACCTGAAGGGAAGGGCGCTGGGCGTGCCGGCCTGGGAGCTGCTGGGCGGGCGCGTGCGCGACCGCATCCGCGCCTATGCCTGGATCGGCGGCGACCGGCCGGGCGAGATCGGCGCGGCGGCCAAGGCGCGCGCCGCGCAGGGTTTTTCAGCGGTCAAGATGAACGCGACCGCGGAGCTCGACTGGCTCGGCACGCCCAAGCTGCTGGAGGACGTCGTCGCGCGCGTCGAGGCGGCGCAGGCGGAAGGGATGGACGTCGGCCTCGATTTCCACGGCCGCGTTCACCGGCCGATGGCGAAGCAGCTCGCGAAATTGCTCGAGCCGCTGGGCCTGCTGTTCATCGAAGAGCCGCTGCTGTCCGAAAACCATGAGGGGCTGATGCAGATCGCGCAGCTCGTCTCGACGCCGGTCGCGCTGGGCGAGCGGCTTTATTCGCGCTGGGACTTCAAGCGCTTCTTCGAAATGGGC
>NZ_DASTXI010000029.1:0-5248 GCF_035758555.1 Sphingomonas sp. | reverse complement strand
CGGTCGCGACAGGCGCATCGCTGCGCGCAGATAAACGGAATAGCCTTCCTTGTCCGCGTCGACGAAGATGAAGTCGAAGGGCGCCTCGGCATCCGCGATCATCGCATCGAGCGTCTCGGTGGCGGGGCCGACGCGGACCTGCACCTTGTCGGCAAGGCCGGCGCGAGCCAGATTGGCGCGCGCGACCTCAGCATGGTGCGGATCGAGCTCCAGCGTGACGAGACGTCCGCCTTCGGACAGCGCGCGGGCGAGCCAGATTGTCGAATAGCCGCCGAGCGTGCCGATTTCGAGAATGCGCCGCGCGCCTGTGCCCCGGGCGAGCAGGTGCAGCATTTTTCCCTGAACGGCGGACACGTCGATGGCCGGCAGCCCGGCCGCAGCGTTTGCCGCCAGCGCCGTGTCCAGCACCGTGTCGTCCCCGAGCAGATGGCCGGCGATATAGTCATCGACTGCGGACCACTCTTTCATCTTACTTGCCTCCGAGGCCGATGCCGCCGATCGGCTTCAGCTCGGCGGCGGTGTCGAAGCCTGCGATCAGCGGCCGGGCCTTCACGATCGCCTGCTGCACCGCCGGCAGCTTCAGCGACGCCGCATGGCTGTCCTTGCTGTCCCAGGCTTCAGAGACCCAGAGCGCATCCGGGTCCTTCAGGTCTTCGGACACGACATAGCTGAGGCAGCCGGGCATGTCGGCGCTGCCGCTCAGCAACAGTCGGGCAAGCGCATCGCGCTGGCCCGGTATCGCGGTGATCTTGCCGATCATGCCGTACATGCCATTGCCCCCTTCGGCCGCAAAGGCGCGGCCGGCCAGGGTCGCGATCAGACCGGCCGCGACCATGGTGCGGCGGTCGATCACGCCGCGACCGGCACCTTCTGCGTCGATGCCTGGTGGATCTCGTCGATCGCGCCGCCGAGCGAGCCGTTGAACTGATCGTCGCTCATCTGGTGGCGCAGGTCCTCCAGCAGCGCGCGGCTGAAGCTGGCGATCATGCCGCGGTTCTTCGCGAGCTCGGCGCAGGCCTCAGGCCGCGCATAGCCGCCCGACAGCGCAACCACGCGCAGCACCCGCGGATGGTCGACCAGCGCGCCGAACAGGCCGGCCTTGGCCGGGATCGACAGCTTCAGCATCACCTTGTCGCTGCCCGGCATCGCGTCGAGCGCTTTGGTGAGCTCGTCGAGCAGGATAGCGTCGGCTTCCGCGCGTTCGGCGCTCTTGATGTTCACTTCCGGCTCGATGATCGGCACCAGCCCGTGCGCGAGCACTTGGGCAGCCACCTCGAATTGTTGCTTCACGATCGCGGCAATGCCTTCGCGGTTGGCCAGGTTGATCACCGAGCGTTCCTTGGTGCCGAACACACCCAGCCCCTTTGCCCGGCTGAGCAGCGCGTCGAGCTCGGGCATCGGCTTCATCAGCTGCACGCCGTTCGCTTCGGCCTCCAGCCCCTTGTCGATCTTGATGAAGGGCACGACACCCTTTTCGATCAGCGCCTGCGGCACCGGCTTGCCGTCCACCTGCCCGTCCATCGTGCGCTCGAACAGGATCGCGCCGATCACCTTCTGCCCGTTGAAGCAGGGCGAGGTGATGATGCGGCTGCGCATCTGGTGGATCAGGCCGAACATCTCCTCGTCGCTGCCCCAAGCGCCTTCCTCGATCCCATATCCCTTCAGCGCCTTGGGCGTGGACCCGCCGCTCTGGTCGAGCGCGGCAATAAACCCGTTTCCGTCGGCAATCTTGGCAGTCATGTCGGCGGTGTTCATGTCATTCCCTGATTTGTGGTTCCTGCGTTCCGAACGCCTAGCTTGGCGGGCGTCAGCGGTCCAGCGCGGCGACGCCCGGCAGCTCCTTGCCTTCCATCCATTCGAGGAAGGCCCCGCCTGCGGTCGAGACGAAGGTGAAGTCGCCCGCGACGCCCGCCTGGTTCAGCGCTGCGACGGTGTCGCCGCCGCCCGCGACCGAGACCAGCGAGCCTTCCCGGGTCAGCGCGGCGGCCGTCTTCGCCAGGCTGACGGTCGCGGTGTCGAAGGGCGGCGTCTCGAACGCGCCGAGCGGGCCGTTCCAGACGAGCGTGCGGCAGGTCTTCAGCACGTCGGCGAGCGCTTCGGTCGCCGCGGGGCCGATGTCGAGGATCATTTCGTCCGCGCCAACTTCGTGCACGTTGACGATGCGGGTCGGCGGGTTCGGCTTGAATTCCTTCGCGACCACCACGTCGTAAGGCAGGTGCACGGTGCAGTTGGCGCGGTCGGCCGCGTCCAGAATCGCTTCGGCAGTGGCGGTCAGGTCGTGCTCGCACAGGGACTTGCCGACATTCACGCCGCGCGCGGCGAGGAAGGTATTCGCCATGCCGCCGCCGATAATCAGGTGATCGACCTTGGCGACCAGATGCTTCAGCACGTCGAGCTTGGTCGAGACCTTGGCGCCGCCGACCACCGCCGCAACCGGATGCTCTGGATTGCCCAGCGCTTTTTCGAGCGCGCCCAGCTCCGCCTCCATCTGCCGTCCGGCAAAGGCCGGGAGGATGTGCGCGAGCCCCTCGGTCGAGGCATGGGCGCGATGGGCGGCGGAAAAGGCGTCATTGACGTAGAGGTCACCGAGACGCGACATGCCGGCGACCAGCTCGGCATCGTTCCGTTCCTCGCCGGCGTGGAAGCGCGTGTTCTCGAGGACCGCGATGTCGCCCGGCTTCAAATCGGCGACCGCGGCCTCGGCGATCTCGCCTTCGCAGTCGTCGATGAACTGCACCGGGCGGCCGAGCAGGTCCGACAGCGGCTTGGTCACCAGCGCCAGCGACATTTCGGGATCGCGCTTGCCCTTGGGCCGGCCGAAATGGGCGAGGATCAGCACGATCGCGCCCTTGTCCGACAGCTCGGCGACGGTCGGCACGGCAGCGCGCAGGCGCGTATCGTCGGTCACCTTGGCTTCCTGGGTGGGGACGTTCAGGTCCTCGCGGACCAGCACGCGCTTGCCGCTGATATCCCCCATATCGTCCAGTGTCTTGTAGATCATTCCTCACCCTCGATTGAAACCGGGTCGCCGACCTTGATGTCGCCGCCGTCCAGCACCCGCGCGAGCGCGCCGCCGCGCCAGTCGGGCGTCAGCACCGCCTTCAATCCCGGCACGATCGCGTCCATGCGGCTGCACGGATCGCACTCGCACGTGATTTCCAGGCGCACGTCCGCGCCGATCCGCACGACGGCGCCGGCCCGCTGCGGCAGCGCGATGCCGTCGAGCAGCAGGTTCGCGCGCCGCTCCTGCCATTCGACGACCGTGCCCAGCTCCTCGATCGCGGCGAGCCATTTGTCCGCCGCGATCATCGACACCTGGCGCCGGTCCTTGCCGCCCGGCCGGACCGCACCGCGGAAATCTCCAGTCAGCCCGCCTGCGCGGGTGACGTGGACATGGTCGATCACTTCCATCGGCGCCTTCGGGAACGCGTGGCGCGCGATGCCGCGGAGTGTGCCATTCCCAACCCCGCTCGGGACGAGCGGGTCGAGCTCCGATTTCACCCTAGCCGGGCCATCACGGTCGCGGTGTCGACCATGCGGTTCGAGAAGCCCCATTCGTTGTCGTACCAGGAAACGACGCGGACGAGCTTGCCGTCCATCACCGCGGTTTCCAGGCTGTCGATCGTCGACGACGCGGGCGTGTGCATCAGGTCGATGGAGACCAGGGGTTCTTCGGAATAGTCGAGGATGCCGGCGAGGCGGCCGCTTTCGGCGGCGGCCTTCAGGATCGCTTTGATCTCTTCCTTCGATGTGTCGCGCTTCGGCGTGAAGGTCAGGTCGATCAGGCTCACGTCCGGCACCGGCACCCGGATCGCCGAGCCGTCGAGCTTGCCCTTAAGCTCCGGCAGCACCTCGCCGACCGCGCGGGCGGCGCCCGTCGTCGTCGGGATCATCGACATGGCGGCGGCACGGGCACGGCGCAGGTCGGAATGGATCTGGTCCAGGATCTTCTGGTCGTTGGTATAGGCATGGACAGTCGTCATCAGCCCGCGCTCGATGCCGACGCTGTCGTTCAGCACCTTGGCGACCGGCGCCAGGCAGTTGGTGGTGCACGACGCGTTGGAGACGATCTTGTGCTCCGCCGTCAGCTTGTCGTCGTTGACGCCGTAGACGACGGTCAGGTCGACATTCTTGCCCGGCGCCGAGATCAGCACCTTCTTCGCGCCGGCCGCGATGTGCTTCTCGGCGCTCGCCCGGTCGGTGAAGAAGCCGGTGCATTCCAGCACCAGATCGACGCCCAGCTCGCCATGGATCAGGTTGGCGGGATCCTTCTCGGCGGTCACGCGGACATGCTTGCCGTCGATGACGAGATCGTTGCCCTCGGCATGAACCTCGCCCGGATACTTGCCGTGGACGGAATCGCGCTTGAACAGCCAGGCGTTGGACTTGGCGTCGGCGAGGTCATTGATCGTGACGAGCTCCAGCCCGCTGTCCTTGCGCTCAAGCATCGCCCGGGCGACGAGGCGGCCGATGCGGCCAAATCCGTTGATGGCGACTTTGGTCATGTTCGCTCCTGGTTCTAGAGCGCCGCAATAATTTGCGGCGCGATCGCGTCGGGGGTGAGCCCGAAATGCTTGTAGAGGTCGGCGGCCGGCGCGGAGGCGCCGTAGCGGTCGATGCCGAAACGCAGCCCGTCCGGCCCGGTATAGCGTTCCCAGCCGCGCGTCGTGCCGGCCTCGATCGAGACCTTCAGCACGCCGGCCGGCAGCAGGTCGGCGCGATAGGCGGCGTCCTGCGCGTCGAAGCGTTCCCAGCTCGGCATAGAGACGACGTCGGCGCCGATGCCCTGGTCTTCCAGCCGATCGCGGATGCCGACCGCTATCTCGACCTCTGAGCCGGTGGCAATCAGCACGACGCGACGCGCGGCTCCGGCTGCGCGAAGGCGGTACGCGCCGCGAGCACAGCGGTTTTCGACGGCTTCGTCACGAAGCTGCGGCAGATTCTGCCGGCTGAGCGCGAGCAGCGAAGGTCCGTTCGTCCGCTCCAGCGCCAGCGCCCAGCATTCCGCCGTCTCGACCGCGTCGCAGGGCCGGAGCACGTCGAGGTTCGGGATCAGCCGCAGCGAGGCCAGATGCTCGATCGGCTGATGCGTGGGCCCGTCTTCGCCGAGCCCTATCGAATCGTGCGTCATCACATAGACGACGCGCGCGCCCTGCAACGCCGAGAGGCGGATGGCCGGCCGGCAATAGTCTGAGAAAACAAGGAACGTGCCGCCATAGGGGATCACGCCGCCGTGCAGCGCCAGGCC
>NZ_DASTXI010000027.1:0-22528 GCF_035758555.1 Sphingomonas sp. | reverse complement strand
CTGTGCTTCCCCCTGGATCGGCAGCTGCTTCAGCAGCTGGTCCAGATATTGGGCGAATTGCTTTTCCGTCCGCGCCGGCGTCAGGTCGGCGACCAGCTGGCCCTGGAACAGCGCATAGACGGTCGGGATCGACTGGACGCGGAATTGCGCGGCGATCAGCTGATTCTCGTCGACGTTGATCTTCTTCAGCACGACGCCGCGATCGGCATAGTCGGCCGCGACCTTCTCCAGCACGGGCGCCAGCGCCTTGCACGGGCCGCACCATTCCGCCCAGAAATCGAGGACGACGAGCTGCGTCATCGACGGCTCGACCACATCGCGCTTGAACGCGTCGATCGCGTCCTTCTCGGCGGGGCTCAATCCCAAACTGGCCATGTCTGCTCCGTTGTTGCCGCCCCTATGTGGGGGAAAGGGGCGCGCTGCCAAGGGGCTTGCGCAGGGGGGCGTCGCCCGCTATTGGCCCCGCCTCACCCGCCCGACGACATGTTGGGCCAAACGCCAGAGCGGGCGTAGCTCAGGGGTAGAGCACGACCTTGCCAAGGTCGGGGTCGAGGGTTCGAATCCCTTCGCCCGCTCCAGCGCAGCAGCGCAGGCCCGAAATAGCCTGCGGCTATTTCGGCCATGCGCAAGCGCGGCCGGCCTCGCCAAAGCGAGGACCGACGGCGTGGCTTCGCCACGCCGCTTGCACGCTGCATACCGTCGTTCGTCGAAGCCGCGATTGCGCGGCCGGCGCGCGCCGCTACGGTTCGCCGGCAATCGGGGGAGGTCAGCGCATGCGCACGGGGCGGACAATCTGGATCGGCGGCCTCGTCGCGGGCGCGCTCGACATTCTCTACGCGATCATCGTCTATGGCATGCCGCCGTTCGGCCTCGCCCCGCAGCAAGTGCTGCAATCGGTCGCCGCCGGATGGGTCGGACGGACCGATTCGATGGCGGGCGGCTGGCCGACCGCGTTGCTCGGCCTCGCCACCCATTTTGGAATCGCGACCTGCATGGCGGCGGCGTTCGTGCTGGCCGCACGGCGTTGGCCGGGTCTGGTCGCTCGCCCGGTGCTGTGGGGCCTCGTCTACGGCTTCGGCCTCTATGTCGCGATGAACTACGTCGTTGCGCCCCTTTCTGCTGCCCATGCAAGCGGGCATTTCCCTGCCGACTCCTCCGAAGCGTTTGCCCGTCTGTCGGAGGCATTCAGCGCGGTCCGGCCGAAAGACAACCGGCCGCTTCTGATCGGCACCTTGTTCACGCACATGGTGCTGGTCGGGCTGCCGATCGCTCTGATCGCGCGGCGGGAGCTCAGGCGACCAGCTTGAGACCGGCGATGCAGGCGACGATCGCGAAGATCAGCAGGATGCGCAGCGGCGTCGCCGCCTCGCCGAAAAACCAGATGCCGGCCAGCACTGTCCCGACCGCGCCGATGCCGCCCCAGACCGCATAGGCCGTCCCCATCGGGATCGAGCGGGAAGCAACCTCCAGCAACCCCATCGACAGGCTGACGGAAACAAGGAAGCCGATCGTCCAGGGCAGGTTCCTGAAGCCGTCGACGAAGCGCAGGCAGGTGGTGAAGCCCACTTCGAACAGCCCGCCCAGGATCAGCAGCGCCCAGGCCATCAGCCGTTCGCCAGCCGGTCAAGCGCCTCGCCGTGCAGCCGCCACGGTTCCCACCCGGTCTGCCCCCGCGCTCCGATGCGCTCGTAAAAGGCCATTGCGTCGACATTCCAGTCGAGCACGGCCCAGTCCATCCGGGCGCAGCCGCGCACCTTTGCTTCCTGGGCGAGCCGCTTCATCAGCGCGCGCGCGACGCCGTTGCCGCGGGCCACTTCGTCGACGAACAAATCCTCCAGATAGAGGCTCGGCCGGCCGGTCCAGGTCGAGTAGGTCAGAAACCAGAGCGCCAGGCCAGCGACCCTGCCGTCCAGCTCGGCAAGAAATGCGAAGACCTGCGGGTTCGCGCCGAACAGCGTCTCGGTCAGCATCGCCTCGGTCGTCTGCACGGCGTCGGGCGCGCGTTCATAGACGGCGAGGCCTTTGACGAGGCGCAGCACCTCGGCTTCGTCGCCCGGCCTGACCCAACGGATTTCCAGCGTCACAGATTGGCCTCCAATGCCATTTCCTTCGGGCTGCGCGGCGCGCGAACGGCGATGTAGCAGCCAAGGATGATAAGGGCTGTTCCGGCAAGCACCGCCGGGCGGATCGCTTCGCCGAACACAAGCCAGCCGAAGAATGCGCCCCAGCCGAAGCCGGTATATTCGACGACCAGCAGGGATTGCGCCTCCGCCCGCGCATAGGCCCAGGAGAGGACGAGCAGGGAAAATACCGCCAGGCTGGCGGCAAGCAGGATCGGCGGGAAATGCTCGGCCGCAGGCACGCGCAGGAAGAAGGGCGCGGCCAGCATCAGGAACAGGCCGGTGGTTAGATTCTGGAAAAAGCCGACCTCGATCGGCGAGGCGACCAGCGCCTGCTTGCGCATCAGCACCAGGTTGAACGCGTAGAGCACGGCGGAACACAGGATCGCGCCGGCGCCGGTCAGCGCGTCGGCGCCGTAATGACCGCTCGCCCGCGTCGCGAGCATCACGCTGACCCCGGACAGGCCGAGCACGGAGCCGAGAATCGCCTGCGGCCGGATCGTCTCGCCGAGAATCAGGCTGGCGAGATAGAGCGCGATCAGCGGCGCGATGAAGGACAACGCGATTGCTTCCGCCAGTGGGACCATCGTGATGCCCCAGAACCATAGGATCGCCATCACCGACACGATGCCGCCGCGCAGGAAATGAAGCCTGAGCGTGCTCCGGGGCGGAAGCGGCAGGCCGCGAGCGAAGAACAGCGCGCCGCCGAGCAGCGAGCCGGCGATCGTCCGCCACAGCGTCGCGTTATAGGCGCCGATCGACAGCGACAGGCCCTTCATCACTGCGTCCATCGCGGTGTAGCTGGCGATGCCCAGGCACGCGGCGGCGAATGGAAGCGCGAGAGACCGGGACGCCGGCATGGTCAGCGGAGCGCTTGCACGGCTGGGGTGTCGAGGCAAGCCGGGTCGAGCGGGGGCGCAGCGGGCGGCGCTGCATAGGGCGCGATCTCGACCGGACGGCCGATGGTGACTGTATCGAACAGGCCGGCCGGATAGCCCCGACAACGCATCACCTCGCGGAGCAGTTTGGGGGGCGTGTCATAGGCTTCGTAGCTGAGGCGGAACGTGCCCCAGTGGATGCCGATCGCGCGCGCGGCGCCGAGGCGCTGGAACACGGTCGCGGCGTCGATCGGGCCAATATGGCTGCCGATGCCCATCTGACCCGGTGCGAAGCGGAACGCGCCGATCGGGATCAGCGCCAGCCGGATCGGGCCATAGCGCGCCGCCTCTTCCGGCCATTTGCCGTCGCCCAGGCCGGTGTCCCCGGCGAAGAACAGGTTGCCGCCGCTCGGCAGCCGCACCACGAAGCTCGACCACAGAGCACGATTGCGGTCGGTGAGCCAGCGGCTGTCCCAGTGGTGGTTGCGGGTGACGATTACATCGATTGCGCCATGGCCGCGGACGCGTCCGCCCCAGTCGCGCGCCACGCTCTCGATCCCGCGGCTGCGCAAGATCGCGTCGTTGCCGAGGCTGGTGACGATCAGCGGCCGGTCGCGTTTCCAGAGCCGTTCCAGCATCGGCAGGTCGAGATGGTCGTAATGGTTGTGGCTGAGGAGGATGAGATCGATTTTCGGCAATTCCTCGAAACCCACGCCCGGTCGGGTGACGCGGCGCGGTCCGAAGCCGAACGGGCCGGCGGTGTCGCTCCACACCGGATCGGTCAGGATGTTGAGCCCAGCCGTCTGCACCAGCACAGACGCGTGGCCGATCCACGTGACCAGCATCCGCTCGCCCTCGACGTGCGCCGGCGGACGGCTTGGCGTTACCGCGACCTGCTCGGGCCAGGGCGGGCGATCGTCGCTGCCGGTTACGAATCGCCAGAAGAACCCGCCCCGGCTGCGGCCGGCGGGCGGTCGGAACGTGTCCTCCACGTCGGGATTGAAGAATCGCTTCCCGTCGAAATGGCTGCTGACGGGCCCGCGATAATAGACGCGGTCGAGGAATGGCGGCACCAGCACGATCGCAAGGCAGAGTGCCACGATCGCGAACAGCACGCCGGTCCCCAGCCATTTCAGCACCCGCCCGATTGCGCGCCCCATCTTCTGCCGCCATTCTCCGCCCGAAATGACCCGCATAAGGCTCCTGATCGTTGCCGCAACCGCTTTGCTGTCGGCCTGTGCCAGCCTGCCGCGGCCAAGCCCGCCGAGCGTGGCGGTGCGGGTCGCCTTCGATCGTGACCGAATCACGGGCGCGGAGGGACGAGGCGCGGGGCCTGACGATCCCGTGCGGATTGCCTCGATCTCGAAGCTGATCACCGCGCTCGGCGTGATGCGGCTGGTCGAAGCCGGCACGCTCGACCTGGACAGCGACGTCTCGCGCTGGCTCGGCTGGTCCTTGCGCAACCCGAATTTTCCCGACCGGCCGATCACGCTGCGGCTGCTGCTGTCCCACACGTCGAGCCTGAAGGACGATGTCGACTATGCGATCCCGCTGGGGACGACGCTGCGCGAGACGCTGGCCGATCCGAAGGCCTGGGATGCGGAACATCCTCCCGGCAGCTTCTTCCGATACGGCAACATAAACTTCCCCGTGGTCGCGTCGGTGATGGAAGCCGCGGCGGGTGAGCGGTTCGACAAGCTGATGGCGCGGCTGGTGTTCGCGCCGCTGAAGATCGACGCCTGCTTCAACTGGACGACCTGCAGCAATGCCGCCGTCGCCCGCGCGGTCACGTTGCGCGACGAGAAGGGCGCGGTGCGGCGCGACGATCTGAATGGGGTGCGGCCCGACTGCCCGGTGTTGTCGCCCGATCCGGCCTGCGACCTTTCCCGTTACGTCCTCGGCAGCAATGGGGCGTTGTTCAGTCCGCAGGGCGGCGCGCGCATCTCGGCAACGGGGTTGGCGCGGATCGGGCAAATGCTGCTGAAGGATGGCGACGGGTTCCTGTCGCCGGCTTCGGTCGCGCTGCTGGCCGGTCCCGAATGGCGCTTCGACGGCAGCAACGGCGAGACCGAAAACGGCTATTATTGCCGTTACGGCCTGGCCGTGCACCTGCTCGCCACGACGGGCTGCAGGGATGATCCGTTCGGCGATGAGGTGCAGCGCATCGGCCATTCCGGCGACGCTTATGGCTTGCGCTCCGGCCTGTGGATCGATCGGCAGAGCGGGCAAGGCATCGCCAATTTTGTCACGGCCGTTCCCGACGATGCGCCGAAGGGCCGCTCCGCCTTCACTGCTGCCGAAGAAGCGCTCGCCCGCTAAAGGCTTGCGCTGCCGGGCAAAAAACGAGATGACCCCGTAACGAACGGGGGGATTCGGCATGGGGGTTGCCGAAGGCGCCGTCTGGGCCGTCGCCCAGGCGACGCATGAACTGGCATTGTTTGCAGCCGTCGGCATTGCGCTCGGCGGGCTCGACGATCTGGCGGTCGACCTGATCTGGCTTGCACGCACGCTGTGGCGGCGTGCCGTCATCTACACCCGCCATGCGCGAAGCGATGCCGGTCAGGTTCGCGGCTCCGGAACGGTTGCGGTCTTCGTTCCCGCCTGGCGCGAAGCGGCCGTGATCGGCCCGATGCTGGAGACGGCGCTCGCGCGGTGGCGCGACGCAGACTGCCGCATCTATGTCGGCTGTTATCCGAACGATCCCGAGACGCTGGCGGCAGTCGAGGCTGTGGCGGCGCGTAGCGCCAAGGTCCGCCTCGTGCTCAATTCGCGCCCCGGCCCGACCACCAAGGCCGACAACCTGAACGCGATGTGGCGCGCTCTGCTGAATGATGGGGTGCCCGTCGTTGCAGTGGCGCTGCACGATGCCGAAGACGTGGTCCATCCGGCCGAGATCGGCATCTATGCGGCGCTGTGCGGGCGCTTCGATCTGGTCCAGCTGCCGGTGCTGCCGCTGATCGAGCGGGGCCGCGGCTGGTGGGCGCGCGCCGTTTCCAGCACCTACGCCGACGAGTTCGCCGAAAGCCATGCCAAGACGCTGATCGTGCGGGAGGCGATCGGCGCCGGTGTGCCAGCGGCCGGGGTCGGCTGCGGATTCTCGCGCGCGGCGCTGGAGCGGATCGCGGAGCGCCACGGTTCCCCGTTCGACGAAGACAGCGTTACCGAGGATTACGAACTCGGGCTGCGCATTCGCGAGATGGGAGGACGGGGCATCTTCGTGCGCCTGCCCGGCAAGGCCGACGGCGCCGCGGTCGCGGTGCGCGCGCATTTCCCGGACACGATCGCGGCGGCGGTTCGCCAGAAGGCGCGGTGGCAGGCAGGCATCGCGCTGTCGGGCTGGACGCGGCTCGGCTGGCGCGGCAGCTTCGCCGAACACTGGATGCGTTTCCGCGATCGCCGTGCGATTCTCGCCGCACTGGTGCTGCTCTGCGCCTATGTGTCGCTCGCGAGCTGGACGGCATTGGATCGGGCAGGCCGCGCGCCTGCTTTCACCGCGGCAGAAGAGGCGCTGTTCGCAGCTTGCACCGGGCTCATGCTGTGGCGGCTGCTGGTTCGGGCTGCGTTCGTCACGCACGCATATGGCCCGATCGAGGGGCTGCTTTCGATCCCGCGCGCGGTGCTCGCCAACTTCATAGCGATGGCGTCCGCACGGCGTGCGCTGCAATCCTATCTGCGACTGGCGCGCGGCGCGCCGCTGATCTGGGACAAGACCGAGCACAGCTTTCCCAAGGCGATCCCCGCCGAATGAGAGTCGGTCCGGTCACCTTTCTGTTCGCCGTCGCTTCCGGCTGGGCCGCCGTGCGCGCCGTCATGTTGTGGCCGGAAGCCGAGGTCCCGGAAGCGCCGCGCCGGATCGTGTGGAAGGCGCCGCTCGAACCCCATTCTTCCGCGTCGCTCGCTGCGACAGGCGATGCGCGCCGGTTCACCGTCCTGCATCCTTCGTGGCGACGAACCAGCGTGTTTCCGGAGGCCTTTGTCGAGGAGAGTACACCGCCGGTGCTGCTTGCTGGCGCGGCTCATTCGGCTCCGGCATCGGCAGCGTCTCCGCGCGCCCCGACCGTGCCGATCTTTCCCCCTCAGCCCGCCGCACCGCCGAAATTGGATCGATCGCGGCTCAGCGTTTCCGCTTGGGCGATCCTTCGCGGCAAAGCCGGACCCGGGCTCGCGTCAGCCGGCCAATTGGGCGGGAGCCAGGCCGGTGTGCGGGCCGGCTACGCGTTCGCGCCCGACCTTTCGGCGGCGCTGCGCATTTCCGGCCCGCTGCGGTCGCGGCTCGGCAAGGAGGCGGCGGTCGCGCTGGATTGGCGTCCGGTCCGGCGGCTACCGGTGACGATCACGATCGAACGTCGTGTTGGCTTGGACCGCGGCGGCCGCGATGCCTTTGCAGCGGGCGTGTTCGGGGGCGGCGAGGTGCCGCTGCCGCTCGATCTGCGCCTGGACGGCTATGGTCAGGCCGGCATCGTCGGGCTGAGCCGCCGCGATCTCTACGCCGACGGTGCGGTCAGGCTCGAACGGCCGTTGATCGAATCCGGCCGATTCCGGCTCGCGGCGGGTGCAGGTGCCTGGGGCGGAGCGCAGCCGGGCGCGTCGCGGCTCGATATCGGGCCGCAGCTGGTCGCGCATGTGCCTGTGGGGCGCGGCGCATTGCGGGTTGGCGTCGAATGGCGGGAACGCGTCGCCGGCCGCGCGCGGCCGGGCTCGGGCCCGGCGCTGTCGATCGGTGCCGATTTCTGAACGCGCTTCCGCTTCGCTCGTTCGCCGGATAGGACCACGAGCGACCGTATCGGGGACTGCATGGACCTTTACCTGCCGATCGCCAACCTGTCCGTGAACGCGCTCGTCATCGTCGCGCTGGGACTTGGCGTCGGCGTGCTGTCGGGCCTGTTCGGCGTCGGCGGCGGTTTCCTGACGACTCCGCTGCTGATCTTTTACGGCATCCCGCCAACCGTTGCCGCTGCGTCGGCCGCAAGCCAGGTGACCGGCGCCAGCGTGTCGGGCGTGTTCGCCCATTTCCGCCGCGGCGGCGTCGATGTGCAGATGGGCTGGGTGCTGGTCGGCGGCGGCATGGTCGGTTCGCTGCTCGGCGCTTTTCTGTTCAGGCTGCTCCAGGCAACCGGCCAGATCGATACCGTCATCAACCTGCTCTACGTCCTGCTGCTGGGCGGGATCGGCGGACTGATGATGCGCGACGCGATCCGGACCTTGCGCCACACAAGACGCGAAGGCTCGGCGCCGGCGGCCAAGCGCCGGCATCACCCGATGATCGCCGCGCTTCCATTGCGTTGGCGGTTCTACGCATCGGGGCTCTACATCTCGCCGCTTGCGCCGCTGCTGCTGGGCGTTGGAACGGGCATCCTGACCGTGCTGCTGGGCGTCGGCGGCGGCTTCATCATGGTGCCGGCGATGATCTACCTGCTCGGCATGGGGACGCGCGTGGTGGTCGGCACCTCGCTGTTCCAGATCCTGTTCGTCACCGCCGCGACGACGCTGATCCACTCGATCACGACCCATGCGGTCGATATCGTGCTGGCGGCCCTGCTGCTGGTCGGATCGGTCGTCGGGGCGCAGCTGGGCGCGATCCTGGCGCAACGCGTCAAGCCCGATTTCCTGCGCGTGCTGCTGGCCGCGCTGGTGCTCGTCGTTGCGATCCGCATGGCGATTGGGCTCGGCTGGCGGCCCGACGAGATCTACACGGTGCAGGCCTCGTGAAGCGCGCGGCGGCCCTCTGCCTCGCGCTGCTGGCGCCGGCGCTGCTGGGCGCCACCAAGCCGGTGCTGGTGCCCGACGTGTCGCAGCGCAGCATCCAGATCGTCTACAGCTTCACCGGCGCCGAGCTGCTGCTGTTCGGCGCGATCGTCTATCCGGGCGGCCGCATGCCCGATCGCCCGGCCGACATCGCCGTCGTCGTCAAGGGGCCGGTCGAGCCGATCCGCGTGCGCGAGAAGCAGAAGGTCGCCGGCATCTGGGTCAATGCCGACAGCGCGAGCTTCCGCTCGGCCCCGGCCTTCTACGCGGTCGCGGCCTCGCGTCCGCTCGACCAGCTCGTCGATGAGCGCACCGCCGCCATCTACGAGCTCGGTATCCGCAATCTCCAGCTCTCGCCCGCCGACGCCGATACGCCGGACAAGGCGAACCGGTTCGAAAGCGGCCTGGTCGATCTGCGCCAGCGCCGCGACCTCTATGTCGAGCAGCCGGGGGCGGTGCGGATCACCGATGGGGTGCTCTACCGCGCGCGCATCCGCATCCCGGCGCGCGTGCCGGTCGGGACCTATACGGCGGAGACGTTCCTGATCCAGGACGGCCGGGTGATCGCCGCCGCGGTGCGCGACATCAACATCCAGAAGTCCGGGTTCGAGGAATATATCGCCCGTGCGGCTGCCGACCATGGCTTCATCTATGGCCTTCTCGCCGTCGCGCTGTCGGTCGGACTTGGCTGGGCTGCGGGTGCGCTGTTCCGGCGGTTCTGACTTTCTTTACCGGCAGCGACGTAAATCCCGCGGGCCATTTTGCCCAGGGATCGTCCATGGACCTCACACCTAACCCCGCCCAGTTCCAGGATGACGGCAGCGCCGACGCCGCGAGTCACGGTCAGGGTGCGAGCACGCGAATCGGAACCGTGTTCGAGATCGCCGGCTCCAACTCGCAGATCCTGCTCGACAAGGGAGCGATCGACCGACTCGCGCAGCATCGCGACCCGAGCGTCGCGACTGCGGGGCAGGTCGGCGGCCAGGTCAAGATCCGGGTCGGTGTCGTGTGGCTGGTGGCAAGCGTGCGGTCGCTGCGCCTCGATCCGGCCGGCGGCACGGTGATGGCGCAGATCGACTTCCTCGGCGAAGGCGACGAGGAGCGGCTGACCGGACGCCTCTATAATTTCCGCCGCGGCGTCACGCGCTATCCGGTCCCCGGAGCGGAGGTGCACCCGGTCAGCAATCTCGACATGAAGGAAATGTACGCAGCCGTCGACCGCGCGCACATAGAGGTCGGCACCGTGTTTCCGACCCGCGACATCCGCGGCGCGCTGTTCGTCGACGCGCTGCTCGGCAAGCATTTCGCGCTGCTGGGCTCGACCGGTACCGGCAAGTCCACCTCCGCCGCCCTGATCCTGCACCGCATCTGCGACATGGCGCCGGAAGGCCATGTCGTGATGATCGATCCGCACGGCGAATATTCGGCGGCATTTGAGGGCAATGGCGCGATCTACGACGTCAGCAACCTGGCGATGCCCTACTGGCTGATGAACTTCGAGGAGCATTGCGAGGTGTTCCTCACCTCGTCCGGCTCCAACCGGCAGATCGATGGGGACATTCTCGCCAAGTGCCTGCTCGCGGCAAAGGCGAAGAACCGGGCAGCCGAAGGCATCGCCAAGCTGACCGTCGATTCGCCGATCCCCTATCTGCTGAGCGACCTCACCAATCTGATCCAGCTGGAAATGGGCAAGCTCGACAAGGCCGGCGACAGCTCACCCTATCTGCGGCTCAAAACCAAGATCGACGAGATCAAGGCCGATCCGCGCTATGGCTTCATGTTCTCCGGCATGCTGGTCGCGGACACGATGGCCGAGTTCATCGCGCGCGTGTTTCGCATGCCCGGCAACGGCAAGCCGATCTCGATCATCGACGTCTCCGGCGTGCCGTCTGAAATCACCTCCGTCGTGGTGTCGGTGCTCAGCCGGATGGTGTTCGACCATGCGATCTGGTCGCGTGGCGAGCAGCAGCGGCCGGTCCTGCTGGTGTGCGAGGAAGCGCACCGCTACGTTCCCAACGAGCGCAACGCCGACGGCTCGTCGGTCGGCCGCATCCTCAGCCGGATCGCGAAGGAAGGCCGCAAATACGGCGTGTCGCTGGGCCTGATCACCCAGCGCCCGTCCGATCTGGCCGAAGGCGTGCTGTCGCAGTGCGGCACGATCATCGCGATGCGCCTCAACAACGAACGCGACCAGGCGTTCGTGAAGGCGGCGATGCCCGAAGGCTCGCGCGGCTTTCTCGATGCGATCCCGGCGCTGCGCAACCGCGAGGCGATCGTCTGCGGCGAAGGCGTGTCGATCCCGATCCGCGTCGCCTTCGATACGCTGGAGGAGCACAAGCGGCCGGCGTCCAGCGATCCGGTCTTCTCCGAGCTGTGGAAACGCACCGGGGGCGAGGAAGACAGCGTCGCGCGCACGATCCGACGCTGGCGCAGCCAAGGCCGCTGATCGAGGGGCACCCTTTCGCCCGATATGCGTTGCACAGGCGTTACGACCAGACGGACGCCTGCCAATGGACAAGATTTTCACGCACATCGCCACCCGGATCGCCAACGCGTCCGGCCAGCCGATCACGTTTATCGTTGCCTTGCTGCTGATCGTCGTCTGGGCCGCGACGGGACCGGCCTTCCATTATTCGGACACGTGGCAGCTGATCGTGAACACGTCGACGACCATCGTCACGTTCCTGATGGTGTTCCTGATCCAGAACAGCCAGAATCGAGACGCCTCGGCGATGCAGGCGAAGCTCGACGAGCTGATCCGGTCCGTCGACAAGGCGCGCGAGCAGTTCATCGGCATCGAGCATCTGACCGATCTGGAAATCTGCGAAATCCGCGACGCGCTGGAAAAGGAAGTCAGCGATGCGGAGGACAAGCAGCGCACCGCCGACGATACCGTGGACCGGTTGCTGAAACGCCATTACCGCATCCGCCGACGCGAAATGAGGAAGGCCAATGCCGGTTGACGCGACTGCCGCCTACGATCCGGACAATATCTTCGCACGAATCCTGCGGGGGGAGATTCCGTGCCGCAAGGTGTACGAGGACGAGCATGTGCTCGCCTTTCACGACATCAACCCGCAGGCGCCGCAGCACATCCTGGTGATCCCGAAGGGCGCCTATGTCTCGTGGGATGATTTCTCCGCAAAGGCGAGCGAGAGCGAAATCGCCGGCCTGGTGCGCGCGGTCGGCCGGATCGCGCGGGAGGCCGGACTGGTCCAACCCGGCTACCGCCTGCTCGCCAACACCGGCCCCGACGGCCACCAGGAAGTGCCGCACCTGCACGTTCATATCTTCGGCGGCCATCCGCTGGGGCCGATGCTCGCGCGTTAGGCCGTGCTTCAGCGCGGATAAATCTTGCGTGTGCTCAAATAGCCTCTAGGCTCCGCCGCCACAAACGCGCGGCCCGTCGGCGCGCGACGAGAGGACCGTAACGCATGCTATTCGGGCGCACCAAGCCACTCGACGCCATTCTCGCAACCGCCGAAAAGAAGGGGCTGCACCGCTCGCTGGGCGCATTCCAGCTGACCCTGCTCGGCATCGGTGCCGTCATCGGCACCGGTATTTTCGTTCTGACCGCCGAAGCCGCCCAAAAGGCCGGTCCGGCGATGATGATCAGCTTCATTATCGCGGGCGCCGTCTGCGCGGTCGCGGCGCTCTGCTATTCGGAACTCGCCTCGATGGTGCCGGTCGCAGGCTCCGCCTACACCTATACCTATGCCGTGATGGGCGAGCTGCTGGCCTGGATGGTCGGCTGGGCGCTGATCCTCGAATATGCGGTCGGCGCCAGCGCGGTCGCGGTCGGCTGGTCCGGCTATTTCGTCGGCCTGATGAAGAGCTGGGGACTCGAGATTCCGCTGGCGCTCGCCGCAGGTCCGGATGCCGGCGGCATCATCAACCTTCCGGCCGTCGTGATCTCGCTGCTGATCACCGGGCTACTGATCATCGGCACGCAGGAAAGCGCGCGCTTCACCGCCATTCTCGTGCTGGTGAAGGTCGTCGCGCTGACGGTGTTCGTGGCACTCACGTTGCCGGTGCTGAACGGTGCGCATTTCGAGCCGTTCATCCCGAACGGCTGGGGCACCTATGGCGTGGTCGGCGCGGCGGCTTCGATCTTCTTTGCCTATGTCGGCTTCGACGCGGTCTCGACCGCGGCCGAAGAAACCGTCAATCCGCAGCGCAACGTGCCGATCGGTCTGATCGGATCGCTGCTGTTCTGCACCGTCTTCTACCTGCTGGTCGCAGCCGGCGCGATCGGCTCGCCGCTCGGCGCACAGCCGCTGCGCGACGCGGCCGGCGCCGTGCTTGCGCCGGGAACCAGCGAGCTCACGGAAAAGTGCCGGTCCGTCGTTGCCGGCGGTATGGCCGAGCCGCTCGTCTGCTCGAAGGAAGCCTTGGCCCATGTCCTGCGCTCGATCGGCTACGAGCGGATGGGCGATCTGATGGGCATTGCGGCGTTCGTCGCGCTGCCTTCGGTCGTGCTGATGATGATGTTCGGGCAGACCCGCATCTTCTTCGTGATGGCGCGTGACGGCCTGCTTCCGGCGAAGCTCGCCAGCGTCCATCCGAAGTTCAAGACGCCGCACGTCGTGACCGCCTTCACCGGCATCGTCGTCACGCTCGCCGCGGCGTTCCTGCCGGTCGGGAAGCTGGCCGATTATTCGAACTCGGGCACGCTGTTCGCGTTCGCGATGGTCGCGCTGGCGGTGATGGTGCTGCGGCGCAAGGATCCGACGCGCCACCGGCCGTTCCGCACGCCCGCCGTGGCGATCGTCGGGCCGCTGGCGATCCTCGGCTGCATCGGCCTCTATCTGAACCTGCCGATGCTGGCGAAGATGGTGCTGATCGTCTGGGGCGCGATCGGCCTGGTGATCTACTTCGCCTACAGCCGCAGCCGCAGCCATGTCGGCCGCGGCATCGTCGAGGTGGATACCGACCCGAACCTGCAGCCGGAGCTGGCGCAGAAGCCGGCGGAGTAACGACGCAGTGCTCCTGCGAAAGCAGGAGCCTGTTTCCCGAACTCCTGGGCCCCTGCTTTCGCAGGGGCACGGGCAGTTTCACGTCGGATCTAAGGCTCAGCCCAACCGCGTTTCCACCATCGCCTTGATGTCGGCCTGCGGGCGCGGGCCGACATGGCTGATCACTTCGGCGGCGCAGATCGCGCCGATGGTCAGGCTCTCTTGGAGCGAGCGGCCGCGGGCCTGGCCGGCGAGGAAGCCCGCTGCGAACAGGTCGCCGGCGCCGGTGGTGTCGACCACCGCCTCGACCGGCTCGGCAGCGACCTCTGCGCGCTTGCCGTCCTTCACGGCGATCGCGCCATGCTCGCTGCGCGTCACGACCAGCAGCGGCACGCGCGCCGAGAGCGAGGCGACCGCTGCTTCGAAATCGTCGCTTTCCTCCAACGACAGCAGCTCGTTTTCGTTGGCGAACAGGATATCGATCGCGCCATCGGCGATCAGCTTCAGGAAATCGGCGCGGTGCCGCTCGATGCAGAACACGTCGGACAGGGTGAAGGCGACGCGGCGGCCGGCCTGCCTCGCTGTCGCAATCGCCCGCCGCATCGCCGCGCGCGGCTCCTCCGGGTCCCAGAGATAGCCTTCGAGATACAGGATCGCCGCGTCGGAGATCAGGTCGTGGCTCAGCGCATCCGCGGGCAGGAATTGCGACGCGCCGAGGAAGGTGTTCATCGTCCGCTGGCCGTCGGGCGTGACGATGATCAGGCAGCGCGCCGTCGGCGGCTCGCCGGGGCGCGGCGCGGTGTCGAAACGGACACCCTGCGCGCGCATGTCATGGCTGAACACGGTGCCGAGCTGGTCGTCGGCAACCTGGCCGATGAAGCCGCAATTGAGGCCGAGCGCCGCCAGCCCCGCCAGCGTGTTCGCCGCCGATCCGCCGCTGGTTTCGATCCCCGGTCCCATCCGCTCGTACAGCGCCTCCGCCTCTTCGGTCGAGAACAGCAGCTGCATCGAGCCTTTGCGCAAGGAGTTCTCGGCAATGAAGGCATCGTCGGCGCGGGCGATCACGTCGACGATGGCATTGCCGATCGCGACGACGTCATAGGTGGCGGCGGTCACTCAAATCTCCGGGAAAATGGGTCGGGCGTGCGCATAGTGCAGATTGGCGGCGCGTCAAACCGCCTTGCCCTTCAGGCTCTTGCGCAAGCCGGCGTGCCGTGGTCAGCGGAAAGGCATGCGTATCGGGATCATCATCGCAGGTTCGGCATTGCTGCTCGCGGGCTGCGTCGGCCCGCCCGCCGCCCGCGAGCTGCCCACGACCCCGCCGGTGATCTCGACCGCCGGTCTGGAACGCGTGCTGGGTCATAATGCGCGAAGCCTCGTCGCACTGTTCGGCGAACCCGAGCTGGACGTGCGCGAAGGCGACGGGCGCAAGCTTCAGTTCGCCGGACCGATCTGCGTTCTCGACACCTATCTCTACCCCAAGGGCCGGCATGAGCCGGTCGTCACCTATGTCGACGCCCGTCAGCCCGACGGTCGCGACATCGACCGCGCCAGCTGCGTGGCGGCGCTGATCGCGAACAGGAAACGGTAGTCGCAAGCGGTAGAAAAACCCGTTCGCCTCGAGCGAAGTCGAGAAGCGCTGGCTCGGCGGCTGCCGTTTCTCGACTGCGCTCGAAACGGACGGAACTCGCTAACTCTGATTGTGCCGCTTCAGCTCGTCGCCGACGATCCGCGCGACGTGAAGCACGTTGGTCGAGCCTGGCGTCCCGAACGGCACGCCGGCCATCACGATCACTCGGTCGCCTGCCTTCGCCATGTTGTGACGGAGCGCCATGCGTTTCGACTTCGCGATCATGTCCTCGAACGAAACCACATCCTTCGTGCGCACCGCATGCACGCCCCACAGGATACCGAGCCGTCGCGCAGTCTCCAGCTTTGGGGTCAGCACCAGCAGCGGGACCGACGGCCGCTCGCGCGCGACGCGCCGGGCGGTCGAGCCGGACGAGGTGAAGCAGATGATCGCCGCCGCCGACACGGTCTTCGCGATCGCCCCCGCGGCTTCGGCAAGCGCGTCGGCAGTGGTCGGGTCGGGCCGCGTCTCCGTGAAATGGACGCGCGCGGCATAGCCGGGATCGCGCTCCACAGCGGTCGCGATCGAGTTCATCATCGCGACCGATTCCTCGGGCCAGTCGCCGGCGGCGCTTTCGGCCGACAGCATCACGGCGTCGGCGCCGTCGTAGATCGCAGTTGCGACGTCGGAGACTTCGGCGCGGGTCGGCGTCGGCGACTTGATCATCGATTCGAGCATCTGGGTGGCGACCACCACCGGCCGGCCCATCCGCCTGGCGGTTTCGACGATCCGCTTCTGCATCGGCGGCACGTCCTGCGGCGGCAGCTCGACGCCCAGGTCGCCGCGTGCGACCATCACCGCGTCGGCCAGCTCGAGGATCGGCTCCAGCCGTTCCAGCGCTGCCGGCTTCTCGATCTTGGCCAGCAGGGCCGCGCGGCCCTGGATCATCCGCCGCGCCTCGGCGACGTCCTCGGGCCGCTGCACGAAGCTCAGCGCCACCCAGTCGATATCGTGATCGAGCGCGAAAGCGAGATCGGATCGGTCCTTTTCGGTCAGTGCCGCCAGCGGCACCACCACGTCGGGGACGTTCAGCCCCTTGTTGTTGCTGAGCGCCCCGCCGACCTCGACCTTCGTCTCGATCCGGTCGTGCGTGGCGCTGGTGACGCGCAGCACGAGCTTGCCGTCGTCGAGCAGCAGCCGCGATCCTTCCTCCAGCGCGATGAACAGCTCTCGGTGCGGCAGGCAAACCCGGTTCGTGTCGCCAGGCGCAGTGTCGCGGTCGAGCACGAAGCTCGCGCCCGTCCTCAACATCGCCGTGCCGTCGGCGAAGGTGCCGACGCGAAGCTTCGGGCCCTGCAGGTCGACCAGGATCGTCGAGGGACGGCCGACCGTCTTTTCCAGCGCGCGGATGTTGGCGATCGTCTGCGCGTGATCGGCCTGGGCGCCGTGGCTCATATTGACGCGGAACGCATCGGCGCCGGCGCGGAACAGCTTCTCGATCATCTCCGGGCTGCGGCTGGCAGGCCCCAGCGTCGCCAGGATGCGGACCTTGCGGGACCGGGGTTCGACGCTTGTCGCCATATGTTTTTCGCTTCCCGTTGGACAGCGGCGTCCTACCGGCTATCCGGCGAGGATCAACCCGCGGAGGACCGGATGGTCGAATATAACGACGCGGCGGCGGCCGCTGCCTTCCGAAGGCTGGTCCGTCACCTGCAGCAGCGCAGCGACGCGCAGAATGTCGACCTGATGGGCCTTGCCGGCTTCTGCCGCAACTGCCTGGGCGATTGGCTCGCCGAAGCCAGCGGCGGCACGTTGACCAAGGAACAAGGCCGCGAGGCAGTGTACGGCATGCTTTATTCCGAATGGAAAGCGGCGCACCAGCAGCCTGCGACGCCCGAGCAGCTGGCGCGGATGGACGCGAGCGTCGCGCGAAATCGGGCGCTGGGCCTTTAGAAGCGGTTGAGGCGGCATCGCGCTTCGCCTAGAGCCGCGCCTTCACCTGAGTTTCGAGGATTCGTAAATGAGTGACAACGTCGCCGCCGATCAATTGCGCCTGTTCATCGAGCGCATCGAGCGGCTGGAAGAAGAAAAGAAGGGCATCGCCGACGACGTGAAGGACGTCTATCTGGAGGCGAAGGCCAATGGCTACGACACCAAGACGATGCGGGCGATCGTGCGGCTGCGGCGCATGGAAAAGAATGCGCGGCAGGAGGCGGAGGCGCTGCTCGACACGTACAAGGCCGCTTTGGGCCTCGACTGAGGGGGAACGACATGAAGGTCTATGGCTCGGTCGCATCGCCGTTCGTCCAGCGCGTGCTGATGGCCGCGCGCATCAAGGGCCATGACCTTCCTGTGGAACCGCCTCTCGGTGGGTCGATGCAGTCGCCGGAGTTCCGCGCGATCAGCCCGATGGGGCGCATCCCGGTGTTGGAGGAGGATGGCTGGACGCTCGCCGAATCGGCAGCGATCGTCGGCTATCTGGACGATGTTCTGGACGGACCGCCGCTGCTTCCCGGCAGCGCCCGCGAACGCGCGCACGCCCGGATGATGGAGACGCTGGCGAGCCATGAGCTCGCCGGACTCCGGCCGATCATGGTCTGCAAGGTCTTCGGCATGCGCGACGAGCCGGTGCTGGTCGCGGAAGCGATCGGCACCATTCGCGCAGGGCTGGAGGCGCTGGAGAAGGCGCGCGACGCCGGCCATGTCTGGGCGGCCGGCGATCAGCCCAGCGTCGCCGACTGCATCATGGTGCCGCTGTTCGCACTGATGGAGATCATCGACCCTGCGGCGGACACGCTGGCGCTGATCGCCGAGCAGCCGGGCCTTGCCGCCTATCGCGACCGCGCCTTCGGCAGCGAGATCGGCGGCCGCACCGTCCGCGAGATGAAGCAGGCCTTCGCCGCCATTCTGGAGCGCCGCAGCCAGCCGGCGCAGCAATCGAGCTAAAGGAAACGACAGGCCATGGCCGGCCATTCCAAATTCAAGAACATCATGCACCGCAAGGGTGCGCAGGATAAGAAGCGGTCCGCCGCCTTTTCCAAGCTCAGCCGCGAGATCACCGTGGCGGCGAAGATGGGCACGCCCGATCCGGACATGAACCCGCGCCTGCGCGCCGCCGTCAACGCGGCCAAGGCGGCGTCGATGCCCAAGGACAATATCCAGCGCTCGATCGACAAGGCGAGCCGCGGCGATGCCGAGAATTACGAGGAAGTGCGCTATGAGGCGTTCGGCCCCGGCGGCACCTCGCTGATCGTCGAGGCGTTGACAGACAACCGCAACCGCACCGCCACCAACGTCCGCACCGCCGTCACCAAGAACGGCGGCAACATGGCAACCGTCGCGCACGGCTTCGACCGGCTGGGCCTGATCACCTATCCGGCGGCGGCAGGCGATGCCGAAAAGGTGTTCGAGGCGGCACTGGAGGCCGGCGCCGAGGACGTGGAATCGGACGACGAAGAACACCGCATCTGGACGTCGATCGAATCGCTGCATGAAGTCGCCCGCGCGCTGGAGCCGGCACTGGGCGAGGCCGAAGGCGCCAAGCTCGCCTGGCGCCCTCACATGCAGGTCGGCGTCGCCGAGGACGATGCGCGCCAGCTGCTGAAGATGATCGACGCCCTCGACGACGATGATGACGTCCAGCAGGTCTGGGGCAATTACGACGTGCCCGACGAGGTGATGGAGAAGATCGCCTAAAATGGAGAAGGCACGCTCGTCCCGAGCGAAGTCGAGGGGCGCTGCTCGGTGCCTGTCATACTCCCCTCGACTTCGCTCGGGACGAACGGCTCTCCTCATATGCTGATTTTGGGTCTCGATCCCGGTCTCGGCACCACCGGCTGGGGCGCGATCCGGGCGGAGGGCAACCGCCTCGCCCATATTGCCAACGGCCGGATCGTCACGGATGCCAAACGCGATCTGGGCGCCCGGCTGGTGGCGCTCGATGGTGCCTTGACGTCACTTCTGGCCGAATACGCCCCCGAAGCCGCGGCGGTCGAGGAAGTGTTCGTCAACAAGAACCCGCAATCGACGCTGAAGCTCGGCCAGGCGCGCGGCGTGGTGCTGCTCGGGGCAGCAAAGGCCGGCTTGACCGTCGGCGAATATGCGCCAACGCTCGTCAAGAAGGCGGTGGTCGGCACCGGCACCGCGGAAAAGGCGCAAGTCCACGCGATGGTCGCGCGGCTGCTGCCAGGGGCGAAGATCGACGGACCCGATGCGGCCGATGCGCTGGCAGTCGCGATCTGCCACGCCCATCATCTCGGCTCCGCTCGGCGCATCCCCTAGCCCGTTCGCTTCGAGCGAAGTCGAGAAGCGTATCTCGACTTCGCTCGATACGAACGGATATAGAACGGGCAATGATAGCGAGGCTCACGGGGCAATTGGCGGAAGCGGGGGCGGATCACGCGGTGATCGACGTCGCCGGCGTCGGCTATCTGGTGCAGGCGTCCAGCCGCACTTTGTCCGTGATCGGGTCCATCGGCGGCCAAGTGATGCTGTTCACCGAGCTGCAGGTCCGCGAGGATTCGATGACTTTGTTCGGCTTCGGATCGGCGGCGGAGCGGGACTGGTTTCGGCTGCTGACCGGCGTGCAGGGCGTCGGCGGCCGCGTCGCGCTCGCGATCCTTTCCGCGCTGTCGGCCGACGAGCTGCAAAAGGCGGTCGCGAGCGGCGACAAGGCGATGGTCGCCCGCGCGCAGGGCGTCGGCCCCAAGCTCGCCGAACGCATTGTCCGCGAGCTGAAGGACAAGGTCGGCGGCCTCGCGTTGGGTCCCGGCACCACCGCGGTGCTGCCGGCGGCCGGTACCGCGAACGACGCCGTCTCCGCCCTCACCAACCTCGGCTTCCGCCCCGCCGAAGCGAACGCGGCCGTGGCGGCGGCAAACGACGAGCTTGGCGATGGGGCTAGTCTCGACACGCTGGTTCGTCTTGCGTTGAAGAAGGCGGCCCGGTGACTATAGTCGAACGCATGTCGGAACTCAGCATCCAGCTTCCTCCTGGCCTTCAGCGCTGGGTCGAGTCGCGCGTGTCCGCCGGCCGCTATGCCGACGCCGAGGATTATCTGCGCGATCTCGTGCGGCGCGATCAGGAAGCCTTGGAGGAAGATGTTCGGCGCGTGCGAGCCCTTGTGGAAGAGGGCCTTGCTTCGGGCGTCGTCGATCGCGAGCCCGAGGATATCCTTGCCGACATCGTCGCCGGCATCGGCCGCAAGGATGGCTAGACTTCGGCTGAGCTCGGCAGCTCAGCGGGATGTGCTGGCCATCGCGGAATTCAGCGAGGAAAATTTCGGCCCGCAACTGGCTCGGGAGTTCATGGTCGGCTTCGATCGAGTGTTTGCACTGTTACGCGGCCAGCCCTTTGCAGGGCAGGCGCGCGATGAACTGGGACCGGACAGGCGACCCTTCTCGCACAAGCCATATCGGATCATCTATCAAGTGTCGGAAGACCAAGTGCTGATCGCTCGCATCATCCATCAGGCTCGGGATATCCGCGCCGCTTTCCTCGAACACCAATGACCGACACCGATCGCCTTCTCGCCGCCGCGCGCAAGCCGGAGGACATCGACGCGGCGCTGCGGCCGAAGCGGCTCGACGAATTCGTCGGGCAGAAGGCGGCGCGCGAGAATCTGCGGGTGTTCGTCGAGGCGGCGAAGGCGCGCGGCGATGCGCTCGATCATGTGTTGTTCTTCGGGCCGCCGGGGCTGGGCAAGACGACGCTGGCGCAGATCGTCGCGCGGGAAATGGGCGTCGGCTTTCGCGCCACCTCCGGGCCGGTCATCGCCAAGTCGGGTGATCTGGCCGCGCTGCTGACCAATCTTGAGGACGGCGACGTCCTCTTCATCGACGAGATCCACCGCCTCGCGCCCGCGATCGAGGAAGTGCTGTATCCGGCAATGGAGGACCGTGCGCTCGACCTGATGATCGGCGAGGGGCCGTCGGCTCGCTCGGTCCGGATCGAGCTGCCGCGCTTCACCCTGGTCGGCGCGACGACGCGGCAGGGGCTGCTGACGACGCCGCTGCGCGACCGGTTCGGCATTCCGATCCGCCTGAACTACTACACCGTCGACGAGCTGGAGCAGGTGGTGCGCCGGGCGGCGAGCCTGCTCGACCTGGGCATTGCCGAGGACGGCGCGCACGAGATCGCCAAGCGCTCGCGCGGCACGCCGCGGATCGCCGGGCGGCTGCTGCGGCGGGTGCGGGACTTCGCCAATGTCGCGGGCGAGGCGGTGGTGCATGCCGATGTCGCGGACAAGGCGCTCAACCGGCTGGAGGTCGATGCGCTTGGCCTCGACGCGATGGACCGGCGCTACCTCCATATGATCGCGGATATCTACAAGGGGGGGCCGGTGGGCGTGGAGACGCTCGCCGCCGGCCTCAGCGAGCCGCGCGACACGATCGAGGAAGTGATCGAGCCGTATCTGATCCAGCTCGGCCTGATCGCCCGCACCGCGCGCGGGCGGTGCCTGAACGGTCCCGGCTGGAAGCATCTGGGGCTCAACCCGCCCTCGAACGGGCAGGATGGACTGTTCGATTAGCCCGTCCAAACGAGTTGGATGCGGAGTCTGCATCCGTTAGGGCCGTTCATATGACGCTGGACCAGCCCCAGCGCGGCCGGCTGGTCGGCCGCGAGCATCGGTTCCCGGTGCGGGTGTTCTTCGAGGACACCGACCTTTCCGGCGTCGTCTACCACGCCAATTACCTGCGCTACATGGAACGCGCGCGTTCCGACATGCTGAGCGTTGCCGGGATCGACCAGCGCGCCGCCTTCGATGCGGGCGAGGGCTATTATGTCGTGGCGGACCTCAGCATCCGCTATCGCCGGCCCGCCCGGCTGGACGACGCGCTGGTGGTGGTGACGACGATCAAGGGTTTCACGGCGGCCAGTGCAACCATTCATCAGCGAGTCATGTTGGACCGGGAAGTTCTGACCGAGGCGGAGGTGCTCGCGGCATTCGTGGCACCTGTCAGCGGCCGGCCGCGCCGTCAGCCTCGCGAATGGCTCGCCGTTTTCGAAAGACTGTTGGAGGACGAATAGGTTTGGATCAGCTCTTCGTGAACGCAGATGCCGCGACGCTGTCGCCGGTCGCGCTGTTCCTCCAGGCCGACTGGGTGGTGAAGGCAGTGATGCTGGGCCTGCTGCTTGCCAGCATCTGGACCTGGGCGATCATCATCGGCTTCGGATTCCGCCTGAAGCGCCAGGTCGCGCAATCGGATGCGTTCGAACGCGATTTCTGGACGGCGCAGGATATCGACCGTTTCCACGACA
>NZ_DASTXI010000251.1:0-2621 GCF_035758555.1 Sphingomonas sp. | reverse complement strand
GCCCCACGCCTTCGGCCGGTATCGATGCCACGGCAATCGTCTCCGCGTCGGCTGCGTCGGCCTGATGGAGCAAGTCGAACAAACGCGCCGCAGCCTCGATCATATCGCCGGAGCAGCTGAGGGAGGCGTGGCCGGTCACTGGCCCGAAGCCGATCAGATATTCGCCGGGGCGCGCTTCGGTTGCATCGAGGCGCAGCGGCTTGGCCGGGGCATAGTGGCGCGCGAGCATTCCCGGCGACTGGATCTTGCCGCCGGGCTCGAACCCCAGGCCCAAGTCGATAGGGCCCGGCCGGAGCAGGCGAAGCTGGTCGCCATAAGCCGCGACGATCGTGGATTCGAGCCCGACCTGTGTGGCGCCGGCATCGAGGATCAGCGGAATGCGGCCCTCAAGGCTTTTCAGCACGTGTCCGGCACGGGTGGGGCTGATCGACCCGCTGGCGTTGGCCGACGGTGCTGCGAGCGGCCGCCCGCTCGCGCTGAGCAACGCCTGCATTGCGGGGTGGCGGGGCACGCGGATCGCGACGGTCTCGAGCCCAGCCGTCACGATCGAGGCCAGGCGCGCGTCCCCGCGCTTTCGCAGCACCAGAGTCAGCGGGCCCGGCCAATGCCGCGCCGCCAGCTCCCGCGCCTGCGCCGGGAATTCGGCCAGCGTCTCGGCGCTCGCCAAGTCCGGCACATGGACGATCAGCGGGTTGAAGCTGGGCCGTCCCTTGGCCGCGTAGATCCGGGCGACGGCTTCGGCATCGGTCGCATCGGCTGCGAGGCCGTAGACGGTTTCGGTCGGCACCGCGACCGGCTGGCCGGCGAGGATCAGGCGAGCCGCCTCGTCGATTGCCGCATCCGAAACCGGCAGCACGCGGGTGTTTGAGGCGTCCACCGGCCCGCGCTATAGCGCCGGGCGCCGTTTCTCAAGGAGCCCCATGACCTACACCGCCCCCGCCACCGAGCAACGCTTCGTGCTCGATCATGTCGTCCGTATCGGCGAACTCGTCGAGGATTCCGATCTGGTCGACGCGATCGTCGAGGGCGCGGGCGCCTTTGCGGCGGGCGAATATGCGCCCCTGAACCGCATCGGCGACGAGATCGGCGCGCGCTGGCAGGACGGCAAGGTTGCGATGCCGGAGGGTTTTCGCGCGGCCTATCGCGCCTTTGTCGAAAGCGGCTGGGGCAGCATCAGCGCGCCCGAGGCGTTCGGCGGACAGGGGCTGCCCTTTGCGCTCGCAACGGTGGTGATGGAGGATCTCGGCACCGCGAACATGGGCTTTTCGCTGATCAACATGCTGACTCCCGGCGCGATCGAGGCGCTGGTGTCGCACGGCTCGGCCGAGCTGCAGGGCGCCTATTTGCCGAAACTCGTGACCGGCGAATGGAACGGCACGATGAACCTGACCGAGCCGCAGGCAGGCTCCGACGTCGGCGCGCTCCGCACCACCGCCACGCCGGCGGCGGATGGGAGCTGGCGGATCAAGGGCACCAAGATCTTCATCACCTTCGGCGAGCACGACTTGACCGACAATATCGTGCATCTGGTCCTTGCCCGTACGCCCGGTGCTCCGGCGGGAACCAAGGGTATCTCGCTGTTCCTGGTTCCCAAATTCCGGCTGAACCCGGACGGCACGCCCGGTGAATTCAACGATGTCCGCTGCGTCTCGATCGAGCACAAGCTCGGTATCCACGCCTCGCCGACCTGCACGCTGTCGTTCGGCGACCATGACGACTGCCACGGCTGGCTGATCGGCGAAGAAATGGGCGGCATGCGCGCGATGTTCACGATGATGAACAATGCGCGCCTGAACGTCGGTCTGCAGGGCGTCCAGATCGCCGAGCGTGCGAGCCAGGCGGCGCTCGCCTATGCGCAGGAGCGGGTGCAACTGGGCAAGCCGATCGTCGAGCATCCGGACGTTCGCCGGATGCTGATGCGGATGCGCGCGCTGACCCAGGGCGCGCGAGCGCTGATCTATTATGCCGCTGGCGAGGCGGACCGCGCGCATGCAGGCGACGAAGCGGCCAAGGCGCGGCTGGACCTGCTGACGCCGCTCGCCAAGGCTTGGGGCACGGATGTCGGCTGCGAAGTCGCGTCGCTGGGCGTGCAGGTGCATGGCGGCATGGGCTTCGTCGAGGAGACCGGGGCCGCGCAGCACTATCGCGACATCCGGATTGCGCCGATCTACGAAGGCACGAACGGCATTCAGGCGGCCGACCTAGTCAACCGCAAGCTGCCGATGCAGGGCGGCGAGGTGCTAAACGCGTTGCTGACGGACATCCGTGCCGAGGCCGGCGACGAGGCGGCGTTGATGGACCTGGTCGACCGCATCGAGGCGGTCGCGCGCTGGATGCTCGGTAACGAGGCAACCCCCGAGGACCGGCTCGCCGGCAGCTATCCGCTGCTGACGATGCTGTCGGTCGCGGTTGCCGGCTGGTTGATGGCGCGGCAGGCGCGGGCGGCTTCGGCCGGCACGCCGTTCGAGGCGATGAAGCGTGCGGTCGCGCAGTTCTTCCTCGATCGGATCGTGCCCGAGGCAGCGGGGCTGCAAGCCTCGGCGCAAGGCGGAGCGGACGGCCTGTATGCCGTCGGTGCGGACGTGCTCGCCGCTTAGGGTGTGTACTCATATGCAGCATCG
>NZ_DASTXI010000223.1:0-7541 GCF_035758555.1 Sphingomonas sp. | reverse complement strand
CTATGGGTGATGTGGCCCCGGTCCGCGAACTCCCATACGGGCCCGCAGCCATGTGCTGCATCAGAGGCCGGACAGATGGCAGCACCCGACTACGCACCACCCTCACAAATCGCTTGCACCTGAAGGGGCGTCCACAGATGGAAAGCTGTCATGAGCGCATCAGTGCGTCGTGGGACAGCCGACGACTGCATAGTGCGCCCAGAATTCGAGTGGAATGCGCTCGACTACGCCCGTGGACCGCAGTTCGTCTGTTTGGTCTTTGCCAAACCAGTAGGACACGTTCCCATCTGCCCGCATTTCCTTATAGAGCGGCTGCACTCCGGCCTCGGCAAATAGCGCCTCGACCTCTTGCTGATGCGCAGGTTTGATGCGAACCCGAGCGCCCACGCGCGCGCTTGGCGGAGGTCGGTTGGCGTCGGCCATTTTCAGTAGCTACGGCAGTCGAGCTAAGGTCTGCAACGGGTCGATATCTGCCTGGCGCACCGCGCGGCGGCAAGGGCGGCATCCCTGCGGGCCTGCTCTCCATCCTCCGCCACCCCGGCTCAAGGCCGGGATGACGACAAACGGGGCATTCCTGCCCGCATCAAAACCCTGTCCTACATCCCCGCCGCTGTGCCAGGCTTGCGCCGGCTCCTTCTCAGCGTTGATTCGATACCCGCGCTTTTTTCCCGCCGGAGAAGGGAAAATGTTCCGAAATCCATGTGAATGTCATCAATCTTGTTCAGATCGTCCACATCGTCCGGTTCGGCTTACTCGGCCGCGCTGACCCGCCAGATGCGGTTGCCGACATCGTCCGCGACGAGCAGCGCGCCGGTCTTGTCGAGCGCCAAGCCGGCCGGGCGCCCGCGAGTATGCTGGTCGCCGTCCAGGAAGCCGGCCAGCACGTCGACGGGCTTGGCGCCTTTCACCGGCATGCCGTTGTCGCCGAACGGCACGTAGATGACCTTGTAGCCGGACAAGGGCTTGCGGTTCCACGATCCGTGCAGCGCGACGAAGGCGCCGTTCGCGAATTGGGATCCAAGCTTTGCACCCTCGGCGAAGACCAGGCCAAGCGGCGCGGTGTGGGGACCGAGCGCGTAATCGGGGCGGCGGGTATATTCGAGCAGGTCGGGCCGCGAGTCCACGCGCCGGTCCACATAGCCGCCCCAATAGCTATACGGCCAACCATAGAAGCCGCCGAAATCGACGAAGGTCAGGTAATCGGGCGGGCTGTCGCCGCCCAGCATGTCCCGCTCGTTGACGACCGTCCACAGGTCGTGCCGGTGCGGTTCCCAGGCAAGGCCGTTCGGGTTGCGCAGGCCGGCCGCATAGATGCGGAAGGTCTTGTTCTCGGGATAGACTTCCCAGATCGCGGCGCGGCGCTCTTCCTTGTCCATCCCGCGCTCGCCGATGTTGCTGGCCGAGCCGACGGTCACATACAGCAGCCGTCCGTCGGGGCTGGCGAGGAGGTTGCGCGCCCAGTGATTGCCGCCGCCGGGCAGGTTGACGATCTTTTCCGGCCTGGCGGTGATCTTCGTGTCGCCCGGCTTGTAGGGGAAGGCGAGCACGGCGTTGGTATTGGCGACGTAGAGCGTGTCCCCGACCAGCGCCATGCCGGTCGGGGAATGGAGGCCGGAGATCAGCACCGATCGGGCCTCCGCCACGCCGTCGCGGTTCGCGTCGCGCAGCAGCGTGATGCGGTCGGCGGAGGGAACGCCGGCGCCGGCGCGGCCGAGCAGCCAGCCCATCACCCGGTCGGTGAAGCTTTTGCCCTTGCGCGGCGGCGAGTTCGCCTCGGCGACCAGCACGTCGCCATTGGGCAGCGTATAGAGCCAGCGCGGGTGGTCCAGCCCGTCGGCGAAGGCCTGGACCTTCAGCCCCTTGGCGGGCGCCGGGCGGTCATTGCCCCAGTCGACCGGCGTGGCGATCGCGATCGTCGGGATCTGCTCGATATCGGGCGCGGCGATGGTCAGCCGCTGGCCTTCGACCGCCACGACCGGAAGCGAGGCATTGCGCTGGCGCGTCATCAGCCACAAGCCGCCGAGGATCAGCAGCACGACGACGATCAGGAAAATCAGCGGACGGGCAATTCGGCCGAGCATCGGCACTCCGGGGTGAGAGGGTTCCCGGCCATCTAAGCGCAATCGGACCGTTCAGGCAAAAAAAGTGCCGCCGGCCAGGGGGTGAAAGAACCGGCGGCACAGCGGAAGCAAAGTAAGCGCTTCCTATTTAGCGACCTCAAAGGCTCGATGGCTCCGCTCGTGGCTCGGCCTCGAAACGTCCCCGCTTGAGACAATTCTCGTTCCTGACATGAATCAATTCCGCAAGCGGCACAATCGCCATCGGGTGAACCGAGTCGGAATTGCGACGGACTGATGGCGCGCAATTCTTATCCCCAGACTTGTCCGCAGAAATGGCGGAATCCGGCGCTATTCCCGCTCCAGCGCAGGCTCCGGCGCATGCAGCCGGACGCGAGTCACGTGGCGGGCGTCGGTCTCGGTCACTTCGATCTTCCAGCCGCTCGGGTGCGCGACGATCTCGCCGGGATCGGGGATGCGGCCGGCCAGCACGAAAGCAAGGCCGCCCAGCGTTTCGACGTCCTCTTCGACGTCGGCCAGCCGCGGATCGACCGCCGCGGCGACATCCTCAAGCTCGGCGCGGGCATCGGCGTCCCACATGCCGCCGCCCAGATCGACCAAGGTCGCTTCGGGCTCCTCGTCATGCTCGTCCTCGATCTCGCCGACGATTTCCTCGACCAGGTCCTCGATCGTGACCAGCCCTTCGGTGCCCGAATATTCGTCGACGACGATCGCAAGATGGGTGCGGGTCGCGCGCATTTCGGCGAGCAGGTCGAGCACGCCCATCGAGGTCGGCACATAGCGGGGCTCGCGGACCAGACCGGCGATGCTGTCGGGCTTCGGCGTGCCGTTGGCCAGGAACTCGAACGCATCCTTGATATGGATCATGCCGGTGATCGCATCGAGGCTGTCGCGATAGACGGGCAGGCGGCTGTGGCCGGCCTCGGCGAACTGCGCGACCAGCTGGTCGAAGCTCGCCGATTCCGGAATCGCGATGATGTCGGCGCGCGGCACGGCCACGTCGCCGACCGTGCGCTCGCCGAAATGGAGCAGGTTGCGGACCATCTGCCGCTCGATCGGCGTGAGGTCGCCGGCTTCGGCCGGTTCCCCCTCATGCTCCTCGATCACTTCCTCAAGCTGGTCGCGTAGCGTGGGCTCGCTCTCGGCTCCGAAGAGCATGTCGCGCAACCCACGCCAAAGTCGTCCGCTCGTGTCCGAGCTACTCGAATCGTCTGGCATCGAACTCCGGTTCGTCCCTGTTATAAGGGTCGTGCAGCGACAGCCGCGCCATGACGTCGCGTTCCAGCGACTCCATGTGTTCGGCCTCGGCCGACCCCTGATGGTCATAGCCTAGCAAATGCAGCAGCCCGTGGACAATCAGATGGGTGGCGTGCGCTTCCAGCGCCACGCCTTTCTCTTCCGCCTCGCGCGCGCAGACGCCGTGCGCCAGCACGATGTCGCCCAGCAGCAGCTCGCCGTCGTCCCCGTTCCGAGACACGGTGTCAATGAGATCGGGCTGGACCATCGGAAACGACAGCACGTTGGTCGGCTTGTCCTTGCCGCGATACTGCCGGTTCAGCCCATGCACTTCCCCGTCGGAGGTGAGCCGCACCGAGATCTCGACCAGCTCGGGCGTGGTGGCGAGCTCGGCATGCGGCGTCGCGGCGATTGCAGCTTCCACAGCGCGGATGCCAAGCGCTTCCCAATCGCCCTCAGGCCAGGGCGTCTCCACCTGAACGGCGACGTCGATCATGCAAGGTCCGTCTTAGCGAAATCATCGCCCTTGTTGAGCAAACGCGCATTATTGGCCTTTGCACACGCATAGGCGAAGCAGTCGCCGAAGTTCAGTCGGGCAGAGTGCTGTCCTTTTCCGTACTTCTCATAAGCATCCAGCGCCAGGCGGAGTTCGTCTCGGCCAATCCGCACCAGACGAAGCTCCATCATGGCAGCCGCGCGTTCCGCCTCCTCGCGCGCTTCGGACATCGTCAACCCGTAGCTGTTCTTGAGTGCTGCAATGACTTCCCAACATGTCATCGCTGACCAGAGCGGATCGGGATCAGCCGCGATTTGCGCAGCTATCAAGGCGCGCTCGGGCTCACCGGCGATGTAGGCCACCATCGCAGATGCGTCGACAAACAGCGTCAAGCGTCGCCCCACAAAGCGTCGAAAAATGCCTTATCCGACTTGCGACCGGTAAATTGCAGCGGGTGTTTGGCTCGTCGCTGTTCGATCCAATCCATCAGCTCTGGTTTGCGTTCCTTGGGTCGAGCATCCTGCAGTGCTGCTTCCAAAGCATCACGAACCGCCTTGGTCTTTGTTACGCCACGTATGCGAGCGATCCGCTCCGCGAGGGCAGCAGTGTCCGGGTCCTTGATATAAAGCGAAGCCATATGCCTCCTCAGAGGATATCCTGTCTCAGGATAGGATATCCGATTCAGATATCAAGCCTTCCGACTGGATCGGGCTAACCTGCATCGCCCTCGTACGCGTCGACAATCGCGCCCACGAGCGGGTGGCGGACGACGTCGGCCGAGCCGAAGCGGATCATCGAAATGCCGCGGACGCCTTCCAGGCGCTGGACGGCGTCGGCGAGGCCGGACTTGCCGATGTCGGGCAGGTCGACCTGGCGCGGGTCGCCGCAGACGACCATGCGGCTGTTCTCGCCGAAGCGGGTCAGGAACATCTTCATCTGCATCGGCGTGGTGTTCTGCGCCTCGTCGAGGATGATGAAGGCGTTGGCGAGCGTGCGGCCGCGCATGAAGGCGATCGGCGCGATCTCGATCTCGCCCGAGGCCATGCGGCGCTCGACCTGCTCGGTCGGCAGCATGTCGTAGAGCGCGTCGTACAGGGGGCGCAGATACGGATCGACCTTCTCGCGCATGTCGCCGGGCAGGAAGCCCAGTTTCTCGCCCGCCTCCACCGCCGGGCGCGACAGGATCAGCCGGTCGACAGAGCCCGCGATCAGCTGCTGCACCGCTTGGGCCACCGCGACATAGGTCTTGCCGGTGCCGGCAGGCCCCAGCGCGAAGATGATCTCGTCGCGGGCCAGCGCTTCCATGTAGCGGATCTGCGTGGCGGAGCGCGGGACGATCGTCTTCTTGCGCGTCCGGATCATCACCGGCGGCGGCTGGCTGACGTCGGTGCGGATGATGCCGTCCAGCGTCGGCTCCGCCGACATCGCGATCACCGCGTCGACCGTGCCGGTGTCGATCTCCTGGCCCTGGACGATGCGGTTGTAGAGGCCGGTCAGCACGTCGCGCGCGCGCGCCGCCTGCTCCGCCTCTCCTTCGATCTGCAGCTTGTTGCCGCGCGCCGCGATATAGACGCCAAGCCTGTTTTCGATCGCGACCAGGTTCTGGTCGTAATGGCCGAACAGCTGGCCGAGGAGCTGAGGCCGGTCGAACACGACCTCGAGCCGGCTGCGGTCGCCCGGTTGGGCGGGAACGGGCTTACGCGACATAGACCTCCATAGTCATGTTTGCTTCAACAGCCCCGAAGCATGGTTGTTGCGGGCACACATTTCACTTTGCACACCTTCTGAGCCTGTGCGCTCGCCCTTCGAACGGATTGGTCGATACGATTTGGATTTCGTCAGCCGTCTTGCCCCTGAAGATTGACCAGCTTCGAAGCGATCGGACCCCAAGAGCGGGGTTTCCGCAGATTGCGGTAACCGAAAACTGATTCATCTCGTAGACAACGGCTCCATTGCCGCTAGGAATTTGGCAGCTCTTTCCGTCTGGCGTTTGGATTCTGCTGACGCTCAGCCGCCAATACGAGCTGCTGCAGGGCTTCTCGAGTTCCGCCCACTTGCCCGTCCATTGGAAGGGTGGCTTCGTGTTCGGGACTGACCCCGCAATAACGGGGGGTGGCTCAGCTTGAGCGGGGAAGCCGGGCGGCGGGATAAGCCAAGCGGCAGGCGCGACCAAACAACATACGGCGACTGAGAAACCGAGCCGACGTCGTGCTCTCACACTATGCTGCCTTTTTAGTCTGGATCATGCCCGTCAGACTATTCGGTCCCGCCGCGACAATGTCCACGTCCAAAAGGTCGCCGACGGCGCCTTCATCCACAACAATCGACTGCAGCCAGGGCGATTTGCCGATCAGCTGGCCGGGGTGGCGGCCGGGCCGTTCGAGCAGGACCGATGTACGGGTGCCGACCGTCCGCTGGTTGAACGCGAGCTGCTGCTCGACGATCAACGCCTGCAGCCGTTGCAGCCGCTCGTCCATCACCTCCGGCGCGATCTGGTCCGGCATCGTCGCTGCGGGCGTGCCGGGGCGGGGCGAGTATTTGAAGCTGAACGCCATCGAGTGCCCGATGCGGCGGACGATCTCCAGCGTCGCCTCGAAATCGGAGTCGGTCTCGCCGGGGAATCCGACGATATAGTCGCCCGAAATCGCGATGTCCGGCCGGGCTGCCCGCACTTTGTCGAGGATGCGCAGATAGGAGTCCGACGTGTGGCTGCGGTTCATCGCCTTCAGGATGCGATCGCTGCCCGACTGCACCGGCAGGTGCAGGGACGGCATCAGCTTCTCGATGTCGCGATGCGCGGCGATCAGGCCGTCGGCCATGTCGTTGGGATGGCTCGTCGTGTAGCGGATGCGCGCCAGCGCCGGCATCTTCGCCAGTTCCCCGATCAGGTCGTGCAGCCCGCGCGCGCCGTCGCTCCAGGCGTTGACGTTCTGGCCCAGCAGCGTGATCTCGCGCGCGCCGCTATCGACCAGTGCCTTGGCTTCGTCGACGATCGCGCTCCACGGCCGCGAGACCTCGGCGCCGCGGGTGTAGGGCACGACGCAATAAGTGCAGAATTTGTCGCAACCCTCCTGGACAGTCAGGAACGCGCTCGGCCGCACCTGCCGCGCGCGCTTCGGCAGCGCGCCGAACTTCGAGTCTGCCGGCATGTCGGTATCGGCCACCTGCTTGCCCTGCGCCGCGTCCGCGACCAGCTCCGGCAGCCGGTGATAGGCCTGCGGGCCGACGACGATGTCGACGTCCTTCGTGCGGCGGTGGATCTCGGCGCCTTCGGCCTGGGCGACGCAGCCGGCGACGGCGACCAGCGGGCGGCTGCCGTCGTCGCGGCGCAGGCGGCCGATGTCCGAATAGACCTTCTCCGCCGCCTTTTCGCGGATGTGGCAGGTGTTCAGCACGACCAGATCGGCGTCTTCGCCGTCAACAGGCGTCAGGCCCTGGGCGTCGAGCAGCTCGGCCATGCGCTCGCCGTCATAGACGTTCATCTGGCAGCCGAAGGATTTGACGCGGTAGGTTTTGGGGGATCGATTCACCGACGCGCCTATACGCCCGAAGCGCTCCGCGCGGAAGCGGTGAGGATGCGGCGCCGCGCCTCCGCAGCAACCGCCTTGCGGTCGCCGATCTCTGCCGGCGCGAACGGGTCGAGGCATTCGAGGCGGACGACGAAGCGGCCGGGCCGGGTCAGCACGCGCCAAGCGTTGCGCGGGGCCGGCTCCTCGCCGATCCAGGCGAGG
>NZ_DASTXI010000159.1:0-15479 GCF_035758555.1 Sphingomonas sp. | reverse complement strand
TATCAGCCGATCGAGGGCAAATGGCGGATCACGCGGGCGCTGCTCGAAGTGCTGAGCGAATGCGATCACCCGGCCTCGATCACCACCAAGTCCGACCGCGTCACCCGCGACATCGACTTGCTGGCGCCGATGGCAGCGAAGGGCCTGACCGGCGTCGCGCTGTCGATCACCTCGCTCGACCCGAAGATCGCGCGAACGCTGGAGCCGCGCGCCCCGCACCCGGAAAAGCGGCTCGCCGCGCTGAAAAAGCTCGCCGATGCCGGCATCCCCGCTTTCGTCTCGCTGGCGCCGGTGGTGCCCGGCATCACCGATCACGAAATGGAGCACATCCTGGAGCGCGCCGCAGAGGCCGGCGCCCGCGCCGCCTTCTTCCTGCCGGTCCGCCTGCCATGGGAAGTCGCGCCCCTGTTCCGCGCCTGGCTCGACGAGCATTTCCCCGACCGCGCGGCCAAGGTCATGTCGATCATCCACTCGATCCGCGGCGGCCGCGACAACGACCCCTCATTCTACACCCGCATGCAAGGCCAGGGCCCCTGGGCCGACCTCCTCCGCACCCGCTTCCACAAGGCGTGCCGGAAGCTCGGCCTGAACAACGAACGCTTCCAGCTCAGGACCGACCTGTTCCGCCCGCCGGAAGGCGCGCAGATGCGGTTATTGTGAGAAAGGCACGAACGGCCGCTATCGACCCATTGCGGACGTTCAGTCCACCTCTCCCATAGGGAGAGGTCGAGTCGGGCATGAGCCCGACCGGGTGAGGGGTTCGGGAGCAAGACGTTTAACTGCCGATCCCCTCACCCCGCTCGGCTACGCCGAGTCGCCCTCTCCCTATGGAGAGGGTCATGTCCGAAACCCACCCTTTCCGGACATTCGGACGCGGATCGCAGCAGACGTCCGGAAGCGACCCTAAGCGGCCCCTCTCTCGTAGGGAGAGGGCGACTCGCGGCTCCGCCGCGAGCGGGGTGAGGGGACCAGGACTTCGTGGAGAGGTCCAACCCCTCGCCCGGTCAGCGCAAGCGCTGACTCGACCTCTCCCTGTGGGAGAGGTGATTGGTCCGCGAACCACCCATTCCAGCCGTCAGCCGGACTTGGCTCTCGTCACCCCGGCCTTGAGCCGGGGTCCCGCTTATTCTGCCTCTCCGGCGATAAGCAGAGAGGCTGGTTGTGCAGGCCGCGTCTGGGCCGCAGTTGGCCGTGATGCTCCGGCCGTCCTGCCGCTCCGTTCGTCCCGCCAGGGACAGACCCGGGTCAAGCCCGGGGCGACGGGGAAAGTGATCGGGGCTGTCTCTCCTGGCGGCGGGTTAGCTGGTGGCAAGCGGCGCGACGGACCGCCTCGCAACAAAATCCTGTCCTACACCGCCGCCACTGCGATACGCTTCTCGCACGCCGGGCCGCGCGCCCGGCTGCGGCTCTTTCACCTCGTGCAGACCTTCACGACGCGACCCCTCGGGCGAAGCCGGAGATTTTCGGGAATCCATGTGAATGTCATCAATGTCATCCACATTGTCCATGTCGTCCGGATCGCGCCCTATGCGGCGGTTTTCAGCCGGTAATCCCGATACTGGTCCCTCAGCGCCGTTTTCAGCAGCTTGCCCGTCGCGGTGTGGGGCAGGGAGTCGACGAACAGCACTTCGTCGGGCAGCCACCATTTGGCGACCCTGTCCGCCAGATGCGCGATCACGTCGGCCGCGCCCACCTCGGCGTCCGGCTTCTTCACGACCAGCAGCAGCGGGCGTTCGTCCCATTTCGGGTGATAGACGCCGATCGCGGCGGCCTCTGCGACGCCGGGGCAGCCGACCGCGGCGTTCTCCAGCTCCACCGAGCTGATCCATTCGCCGCCCGACTTGATCACGTCCTTGGACCGGTCGGTGATCTGCATCGTGCCGTCCGGGTGGAGCACGGCCACGTCGCCGGTGTCGAACCATTGGTCGGCCTCGGCGGCATCCTGCTCTGCCTTGAAATAGCGCTTGATCACCCAGGGCCCGCGCACCTGCAGCCGGCCGGAGCTCTGGCCGTCGCGGGGCTGTTCGCGGCCCTCGTCGTCGACCACGCGCAGCTCGACGCCGAACGGCACGCGACCCTGCTTGCAGACCACATCCACCTGCTCGTCGAAACTCAGCTCGTCCCAATCGTGCGGGGGCGCGCCCATCGTGCCGATCGGCGAGGTTTCGGTCATGCCCCAGGCATGGCCGACGCGGATGCCCATCCGCATCAGCCGCTCGACCATCGCGCGCGGCGCCGCCGATCCGCCGATCGTCACCAGCTTCAGATGGTCCGGCTTCTGCCCGGTCTCGTCCATGTGCTGGAACATCGCGAGCCAGACGGTCGGCACGCCGGCGGAGTGCGTCACTTTCTCCTCGTTCATCAGGCGGCAGAGCACCTTCGCGTCGTTGACGGCGGAGAAGACGAACTTGGCTCCCGCGAGCGGCCCGGCAAAGGGCAGGCCCCAGGCCGCGGCGTGGAACATCGGCACAACCGGCAGCGCGACGGCCTGGCAGGAGAGGTTGAACACCGACGGCGCCACCTCCGCCATCGCGTGCAGCATCGTCGACCGGTGCTCGTACAGCACGCCTTTCGGATTGCCGGTCGTGCCGCTGGTATAGCAGAGCATGCATGGATCGCGCTCGTCGCCGTCATGCCACGCGTAATCGCCGTCATAAGGGGCGAGCAGCGCATCCCATTCGGGGCTGTCGAAGGCAATGAAATGCTCGATCGACGCGAATTGCGGGCGCAGCCGCTCGACCAGCGGCGCGAACGCCTTGTCGTAGAACAGCACCCGGTCTTCGGCATGGTTGGCGATATAGACGATCTGCTCGTCGAACAGGCGCGGGTTGATCGTGTGGATCACGCCGCCCATGCCGATCGCGCCGTACCAGGCGGTCAGGTGCCGGGCATGGTTCATCGCCAGCGTCGCGACACGGTCGCCCGGCCTCAGGCCAAGCCCTTCCAGCGCCTGCGCCAGCCGCCGCGCCTCGCGGGCGATGCCGGCCCAGTCCGTGCGCGTCTCCTGGCCGTCCGCCCAATGGGTGACGATCTCCCGGCCGCCATGTTCCCGCTCGGCATGGTCGATCAGATGCGTCACTCTCAGCTTGTGGTCCTGCATCCCGCCCAGCATCGCACCCTCCATCGATCCCGGCGCATGATGCGGGGCCGCCTTGCCCCTTGCAAGTGCCGAAACCGGATGCTAGCGGGCGCGCCTCTTGACGGGGCGGATGCGATCCACCATCTGGCCCGCTCTCGTGGACGCATAGCTCAGTTGGTAGAGCAGCTGACTCTTAATCAGCGGGTCCTAGGTTCGAGCCCTAGTGCGTCCACCACCCCCTGCCGCAGGCGCATGATCTCTCCGCTTTGTTGCGGAAAACTGAGATAAGTCAAAAACGTCCGGTAAGTTTGGGATTGCGTAACCAGCGCGATCGGTTGAAATACGCGTTGAGCGTCAACAGGCGCCGCTGATTCCGGGACGGGCGCCCCGGGACCGAGAACAATCAGGGGGAACTCGGTGGGCGCCTTGCTCAGGCCCGCGCGTGCGGGAAGCATCGGACTATCTCTATTCGCGGCGACGTCGGTCTTCGCGCAGACGGCGCCGGTTCCGCCTGTCGCGCCGCCCACGCGCGAGGAAGTCACGCCGCCTGCGCCGAGCGCGCCTCCCGCCGCGCGGGTGAAGGTGGAAGGCGGCATCGAGCGCGCGCCGTGCCCGCTCGACGATCCCGCCTACAAGGACGTGAAGGTCACCGTCACCTCGGCGGTGTTCAACAACCTGAAGGGCGTCTCTCCGCAAGAGCTGGAGCCGGCCTACCGCGCCTATCTGGGGCAGGAGCGGCCGATCAGCGTGGTCTGCGACATACGCGACGCTGCCGCGACCGTGCTGCGCGACAAGGGCTATCTCGCCGCCGTCCAGGTGCCGACGCAGAAGATCGAAGGCGGCGAGGTCCGTTTCGAAGTGCTGTATGCGCGGCTCGTGGCCGTGCGCGTGCGGGGCGAGGCGGGCGGCGCGGAGCGGCTGATCGGCTCGTATCTGGAGCCGCTGACGAAGCAGGACGTGTTCAACCGCAACGAGGCCGAGCGCTACCTGCTGCTGGTGCGCGATCTGCCGGGCTACGAGGTGCGGCTGACGCTGCGGCCGGCGGGGACCGGCCCGGGCGAGCTGGTCGGCGACGTGACGGTGGTGCGCACGCCTTACCTGATCGACTTCAACGTCCAGAACCTCGCCGCGCACGATACCGGGCCCTGGGGCGGGCAGCTGCGCGCGCAGTTCTTCGGCCTGACCGGCCTGGGCGACCGCACCAGCATCGCCTTCTACTCGACCGCCGATTTCGACGAGCAGCAGATCCTTCAGCTTGCCCATGACTTCCGCCTGGGCGGCGAAGGGCTGACGCTGGGCGGTCGGTTCAACTATGCGTGGACGCGGCCCGATATCGACCCGCTGGTGCCGGGTGGCGCAAAGCCGAACATCGTCGCCCACACGCTGTTCGCCAATGCCGAGGCGAGCTATCCGTTCGTCCGCACCCAGGCCGCCAACCTGCGCGGCGCGGTCGGCATCGATTTCGTCAACCAGAATGTCCGCTTCGCAGGCGTGCCGCTGAACCGCGACCGGCTGCGCGTGCTCTATCTGCGCCTCGACGCCGATGCGACCGACCCGACGATCGGCGCCGTGCCGGGCTGGCGGCTGACCGGCAGCGTTGAGCTGCGCCACGGACTGGACATCTTCAATGCATCCGACCGCGGCATCGTCGCCGGCCGCACGCCGCAGAGCCGTGCCAATGGCGATGCCGAGGGAACGCTGATCCGCGCAACCGCGACCGGCGAGGTGCAGCTGGTCCCGAACCTCAGCTTCTCGTTGACGCCGCGCGCGCAGATCGCGTTCGATCCGCTGCTGAGCTTCGAGCAGATCTCGGGCGGCAATTACACGGTCGGCCGCGGTTACGATCCGGGCACGATCATCGGCGACAGCGGCCTGGGCTTCGCGGCCGAGCTGAAGGTCAACCAATGGGCGCCGTTCCCTGGCCGCGAGATCGCGCTGCAGCCGTTCGTGTTCGTCGATTCCGCCTGGGTCTGGACCAGGAACGCGCCGGACGGGCGGAACAGCCTGGTTTCGGTCGGCGGGGGCATCCGCTCCAGCCTGTTCAACCGCGCCCGGCTCGACATGACGCTGGCGGTGCCGACCAAGACCGCGGGGCTGCAGGCCCGGCGCGGCGACGTCCGCTTCCTCGTCTCACTGACCACCAAGCTGCTTCCTTGAGGAACCTTGTCATGCGTACGACCGACAAGAGCCGCTTCTTCCGCCGCGCAGCGACCGGCACCTCGGCACTGGCGCTCGCCACCGCGCTGGCGGCGAGCCCGGCCCATGCGCAAGCGTCGCCATCTTACAACGCGCCCGATCCGACGGTCGCGTCGGGCTCGGTCACGTTCAACCGCAACCAGACTCCGGGCGTCGAAGTCTACA
The DNA here is from genome assembly GCF_035758555.1 of Sphingomonas sp. Taxonomy (GTDB): domain Bacteria; phylum Pseudomonadota; class Alphaproteobacteria; order Sphingomonadales; family Sphingomonadaceae; genus Sphingomonas_B. Next base: position 10,039 of record NZ_DASTXI010000159.1, on the reverse strand, counting down.
ACGTCCAGTCGCCGACGGCGGTGCTGGACTTCACGCCGAGCGACCAGACCGGCACCGGCGTCATCAATTTCCAGAATGCCGGCACCACGGCGGTCTATCAGGGCACCGGCGATTTCACGGTGCTGAACCGCATCGTTCCGACCGATCCTTCCCGCGCGATCCAGTTCAACGGCACGGTGCGCAGCCTGATCAACTCGACCCCCGGCGGCGCGGTCTGGTTCTACTCGCCCGGCGGCATCATTGCGGGCAGCGGAGCGGTGTTCGACGTCGGCAGCCTGCTGCTGTCGACGGGCGATCCGACCCAGGGCACCGGCACGATCGGCTCGACGACCAGCTTCAGCCTGTCGAGCGCAAGCAATGCGGCGGTGACGATCCAACCGGGCGCGCAGGTCACCGCATCGCCCGAGGGCAGCTACATCGCGCTGGTCGCGCCGGTCGTGAACCAGAACGGCGCGGTGCGGGTGAACGGCTCCGCCGCCTATGTCGCGGCCGAGCAGGCGACGCTCTCGATCAACCAGGGCCTGTTCGACATCAGCGTGGGCATCGGATCGGACGGCGGCGGCACGCCGCTCGTGCACAACGGCACGACGACCGGCCCGGCGAGCACCGGCAGCGGCGACCTGCAAGGCATCTTCATGGTCGCGGTGCCGAAGAACACCGCGATCACGATGCTGATCGCCCCGAACGGGCAGCTCGGCTTCGACGTCGCCGGCGGCGCGACGGTCGAGAATGGCGCGGTCTACCTCCAGGCCGGCGGCAACCTCTCGGTCGATACCGGCGAGACCATCGTCAACCGCATCCAGGACCTGCCTGCGAGCACGCCCGGCGCCAGCATCCAGATCGATTCCGGCAGCTTCACATCCCCGATCGCCGCCCAGGCGAGCCAGGACATGCTGATCAACACCGGCGCCTCGCAGGGGCTCACGCTTGCGGGAGATGCCTATTTCTACGGCGCCAACCAGGCGCATCTTGTCGCCAACACCGATGGCGTGTTCACGGCGGACAAGAGCGTGATCCTGAACTCCTTCGGCGCCGTGCCCGGAACCGCCCAGATCGATGCGCTGGCCGGTAGCACCATGACGTTCGCTGACCTTGCCTTGCGCGCCGATGCCCTGTCCGGACGCTTCTTTACGAGTGCCGTCGACCCAAGCAGGGGCGGCACGGCGGCGCTCCGCAGCACGAACGGCACCATCACGGTCAACGGCGATCTCACGGTCAGCGCGATCGGCAGCTCGCCCGATGCGGTTTCGACCTTCGGAGGCAATGCCGACATCACCGTAATCGGCGGCGCGATTACAGCCAATGCCAACACGACGATCGATACCAGCGCGAGCACCTCGGGCACGTCGCTGACGGGAACCGGCGGCCAGGCCAATGTGTTCGCCAATGCCGGCGGCTCGCTCGAGTTCGCCAACCTGCTCTCGATCAACGCGATCGGCTCCGGCACGAACGGCGCGTCCGGTCAGGGCGGGAGCGCTCTCGCGGTAACGGGGCCGGACGGCGGCTCGATCAAAGCCGCGACGATCAACCTGAACGCGGCGGGCATCGGCGGCTCCTTCTCCGACGGCGCCGGCGGCACCGGCACGGGCGGCCATGCGCTGGTGCAGACGCAGGATACCAGCGCTGCGGCATCGATCGAGGTGGCGAGCCTGGTCATGGAAGCGGGCGGCGACGGCGGCGACGCGTCGAACGCGACCGGGGCAGGGGGCGCCGGCAGCGGCGGCCTTGCTCAGGTGCTGATCGGCAGCAACGGCAGCTACACCGCGACCGGCCAGACGATCATCACTGCCTCCGGAGAAGGGGGAGTCGGGTCCGGCGGCTCGGCCGGCGGCAACGCGACGGCCGGTAATGTCCAATTTTCCGCGACCGGCGGGACGATCACTGCCCAGTCGCTCGATTTCTCCACGTCGTCCTTCGGCGGGAACGGCGGCATCGGGCCGGATGCGGGAACGGCCGGAGGCGCCGGCGGTAACGCGGTCGCTGGCGACGGCGTATCGATCTTCGTGAATGGGGGTGGCACCATCACCGCTACGTCGGCGACGCTCGATTCGTCGGCATTCGGCGGGAGCGGCGGCGACGCGTTCGAAGGCGGCGGGCTTGCGGGGGCCGGTGGTTCGGCGACGGCATCGGCGTCCGGCATCAGCACCGGCGGTTCCGGGCAGATCACGCTCGACGCGGTCAACATGAATGCGAACGCCTTAGGCGGCAGCAGCGGGTCCGGCACGTCGGGAGGAGCGGGCGGAGCAGCCACCGCCGGCGACACCTTCGTGTTCGCGGCGACCGGCACGATCCAGCTCGGCTCCGTCTCCACCAACAGCAATGGCACCGGCGGTTTCGGAACGGCCAATGGCAGCAATGGCGGCGATGGCACCGGCGCAACCTCATCGCTTGGCGCGGACACAGGCGGCACGCTGAGGATTCTCGGCGGATCGCTGGTCCTGTCCGCCAACGGCAGTGGCGGCTCGACCAACAGCGGCGCAACCGGCGCCGGTGCCGGCGGCAAGGGCACCGCCGGCACCGCCGCGATCTTCGCCAATGCGAACAGCACGGTCGACTCCGCGGCGACCTTTGTCGAGCTGGATGCAAGCGGCAGCGGCGGCTCGGCATCCGGCACCGGCAACGGCGGGCTCGGCCAGGGCGGCAGTGCGCGCGTCAACGCGGGCGGCGGCACGATCAAGCTGGCAAGCGGCCTGGAGCTGTTCGCCGACGGCAGCGGCGGCTCAGCGTTCGGCACCGGCAATGGCAGCGCGGGCGTCGGCGGCGAGGCGCGGCTGGGCACGTTCAGCGGCTCGGCGGCAAGCAACGTCACGGTTTCGGGGGATGTCGACCTCGATGCATCCGGCAGCGGCGGCTTTGCGAGCAGCGGCAGGGGCGGCGACGGGTTGGGCGGAACGCCGGCCGACCCGGACAATGGCCCCTTCGACAAGGGCGCCTATTTGGTCGCAACGGGCGGCGCCGTCTCGATCGGCGGCGACCTCGACATGGATGCGAGCGGCTCGGGCGGCAGCGGCGACGCCGGCGGCGGCGCAGGCACGGGCGGGCTGACCAGCCTCACCGTATTCGGAGCGTCGATCGATTCGCCCGGTTTCGTGACGCTCGATTCCTCGGGGAGCGGCGGCAGCGCTTTCGGCAGCGGTAATGGATCAGGCGGCACAGGCGGGGTCGGGACGGGTGGCAGCTCGATCGTAACGGCAAGCTCCGGCGGTGATTCGAGCGGCGGCGGCATGGTTCCGACCGGTCAGCCCGGCAGCATCACGCTCGGCACGTTCTTCCAGGATGCATCGGGCACCGGCGGCGACGGCGGCACCGGTGCAAGCGGCGGCACTGGCGGCGTCGGAGGGGCCGGTCTTGGCGGCGTGACCAACCTGATCGCACAGGCCGGCAGCGGCACGCTGGTCACCGGCGACGTGACGATGGACATTTCCGGTTTCGGCGGCGACGGTGGCCAGGGCGGCGACGCGCCTTTGTCGGGCGGCACCGGCGGCAATGGCGGACGCGGCGGCGACGGCACCGGCGGGTTTACAAATTTCGGCACGGCCAGCGGCCCCGCGACGACCAACAATGACGGCAGCGCGACCATGGGCACGGTGCAGGTCACCGTCCTGGGCGGCGGCGGCGAGGGCGGTTCGGGCGTCGATGGCGGCAACGGCGGGGCAGGCGGCGATGGCATCGGCGGACAGGCGACGCTGTTGTCGCGCGGTGCTCCTGTCGTGACGCAGGCCGTCAGCCTGATCGGCTATGCGGCGGGCGGCAATGGCGGCGATGGCGCAACCACGGGAGCCGGCGGCGACGCCACCGGCGGCAACATCGGCCTGCTCGCGACCAATCGCTTCCAGCGGACCGAACGCGGCGCCTATCAGGGCACCGACTTCTCGGCCTCGGCCTTCACGCTCGGGGGCACCGGCAGCACGACCGGCACCAGCACCGGCGGCCAGGTCTTCGCCGAAGTGACGCAGGCGGACGTCACGCTCAACAGTCTGAGCCTGGTCAGCTTCTCGATCACCGCCCCCACGCCAGGGCTGGAATCGAGGCTGCTGATCGACGCGGGCACGCTGAATGTGGCGACGTCGATCGGGGTTTCTGCGCAGGGCGATCTTCGCTTCGGCGCGGTCAACGGCGGGTTGCTCACGACGCCGAGCCTTGAGCTGACCTCAACCGGTTCGCTGCTGCCGCCGCTCAGCGGCACGCCCGGCACGGTCGATCTCCCCGGCGGCTTCTTCGGCCAGTTCGGCGGCGACTTCGTGACCACGTCGAACTTCACCACCAACAGCTTCTTCCAGGTCGATGCCGGCGGCCAGCTGCAGGTCGGAGACGTGACGGCGGGTGGAACGGTCAGCCTGTCCACTACCGGCGGTTCGCTGACGGCGGGCAACATTGCCGCGACCGAAGGCCTCAGCCTCAGCGGCCAGACCGGCGTATCTGCGGGCAACCTCAGCACCGAAAGCGGCTATGGCAACATCTTCCTGAGCTCAGCCGAAGGGAACATTTCGGCAGGGGATATCCGGTCGGCGGACGGCCTTTCGGCCTTTGCAAACGGCAACGTCGCGCTTGGCGACGTGACCGGTGGGCTTGGCGATCAGGAGCTGGTGTTCGGCGAAGTCGAGATTACCGCTTCCGGCGGGATCGACGTCGGCGACATTCAGGCGCCCGTCGTCGATATTTTTACCGGCGAAGGCGCCGTCGCGCCGTTCGGCGGGGTCCGCACGGGCTCGATCAAGGCGGAATCGATAACGATCGACGGGCTCGGCGACGTCAGCACAGGCAGCCTGCAGACCGGCGATTTCTACGCCGGCATCGATGTCGGCGACGATTACCTGATCGGCGTCGCCACCGACGGCGCGGTGAACGTCGGCGCAATCGCCACGCCGACTTCTGTGGGTCTGGCATCGCGGGGCTCCAGCGTGACCGCCGGGGCGATCACGGTCGGCGACAGCGTGCTGATCCTTGCCCGCAACAACATAAGCGCGGGCGGCATCGCCGGCGGGACCGGGCCGGACAATAATGTCTTCCTGTCCAACATCAGCGTGCTTCAGACCGATCCCGTCTTCGAAGGCTTTGGAACGCTCGATGACTTCGCGTTCTTCGATCCGGCGACGCTGGGCCAGGCGACTCCGGTCCGGCTTGACGGATCCCTGACGCTGACCGGGCCGGTTTCGACCGGAGGCTTTGCTGCGGCTGCAAGCAATGGGTTCAACACCCAGTCGATCAGCGCCGCCAACCGGCTGCTGCTGGACAGCGGCGCCTCTCTTTCGCTCGGTGATCTGACTACCGACCAGGCGCTCAGCCTGACCAGTGGCGGCTCGCTCTCGGTCGGAAATGTGCAGGCGACCACCGTCAGCTTGACCGCGGACGGGGACGTCGCAGTCGGTGGGATCGAGGCAGGTGGCGCGGTGAATGTGACCGCCGGCAATCTCGCCAGCTTCGCCGGGCCGGTCGGCGGCACCGAGATCACGGTGACCTCGAACGATCTGGAGCTTGCGCCATCGGGACGGCTCGGCACGTTGGGCACGGGCCGCCTCTCGCTCCAATCGACCAACACCGGCCTGCTCACGTTCGGCGGACCGGCCGCGGATGGCGGCTACAGCATCAGCGCAGCCGAGGCGCAGGGACTCCGGGCGCAGCGGATCGACATCGGCACGTCCGGGTCGGTCACGATCGGTTCGGTGGCGCTGAACGGCTCCGCCGCCAGCAACGCCAATCTCGGCGAGGCCGGCCAACTGACGATCGACGCCAATGGCGATATCCGCGTGACGGGTGCGTTCACGCTCGCCAATGCCGGCAGCGGCGACCGCGTCACGCTCCGCTCGGGCGGCCGTATCACGGTCGCGACCGACGGCGGCGGCATGGTCGCGCTGACCGGGTCGGGCTCGGGTTCGCTGGGCGGCACGCTCGCGCTCGTCGGCGACAGCATCGAGGTCGCCACCGGCAGCCTGCTGGACCAGCTCGGCGAAAACCCGAATTTCTCCGGCCGGAACCAGGCGCTGGCGACGCCGCCCAGCGGATCGCCCAACCTTGCCGGCAATATCCAGGCGAACCGGCTGGAGCTTACCGCGACAAGGCTCATCGCGATCCAGAACAGCGGATCGGCGGAGCAGGCCGCCGGTTTCTCGGCGGGTTCCGGCGGCATGCAGGTGATCAGCAATGCGCCGGGCAATGCGCCGCTCGACCTGGTGGCGTTCGGGCGCGTCGCCGACAGCAGCGGCGCCTTCAAGATCAACCAGGACACATTGAGCGCGATCACCTTCAGCAACGGAGAGGGCAGCGGCGGCGTGTCGTCCGCGTCGGTCGTGAACAATTGCGTCGTCGGCGGGTCCGGCTGTGCGGCAGCCCCGCCGCCGCCGCCGCCACCGCCTGAAACGCCGCCGCCGGCCGTCATCGCGCCGATCTCGACCAGCGTGGTGGATGCGATCCAGGGCAGCCTCGACAGCGCGACCGATCCCGAAAGCGTCGCCGCGCTGCCGACCGTCACGCTCATCACCACGATCGACACCGGCCAGCTCCGCACCGATCCGGTGATCTCGGACCCGGTTTCGGGCGGCGGCAATCCAAGCCTGTGGGACGCTCCGGACCAGCAGAACGACCGGCGCGAGGACGAACCGATGTCCCCGCCGCGTCAGGGAGACGACAAGTGATCAGGTCCTGTCTTTTCGCCGCGGCCGCCAGCGCGGCACTTGCCCAGCCGGCTTATGCTGCGCCCAGCGATCCTCTGAGCATCCAGGAAAGCTTCCGGATCGGCAATGCGGGCGTGCGCTGCACAGCGCAGCTCCGCCCGCTCGACGCGAAGCTCCAGGGCATGTTCGATCGCGGCTATGCGATCGTCTGCCGCGACGCCGCGGCGCCGGTCGGCAATCTCTACGCGTTGAAGGGGGGCGACCAGGCCCGGCTCGCCGAGGCGGACCGGCACTGCGAGGTGCCGAAAGCCGCGGAGGTGCCGGGCCTGGCCGGCGTTTCGGCGCAGGATTGCGAAGGTGCGGACAAGCTCAACTACCGCACTTACAGCGTCGAACGCGACGGCACGCTCTACGCATCGCAGGGGCTGACCGGCTATGATTCCGCGCTCAAGCTGGGGCTTGCCAGCATCGTCACAGACCGGCCGGTCGACGGCGAGGTGCAGGTCGCGGTCACTGCCGCCGGCGATCCGGCCGCGTTTGCGCGAGTCCAGGCGGGCGCGCTCGACCCCGAGGGCGCGCTGACCGAAGCCTATGCCCGCAACAACTCCGGCAGCTATGCCGAAGCGGCGGAGTTCTTCCAGACCCTCTACGAGCGCGCCGCCGGCAGCGGCGATGCCAGCCGTGCCGCCGAATATCTGGTCAACCAGGGGCTGCAGCAATCGAACCTCGGCAACATGCCCGCCGCCGATGCGGCGTTTGCCGAGGCCGAACAGCGCGGCGCCGCCGACGACCCGATCGCCGGACGCCTGCTTCGCAATTACCGTGCGATCCATCAGATGAACCAGCGCAAGCCAGCCGATGCGCTGGAGGAACTCGACCGCAAGGTCGCCGCGGTCGACCGCTATGCGCAGGAAGCGATCAGCGGGGCCGAGATCACGCCTCAGCTGGCGCAGGAGATCAACCGCACAAACGCGGCGCTGAACCGCACCGGCGGGCTTGACACGCGGCTGACGCCTTATGAGCGCGCGCAGATCCTCGACGCGCAGGCCGAACAGCTGCGCGGCGTCGCGCTGCGCATGCAGCGGCGCTATCCGGAGGCACTGCAACTGCTCGAACGCGCCGACCGCGACTTCGCCAGCGTCCGCCAGGGCCGGGTGATCTCGACCGCATTCATGCGCGCCGATGCGATGGCCGAAGCGGGGCTGGTCCGCGAAATGACCGGCAATCCGGGCGCGGCCGAAGCTGCCCTGAAGAACGCGATCGCGCTGCTCGCAACCAACTACCCGCAATCGGCGGCGCTGCTGCAGGCGAAGAGCCGGCTCGCCGCCTTCTACGCGCGCCAGAACCGGGCCGACGAAGCCATCAAGCTCTATCAGGAAGTCGTGGCGGAAAGCGAGCGCGTGCCCGGTGCCGCGGCGGCGGTCCGGCAGGCGCTGGCGCCCTATTTCGCGCTGCTTGCTTCGCGTTCGGCGAGCGATCCTTCGGCCGCGGGTGCGATGTTTGCCGCTAACCAGGTTTTCGTGCGGCCCGGCGTCGCACAAACCCAGGCCGTGCTCGCGCGCGAGCTGTCTCAAGGCGACGATGAAGCGGCGATGCTGTTCCGGGAGGCCGTGAACCAGTCGCGCGAGGTCGTGCGCCAGAGCGGCGATGTCGCGGAGCTGGCCGCCGGCAATCCGGCCGAAGGCAGCGAGGCTGCCGCCCAGCTTGCCGCTGCCCGCGAAAAGCTTGCGACCCTGGAGCGCGAGCAGACGGCGCTGCAGTCGCGGCTTGGCAAATATCCGCGCTACCGCGTGCTGTCGCCGCAGACGCTGACGCTCGCCGACCTCCAGAAAATCCTGCGGCCGGGCGAGGCCTATTACCAGCTGCGCCTGGTCGGCGAGGACATTTACGCGGTCTTCGCGACGCCGGACCGCGCGCAGGCGGTCAAGCTCGACCTCACTGCCGACCAGCTTGGCGACACGGTCGCGAAGCTGCGCGACACCATTGTCACCGTCGACAACGGCCAGCTCGTCACCCTGCCCTTTGATGTGGTGCGGGCACGCCAACTGTACCGCACGATGTTCGATCCGCTCGGGACGGATGCCCTGAAGGGCGTCACGCATTTGATCGTAGAGCCCGACGGGCCGCTGCTGCAGCTGCCGCCGACGCTGCTGGTGACCGATCAGGCCGGCGTCGATGCCTATGAAGCGCGGATCGCGAAGCCGGGTGCCGACAAATTCGACATGCGCGGCGTCGCCTGGCTGGGCCGCGACCGCGAAGTGACGACGGCGGTCTCGGCACGCTCGTTCACCGATGTGCGCCAGATCGCGCCGTCGACCGGCAAGCGCGCCTATCTCGGCCTCGGCGAGAATGCGCCGCCGGTCACTGCGGCAAGCTTCCTGTCGACCAGCGCTCCGGCGCGCGGCGATTGCGACTGGCCGCTCGAAACCTGGAGCCATCCGATCTCGGCGGCCGAGCTGCGCTTCGCCCGCACCGCGATCGGCGGCACGGAATCGGCGGTTCTGACCGGACGGGATTTTTCCGATACCGCTATCGAAGGATTGCCGGACCTGCGCGACTATCGCGTGCTGCATTTCGCGACGCACGGCCTTGTCACCGCGCCCAGGCCCCAATGCCCCGCCCGTCCGGCGCTGCTGACCTCGTTCGGCGGCCCGACCTCGGACGGGTTGCTGAGCTTCAAGGAGGTGTTCGACCTGAAGCTGGATGCCGATTACGTGGTCCTGTCGGCGTGCGACACCGCCGGCATGGCGACGGTCAAGGAAACGCGCGAGGCCGGCATTGCGACCGGCGGCAACTATGCGCTCGATGGCCTGGTCCGCGCGTTCGTGGGCGCCGGCGCGCGCGGCGTGATTGCGAGCCACTGGCCGGTTCCGGACGACTATGACGCCACCAAGCGGCTGATCACCGGCCTGTTCAGCGCCGCTCCGGGAACGGCTGCGGGCGAGGCGCTCAGGGAAGCGCAGGTAAAGCTGATGGACGATCCGAACACCTCGCATCCCTATTATTGGGCGGCGTTCGCGATCGTCGGCGATGCGGAGCGTCCGTTGCTCCAGAAATAGGAGAGGTTCAGGCCTGTTCCAGCGAGGTCAGGCAGCTTCGCACCGCTTCCTCCAGCTGGTGCGGGCGGAAAGGCTTGGGCAGATAGATGGTGTCCGGCAGCTTTTCGCCGCCGCTGGGAAAGCCGGAGATGTAGATGATCGGCAGGTCCGGCTTCAGCGCGCGCGCCATTTCGGCGACTTCCCAGCCGCTGATGCCGCCCAGCCGGATATCGGTGATCAGCACGTCGATCCCGCTCGGCGAAAAGGCGTCGAGCGCTTCCTCGCCGCTCGCCGCCTCGACCGGCTCCAACCCCAGACCTGAGACGCACTCTGCCAGCACCATTCGGATAAACGGTTCATCGTCAACGCAGAGTACACGGCGGCCCACAG
>NZ_DASTXI010000149.1:0-2953 GCF_035758555.1 Sphingomonas sp. | reverse complement strand
AGGTCCTTGTGCGGCGTGTCGTGGAGGAAGATGCCGTAATCGTTGACGAAGCCGAACTTCATCTTGCCCATCATGTTGTGCGGGCCGGTGAGCTGGCGGATGTGCGCTTCGACCTTGCCCGCCGCGACGGCCTTCCAGTCGATGCTTTCGGGGTCGATCGGCACTTCCTTGTCGCCGCCGAACGCCTCCACGGTCTGATACCGCGCCGCCTTCAAATATTTGACCCCGCGCTTCAGGACGATCGGCGCGACCTTCCGCTTCGTGACGTCCTGCGGGATGTGCCAGTAGGGGTTGAAGGTCACGTACCAGATTTTCCCGGCGAGCAGCGGCGTCGGGAAGTCGGGCTTGCCGACGATCACCTTCATCGTGTCGACGACCTGTCCGTCCTTCAGCATCATCAGCTGCGCATTGGCCGCGTCGACCAGGATCGCGCGCCCCTTGGCCGGGATCAGCCGCAGCCGGTCGAGTGTCGCGACGACGTGCGGGTCGTCCTGCTGCCCCGTCGCGATCGCGTCCGCGCGAAGCGCCGCATAGAAGGGATTCACGTTCGCCACGCTGTCGATATACGCCGCGAGCGAGGGCGCTGCCGTCGCCTCGGCGAGGATCGCGCTTGCCGACGGAGGCTCGAGCTGGAGCGTCGGATCGCCGAAGCTGACTCCGGTGACCGGCCGCTTCACCGCCTGCACGTAGCGCACCCATGCGGTGGAGACGATCTGGTCGTCCGCCGGCGTGCCGCTCGCGAGCGCGGTTTCGACCGAGGAGGCGAGGGCGGGACCATCGGCGAGGCCGTCGATCGGCGCGCGCTTCAGAACCTCGACCAACTTCGCCGCGGCGGCGCGGGTGTCGGCGTCCTTCAGCCAGACGAGCGTCGCCGGGTGCGAGGCATAGAAAGGCGCGACATCGCTGCTGACGACGGGAGCAGGCGCGGCGGCGACCGCCGGCGCGACGGCGGGCGCGGGCGCGACATCGGCATCCTGCGCCAAAGCGGGCGTCGCCGCCCCGATCGCCGCCGCCGAAACCCACAACGCCCACGCACGCATTCGCCGAACCCCCTGTTTCCCGCCAAGAAATCCTGACCTGATTACCCTAAGGAGTCCTTGCGGGGGAGGGGCTTTGCCCGCCGATGAGACGAATTGAGTTCGGTCATTCGCGCCATTGCCGCTGCGCCTGGCTGCTGCGACAAGCGCGGCGATGAGCCCAGACCTGATCGTACGCCCCGCGCGCCCGCAGGATGAAGCGGCGATGGGCCGCCTCGGCGCGATGCTCGTCGTCGAGCATCACGATTTCGACCCGCGGCGGTTCATCGCCCCGCTGCCGCAGCTCAGCCAACGCTACGGCCAGTTCCTGGTCTCGCAGATCGCGCGACCGGAGATGATGGTTCTGGTCGCCGAGCGCGCCGGCGCGGTCGTCGGCTATGCCTTCGGCGGCATGCAGGGCAGCGATTACATGGCGCTCAGAGGGCCCGCGGGCGTGCTCCACGACCTCGTCGTCGACCCGGAGCACCGCCGCCAGGGCGTCGGCAGCGCGCTCCTCGAAGCCGCTCTCCGCGCGCTGAAGGACCTCGGCGCGCCGCGCGTTCTGCTCTTCACCGCCGAGAAGAACCACGGCGCGCAGGCGATGTTCGCCAGCGCGGGCTTCCGCCGAACGATGATCGAAATGACCCGCGAGCTCGGCGGAGACTAGCTCCGGTCGCCCGACCCCGCGATCGGCGCGAGGTAGGTGACGAGGTCCCATTCGGCGTGGATGCTGACCAGCAGCAGCGCCATCAGGTCCGCGGCCACGCCCGCCGCGCCCCAGCTCGCCCCTTCGAGGATGCCGACCGCGGCCGCCGCGAGGCCGAGATAGACGATCAGCGGCGCCACCCCGTACCAGAACATGTCGAACCCCACCGCGTCAGGCGCTCCCGGCCGCCGCACGATGCCGACCGCGCTCCTCGCGCCGATGGCGATCCCGAGCAGCGCCAGCGCCCCGCTCGCCAAGCCGTACAGCCGCGCGGTCACCGCAGGCGCGATCGCTGCCCCGCTCAGCACCAGCACGACCGCCAGATGCCACACGATCGGCGAGGTATAGAGGTGCTTCCCTTGCTCGACCTGGTCGCTCTGATGCCCCGCGGTCAGGGTCACGACGACGAACATCAGCCCAATCAGCGCCGCCGCCGACGAGCCGATCATGAAGAAATATTCGCTCCACCCTTCGAACATTGCTTGAGCCACCGAGCGCAGCGTAGCTGCGTCGAAGAGCTGGCGAAAGCCGGCCAGCGGGTCGGCAAGGCCGAACCCGTCTGACGTCACGGGATTCACTCCCGTGACGGCGCTCTCACGGCTTGCGCCGAACCGCCCATATGAACGCGGAAAGGCTGCTGATCAGCGCGGCGAGCGCGATCAGGAACGCGGGATCGACAACAAGCATCGGCACGACTCCAAAGCCGCATCGTTCCCTATTTGTTCCTAGATTGCAATAGGAGAATGCCTATCGATCGGTTGCTGCCGCCGCCACCGAGCGCCTCCGCCAAACGCCTCCACAGCGTCGGCTTGCGGTTGCGCCCCCTCTAAGCTAAGGCCCCACGCCGTCCGGCGGACGCTAAGTCGTTCGCGGCAGCCCGCTTTTATCGCGAGCGCGTAAGAGTTCCGGAAAGTAGCCGGCACTCTGACGCGCCGTTTTGTCTGGGCTCCGCACGCATCAGCGCCCAACGGACGCCACCCTCGGGATGAGCCCGGCGGCGGCAGTGCATGAAACCAGGTCCGCATGTTGGAGCCCGGCCACGGTGGCCCGGCGCGGCAGGCCGATTTGATACGACGGAAGACACATTTTTTATGGCGACCACCACATTCCCGACCCGCGACGATTTCGCGGCCCTCCTCAATGAAAGCCTCGGCGGCGAGAACGAAGCCTTCGAAGGCAAGGTGGTGAAGGGCACCGTCACGGGAATCGAGAATGACATGGCCGTCATCGA
>NZ_DASTXI010000121.1:0-3463 GCF_035758555.1 Sphingomonas sp. | reverse complement strand
GCGCGTCCTGCTAGTTGCGCGCCGATGGAAACGCGGCACCTCGGCCAGCCCAGCGCGCTACCGGCATCGCCCGAGCAAGCGGTGCTCGACTATGTGCCGAACCCGAGGGGCGGCGCGCTCTACCTCGTCCGGTTCGCCGCGCCGGAGTTTACGTCGCTGTGCCCGGTCACCGGGCAGCCGGACTTCGCACATTTGGTCATCGACTATGCGCCCGCGGAGACGATCGTCGAGAGCAAGAGCCTGAAGCTGTTCCTCGGTTCGTACCGCAACCATTGCGGGTTCCACGAGGACGTGACGGTCGGGATCGGGGAGCGTCTGACGCGTGAAATGAAGCCGCTCTGGCTGCGGATCGGCGGCTATTGGTATCCGCGCGGCGGAATGCCGATCGACGTCTTTTGGCAGTCCGGGCCGCCCCCGGCGGAGCTGTGGCTGCCGGACCAGGGCGTGCCATCGTATCGCGGCCGCGGATAGGTTGAGCGAAGCGCCGCGGATCGCCGTGCTCGGCGCCGGTTCGGTCGGCTGCTTCATCGGGGGCGCCTGGGCAGCGGCAGGGCTTCCGGTCACGTTCGTCGGCCGCCCCGCTATCGCCAAGGACGTCCACGAGCACGGGCTCAAGCTGAGCGACAATCGCGGCTGGACCGCGAAACTCGCAGCGGTCGATTTCAGCTGCGTCCCGGAACCGCTGTCCGACGCGGACATCATCCTCGTCACGGTGAAGAGCGGCGCGACGGCCGACGCCGCGCGCGACATCGCCGAGCATGGCCGGAGCGGGGCGCTGGTGATTAGCTTCCAGAACGGCGTCAGCAAAGTCGACATTCTCGAGCGGGCGCTGGGCTCGCGCTTCCGCGTCGCGCGCGGATTGGTTCCGTTCAACGTCGCATATCTCGGCCACGGGCACTTCCACAAAGGCGTCGCCGGGGAGCTTCTTGCCGAGGACCGGCCCGAGTTCCGCGCACTCGCGGAGCGCGTGCAGGGCGGCCCGGCCGCGCTGCGCCTGTCCGGCGACATGCTCGACCTCGCCTGGGGCAAGCTTCTGATCAACCTCAACAACGCGGTCAACGCGCTCTCCGGCCAGCCTCTGCTCGACGAGCTACGCCAGCGCGATTACCGCCGCGTCGTGGCCGCCTGTCAGCGTGAAGCGCTGAAGCTCTATCGGCGGGCAGGGATCACACCGGCGCGGGTCGGTCCCGGACTCCCGCTGCGCCTCCTGCCATCGGTGCTCGATTCGCCCGACTGGCTGTTCAACCGGCTGTTCATCAAGGCGTGGAAGATCGACGACAAGGCGCGCTCGTCGATGTCCGATGACCTCGCGCACGGGCGCAAGACGGAGATCGACCATCTCAACGGCGAGCTGGTGCGCCTGGCCGAGGGGCTCGGCAGGGACGCGCCGGTCAACCGCCGGATCATCGCGCTGGTCCGCGCCGCCGAGGATGGCGCGCCGCCGCTGTCACCGGCAGCGCTGAGGCGGGCGGCGCTAGGCGGCCGTTAGCGCGACCTTCGTTTCGCGCCGCGTCCAGCCGTAGAATCCGATGACGACCACGGCGAAAATGATGATGCCGGCCGGGACTGCCCACGGGTTTTCGGCGACGAGCGCGAAGGGCGCATCGCTTTGGGTCGCGGCAACGATGCCGGCATAGACAACGCCCATGATGCTCTCACCCACGATCAGCCCGGTCGCGAGCAGCACGCCCATGCGCTGCGCGAATTCGGGGTTGGACGTCCGGGCGGCCCATTTGTCGTAGGACCAGCCCAGCAGCGCGCCGATCGGCACCAGCAAGGTCAGTGCCATCGGCAGGTAAATCCCCATGCCGACTGCAAGAGGCGGCAATCCGCCGCGCTTCGCCCGGCGCAGGATTTCATCGATGACGATGACCACCACGCCGATCACCGCGCCGATCTCGATCAACCCCCAGTCGAAGTTGCCGTTCAGCAGGCCTTGGGCAATCGCCGAAATGAGCGCGGCCTGCGGTGCTGCGAGTGCGGTTTCCTTGGCGCCCGGCGCGCCCTGGAAGGTGAAGGCGGTATTCAGGAGGTCGAGCACTGGGGGAATGACGATCGCGCCGAAGATGACGCCCAAAACGAGTGCAACCTGCTGGCGCCAGGGCGTCGCGCCAACCAGCTCTCCCGTCTTGAGGTCCTGAAGGTTGTTGTTGGAGATTGTGGCTACGCCGAAGACGACGGCGGTGACGAACAAGGCGAACGCAACGAGCGACTTGGAAGCGTCGCCGGTCGCATGGGGGAATAGCGCCGCGAGAATCAGCGCGATTCCGACGACCGAGAGGATTCCAACGCCCGAGATCGGGCTGTTCGACGCGCCGATCAGGCCCGCCATGTACCCGCACACCGCCGCAATGACGATTCCGGCGATCAGGATGTAAATGATGCTCGCGACCAGCGTTGCGCCGGGATTGGCGGCGATCGGGTTGGTGCTCGCGAACGAATAGAGAAGCAGGCCGATGGGGATCATCAGCACCAGGATGGTGCCAGTCACGATCCCGATCGGGAGATCGCGTTCGGTGATCGGTAGGGCATCGCCGCGCCCGGCTTTCCGCTCCGCATTCGCGACAAGGGCGCCGCGAATGCCCGCGATGATCGGACCGATGATTTTCAGCAAAGTCCAGATCGCCGCGATGCCAATCGTGCCGGCGCCGATGAACCGCACCTTGTGGACGAACACGCCGCCGACGAAATCGCCGAGGCTCGTGCCCGGCGGAATCGCGCCGGCAAGCGCGGTGTAATGCGGCACCAGGAACGCCCAGCTAATCACCAGCCCGACAAACATGGCGATACCGACAGTCAGGCCAACCAGATGGCCGACGCCGATCAGCAGCATCGAAAGACTACCCGACACCTGCGTCGCACCCGATCCGACTGTGAACGCTTTGGCGGCGTCCGAGGCCAGTATCCGGGTTTGGGCGAGCGCATAAAATACGGCGGACGCGATCGCGCTCCACACGATGAGCATCAGGCCGCGCTTGTTTTCTTCGGCGCCCCCAATCCCCGATCCGACCTTGAGAACCTCGGCTGCCGCGATCCCTTCGGGGAACGGCAGGTCAGTTCCGGTGACCAGCGCGCGGCGCAGCGGCACCGAATACATGACGCCGAGGATTCCGCCGATGGCAATGACGGCGACGGACAGCCAATAAGGGAAGCCGGTCCACCAGCCGATCATGACGAGGCCTGGAAGGACGAACACGATGGCCGACAGCGTGCCCGCGGCCGAGGCGATCGTCTGAACGATATTGTTCTCCTGGATCGTGGAATCCCGGAAGAACTTCAGAACGGCCATCGAGATGACCGCGGCCGGAATGGACGTCGCGAAGGTGAGGCCGATCTTGAGGCCGAGGTACACGTTGGCCGCGGTGAACACGACGGTGATGAGCGCCCCGAGGACGATCCCGCGAAGCGTCAGCTCCTTGATCGCATCGCCTGCGCGGCGCGCCTCTTCCCGTGCCATTTATTC
>NZ_DASTXI010000035.1:0-2332 GCF_035758555.1 Sphingomonas sp. | reverse complement strand
CGCGCCTCAGACCTTCGCCCAGACCAACAACCACGAGGCCAGCGAAAAGACCGTGCAGCTCTCGCAAGTGCCCAAGGCCGCCCGCGACGCGGCGCAAAAGGAGCTCGGCGCGATGCCAACGGAGGCGAAGATGGTCAGTGGGACCAACCCGCAGGAATACGAGCTGGAGGCCAGGGACAGATCGGGCAAGGAAGTGGGCGTGCACGTCCGTGCCGACGGGACCGTCGTGAAGAAGGAGAAGGAGTAGATAGGCCGCCCCTCACCCAACCTTTCCCCCGAGCAGGCAGGGCTATCGCATATGACATAGCTCCGTCATCCCGAGCGCAGCGAAGTCGAGGGACCTCTTTTGTCGACGCTTCGTCCCGCAGTAGCGGAGCAAAAAGGTCCCTCGACTTCGTTCGCTTCGCTCACTCCGCTCGGGATGACGGAGATTTTTGCCCAAATGCGATTGCCTTGCCTTCGGGGGAGAGGAACTTGAAAGCAGATGCTCCGACTTCTTCCTCCTCGCCCCCGCTAGGGGGAGAGGTTGGGAGAGGGGGTGAGCATCCAGCGTTCGCCGACCTTCAGTCGCTCGAAGCGAATGCCGAACACCTCGTCGAGCCGCGGATCGTGGATCAGGCGGTCGGCCGGCTCGTCGGCCACGAGCCTGCCCTTGGCCAGCAGCACGATGCGCTCGAAGAAGCGGAACGCGAGATCGAGATCGTGCACCACGACGACCGACAGCCGCCCATCGCCCACCTGGCCGCGCCCGCGGGCGGCGAGCGTGCGGATCGTCTCGAGCCGGTGGCGGATGTCGAGCGCGGCCGACGGCTCGTCGGCGATCAGCACCGGCGGATCGACCACCAGCACGGTCGCGAGCAGCACGCGCGCCCGCTCGCCGCCCGACAGCGTCGACCAGCGCCGCTTCTCCAGCCCGGCCAGCTCGAACGCGCGCTTCGCGCGGTCGATCGCACCGGCCGGCAGCGCGCCCGCGCGCGCCGCGCCCAGCTCCAGAAGGTCGCCGACGCTCAAATCCCAGTGCGGCTCGAAGGTTTGCGGCAGGAAGCCGATCGCGCGCGCCCGCTCGGCGCTCGCAAGGGCGCCGAGATCGCGGCCGCCGAGCCTCACCTGCCCCGCTGTCGGCGCGTCGATGCCGGCCAGCGTGCGCAGAAGCGTCGACTTGCCGGCGCCGTTCGGTCCGATCACCGCCACCGAGCCCTGAGGGCCGAGCGACAGCGACACGTCGTCGATCAGCGTCGCCCCGCCGCGCCGCACGACGAGCGAGTTGGCCGCGAGCGCCGTCATGCGCGCAACCGCCGCGCCAGCAGCAGGATGAAGAACGGTCCGCCCG
Organism: Sphingomonas sp.; assembly: GCF_035758555.1. Classification (GTDB taxonomy): domain Bacteria; phylum Pseudomonadota; class Alphaproteobacteria; order Sphingomonadales; family Sphingomonadaceae; genus Sphingomonas_B. The sequence goes on along the minus strand of NZ_DASTXI010000035.1, from coordinate 1,002 downwards.
CGACCGCCGTCACCAACCCGAGCGGGATCTCGGCCGGCGGCAGGGCCGCGCGCGCGATCGCGTCGGCCAGCGTGACGAGGATCGCCCCGACCAGTGCGGAGGCCGGCAGCAGCGGCCGGTGCAGAGGACCCACCAGCCAGCGCGCGATGTGCGGCGCCGCGAGGCCGACGAAGGCCACCAGCCCGCCGAAGGCGACGGCCGCCGCCACGATCGCCGAACCCGCCAGCACCGCCCGCGCCACGACCCGGCGCGTGTCGAGACCGAACGCCGTCGCCATCGTCTCGCCGAGCCCCAGCAGGTCGAGTTGGCGCGCGAACAGCAGCGACAGCGCGAGGCAGGCCAGCGCGATCGCGGCGAGCAGCAGGAGGCCGCGCCAGCTCGGCGTCTGGATGCCGCCCAACACCCAGCTCATCACCACCTGCAGGCTGACGGTCTCGTCCGACAGCGCCAGCATCAGGAACGAGCGCACCGCGCCCAGGATCGCCGCCATCGCCACGCCCGCGAGCAGCAGCCCGGCCGCATCGACCGCGCCCGCGCCGCGCGCGATGCCGATCACCAGCATCGTCGCGCCCCAGGCGCCGGCAAAGGCGAGCAATGGCAGAAGCAGGGTCTGCGGCAGGATCAGCGGAACGGCGAGCGGCACCAGCAGCGCGATCGTCGCTCCGACCGCCGCCCCGCCGGCCGATCCCAGCAGATAAGGCTCGGCCAGCGGATTGCGGAACACGCCCTGATAGATCGTGCCGCCCAGTCCCAGCAGCGCGCCGACCAGCGCCGCCGCCACGACGCGCGGCAGACGCCACTCGACCAGCAGGCGGCTCGCCATCGAAGGATCGCCGGCCAAGGCATGCCAGAGATCGATCGGCGATGCCCAGCGTGCGCCGGCGCAGGCGGCGATCGCGATCCCCGCGACCAATGCCGCGACAAGTCCCAGCCAGACCCTCATCGGCCCGCGCCCGCCGGATGGACGATCGGATGGAAGAGCGCGGCAAGATGCTCGATGCC
>NZ_DASTXI010000021.1:0-3110 GCF_035758555.1 Sphingomonas sp. | reverse complement strand
CTGGAGGCGGCGGCGAAGCGCTATCTCTGCTCGTCCTACCGCTTCGGCGACATCTATGTGCAGGAGGTCGGCGGATTGGCCGTCTTCGCCGCGCCGGTCGACCTCAAGGCGACGATGGACGGCCGCGACTGGTCGGGCACTCTGTTCGTCACCGACATCTGGCGCAAAGGGCGGGTGCGGCGCGGATGGAAGCTCGCCCAGCGCATCCTCTCCACGCCGGACGAGCGCCCCGAGCTCGCGAAAGCGATCAAGTCGCTGCAGCTCTGGAAATAGGCGAGCCGCGATTTCGCGCGGGTGCGACCTTTTGCCCGCTCCCGCGTTTCGGCCGCGTCACAAGCAAAAGGAGCAGCGACATGGATCGTGTGTTGCTCGCCGCGGCAGCCTCGCTGACCGCTTTCGCCGTCCAGGCCGCGCCGGCGGGCGCAGAGCAGGCCGGCACGGCTTTCAGCGACTCTAGGCCGCCTCAATTCGCCATGGGCACGCCGCGCGTCGGCGACTTCAGCCGGTGCGGGAGCGCGCATCGCGGCCACCACAGAATGCGGCGCGACGGCGGCTGCGAAGCCTTCGGCTGGTCCTATGTCGACGGCCAGTGGGCGCTCTACAACAATCGCAGCTGGGATTCGGACAGCTACAACGACTGGTGGCACGACCGCCCCGACCGCGCCTTCCCGCGCTGGGTGCAGGAGCAGCGCGGCGGTCCGTGCACCGAAGACCGGATGTGGTGGTCGGGGACCGGCTGGCACTGCTGAGCGGGATCGCGGTGCGCGATCTATTCTGACGGCTGCTTCGAAGCGTCCTGCTTCTGCGCGGCCTGAGCCGCCTTCGCCCTGGCTGCCGCGGCTTGCTCGGCCTCGCGCTGCTCGCGGCGCGCCTTGGCCATCAGGTAGAGCTGGTATTCGGTCGGGTGGGGATCGGTCTTGAACATGCTTCCGATCTCCTTTCCTTCGGCCACGCGCTTCGCCATCTCCGCCGCCGTCAGCGCCGCGCCGATGAGGGGGATGCCGGCAGTGACGCACGGCGCAGGGCCGACGCTCGCGCAATCGGGCCGCGGGGTGGGATAGGGCGAGGTCGGCCGCCCGCCGCTATGCACCTCGCGCTTCGCTTCCATCACGTCGGGGTTGAGGCGATAGCCCTTGGGCCGTTCGGTGCAGATGACGATCGCGTCGCTCCCCGGCGGCGGGGCCGGGCACTTGTCCGGCGTAGCCATGGCCGGAGCCGCCGTCGCGCCCGCCGGCTGCGCCTCGGCGGCTACCGGTGCGAGCATCATCAGCGCAACGGGAAGTCCTGCCACCATCAGCGCACACTCCGCCTCACCGCATTGCGCGGCCATGAATGTGCGCCGCTAACGATGGAATTCCTTCTGCGCCTCCTGGAGCCAGCCGCGCGGAGCGAAGCCCTGCTCCTTCTGGGCGACCTGCCGCGTCTTATCCGGGGGCTGGCTGCCGGGGAATGCCGCGACCATGATTCCGATCGCAAGCACTCCCAAAAGGAGCAGCAGCGCAAGGAACGGCAGAGTCGAAAGCAGCATCTGCGGAACTTCGGGCTGGGTGCGATCGCGGTGATGGCTGCGGCGGAAGGTGCGCTTGCGCGCCATCGCGCCGAGATAGTCCTCGGAGCGGGTCCACCTCCCCGCCGGCGACTCCGTCACGCCGTCGCGCTTCATGCCGCGCAAAGTGCGCGCTTTTGCGCCTGTTCTCAATAAGCTCGTGCGTCAGCCGGCGCTTATTTCGTGCGCGGTATCGTGAGCGTCGCGAGGGTCTTGTCGCCGCACTTCACCGTCACGGTCGTGACCGCCTGGCTGTTCGGGATCGTCGCGTTCACCGTCCACCAATCGCCAGGTGCGGCGAAGCCGGTGTCGTTGGTCGTAATCGTCGGAGCGATCTCCGCGTTGGCGCCGCTGACCGTCGCCGGTCCGAGCGCAGCTTTATAGCGCGCGTCCTCGCGATACGCCTTGCCGGTGACGACCACATTGCCGTCCGCGCCGGCCTTGGCCGCCCAATCCTTCGTCTCCTTGTCCTTGAAGAAGCAATAGGCCGGTTTCGCAGCCTCGGCCGCGGCTGTGTTCGTGGCCGAGTTGGTGGCGGCGGCATTGTCGCTCGATTGCCCGCACGCGCCCAGCGCGGCGACTGCGCCGATCAGGATGACGGATTTGTGCATGTCCTTCGTTCCCCCTCGCCCGCATTGGAGCGAAAGGGACGCGAAGGATCAAGCTACTGATGCGTTTCGTCGAGCGGCTGTCCGGTCTGTTCCTGCTCGAACAGGTCTGCGACGACATCGCCGCGCGCGGTCAGGCGCACCCTGTCGCCCTCGACTTCGGCGATCAGGCCCTTCGGGATGAAGTGATGGTGCTCCTCGTGACCGACGCCGCTGTCGGCGCGGATCAGCTTGATGCGATTGTCCTCGACCCGATCGACGGTGCCGATGTGGACGCCGTCGGCGCCGATCACTTCCATATGCTCGCGAATGTCTTCGATGCCGCTCATCGGATTCAAACTCCTCTTGCGCTTGACCTCCCCAACGCTTCGACTGCCGTATCGGATGCACGCCGCGTCGGGCGCTTACGCTCGATTGCGCCACGAGTCATCGGCCGCGGCCGGGTTGTGGCGCCAGATGGTCCGGCCTAAGTCCGCGCCATGGCCGACGTTCGCACCACCACGCTTCCCGACGCCCAGACGGCTCCGGAAGCTCCGCCCTCGCCCACCCACGTCACGATCCGCCGCGAGGATTATCGCCCACCGGACTGGCTGGTGCCGGAGATCCGCCTCGATTTCGATCTCGACGCCGAGCGGACTCGGGTGAAAGCCGTGCTGAACGTCGAACGCAACGGAGAGCACGACCGTCCGCTGCGCCTCGACGGCGACGCGCTCGAGCTGATCTCGGTTCAGGTAGACGGCAAGCCCGCCGAATATCGGATGGAAGGCCCGCAACTCGTCATCGAGATCGCGGGCGACAGGGCGACAGTCGAGACCCAAGTGGCGATCAGCCCCGCGGCCAACACCAAGCTGATGGGCCTCTATGCCTCGGGCGGGATGCTCTGCACCCAATGCGAGGCCGAGGGCTTCCGCCGCATCACCTTCTTCCCCGACCGCCCCGACGTGCTGTCGAAATAT
>NZ_DASTXI010000017.1:0-3487 GCF_035758555.1 Sphingomonas sp. | reverse complement strand
ATATTTGAAGTAATAGAGCACCGCCTTGCTGAGAATCGTCATGGCGACGATCACCGCCATCATCGCGGCATTGAGCGCGACGAATGCGCGATTGCGCGAGAGGCTGATCAGCGCGTCCTTGATGCTGCCGGGCAAGGGGCGGTGCGGCTGGGCGGATTCGCGATAGGTTGCGCCGACCACGATCAGAATCGCCGCGCCGGCGGCCGCGAACAGGATTGCCGCGCCAAAGTAGGCCTCCGCCGCGCCCGACCCGGTCAGCCATCGGCCGACGGGGACGGTGGCCAGCGCAACGAGGACCGCCGCGGCGGTGCCGAACAGCATCCGCATGCCCGCGATGAACGACCGGTCACGCGGCTCGGCGCTGATCCGCGCGGTCATGGCGAGATAGGGCACGTTCACGCCCGCATAGAAGGTGCGGAAGAGGAGGTGCGCGGCGAACACCGTCGCGATGGCCCAGGCGCCGGTCACTGGCGGCGGCAAATAGGTGAGGACGAAGCTGAGGCCGAGCGGCACGGCGCCGACGGCGAGCAGCGGTCCGTAGCGGAAGCTGTCGTGCTTGCGATCGATGAGAATCCCGGCGGCGAAGTTTGCGATTCCATCCCAGATCGAGGCGACCATGTAGGTCGTTGCGGCGACCCCGATCGGTAGATTCAGCGCGTCGGTGTAATAGAACAAGAGGAAGAGCATGATGCTCTGCCAGTAGAGATTGAAGGCGAAGTCGCCGAAGGCGAACAGCAGCAGCCGCGGCTTCGACGGACGGCCTGTCACGGGATCGAGACGGTCGCCGCGCGGGGCTGATCGGGGATTGTGCGGGTGATCGGGTGCGCGCCGTGCACCGTGACGGCGATGGACTTCCACCAGGGCGCGTAGCTGCCCTCACGCGCTCCGAAGTGCAGCGTCACGCCTCTGGAGGTGGCGGAGCATGTGACCTGCTGGCGCAGGCTCGGTCCGGAGATGCTGACACCGTCATCGAGGTAGATTTCACCGCGGCAATCCTCGCCCGGATAGACGTGGAGCTCGAGCGGACCCTTGGGAGTCTCGGCCGTGCTTTGGACCAGCGGCTGCCTGGCGATGATCGCGCCCGGACGGACGAACACCGGCAGCCTATCGAGCTTCGGCGTCTCCTTGACCTTCTCGGCCGTAACCGGTTCTCCCGTCCAATAATCGTACCAGCCCTTGGCCGGCAGGCACACGTCATAGGCGTACGGCGATTCCGGTTTGGGCGGGGCAGCCACCAACAGGTCGGAGCCGACGGTGAAGGCCATCGACTGATCGCAAGAAGCCTTCTCCATCCGCGGGTAGTCGTAGAAAGTCGGCCGCATCACCGGGTCGCCGGTGCGCGCGCTCTCTTCGGCGACTGCGTAGAGGTAGGGCAGAAGCCGGTAGCGTTCCTCGATGAACTTGCGCCGGATCGCGAGATGCGCCGGCCCGTCGACCCACGGCTCGGCGCGCGGCGTGTCCTTGGCCGAATGGCCGCGGAACACGGGGGTGAAAGCGCCGATCTCGAACCAGCGTGTCGCCAGCTCGGGCGAAGCGCCGCCGGTGAAGCCAGGGATGTCCGCGCCCGACCAGGCGAAGCCCGAAAGGCCGAGGCTCAGCATCTGCTGAACCGCGAGCTTGAGATGATCCCAGCTCGAGCTGTTGTCGCCGGTCCAGGTCACCGCATAGCGCTGCCCGCCGGCGAAGCTCGCGCGGGTCATGACGAACGGACGCACGTTCGGCCTGAGCGTCAGCAGACCGTCGTGCGTCGCCCGGCTGTTCTCCATTCCATAGACGTTGTGGATCTCGGCGTGGCTGGCGGTGCGCGTTGCGAAGCCGTCGCCCTCGATCCGGTGGACGGTGTCGAGCGGCATGGTCTTCGTTGGGGTCTCGAAGATCGCGGGCTCGTTCATGTCGTTCCAGAAGCCGGCAATGCCGTCGGCGACGAAGTCCTTGTAGAGCGAGCCCCACCAGGCGCGGGTCTTCGCGCGGGTGAAGTCCGGAAAAACGGACGGCCCGGGCCACACAGGCGCGACGTAGAGGCTCCCGTCGGGGTTCTTGAGGAAGTGGTCGCCCGCAATGCCGCTGTCGTACGGCGCATAGCCCTGATTCGGCGCGTAGGCGATGTGGAGGTCGGTGATCGCAACCAGCTTGAACCCTTGGGCGCCGACGTCGCTCGCGAGCTTCTTCAGGTCCGGGAAGGTCTGCTTATTGGTCGTGAACGGCCGGTTGCGGTCCTGGTAATCGATGTCCAGCCAGATCACGTCGGAGGGGATGCGGTCCTTACGCAGCGTCGCGGCGATCTTCCGCACTTCGTCCGCGCTCATGTAGCTGTAGCGCGACTGCTGGTAGCCCAGCGCCCACAACGGGGGCAGCGGCGCCTTGCCGGTGAGATCGGTGTAGCGCCGCACCACGTCGCGGACCGTCGGACCGGCGATGATGTAGTAATCGATCGGCCCGCCCTCCGATCCGATAGCAATCGTGCCCGCGTCGCGGTGGCCGAAATCGAACCAGCTGCGCCAGCTGTTGTCGAGGAACAGGCCGTAGGCGCCCCCCGCCCCGCCGCTCGCGATGTAGAAGGGGATCGACTTGTAGATCGGGTCGGTGTCGCGCTGGAACCCGTAGGCGTCGGTGTTCCAGTCGACGAAGCTCTCGCCGCGGCGGTCGAAATTGCCGGTCTTGTCGCCGAGCCCGTAAATGCGCTCGCCGATCGGCAACGTCTTCGATAGCGTGAACCGCGGCCCGTCGAAACGGATCGGCTGTGGTGCATCGGAAACGATCGGATGGCCCTGCGGATCGGTGACAATGAGCCCCAGAGTCCGCGGATCGATGCGAACCGTAAGCGCGGCGGTGCTGAATCCATCGGCGCTCGCGCGGACCGGAGCGCGCTCGGCGCGGACCGCGGCAGGCACCGCCCAGCTCGCGTCCTCGCTCCACCGGCCGGCAGGCGCGATCCGCACGCGGAGGATCGAATCCGTCAGCGCCTCCACTCGGATGCTGTTTCCGGCGCTGCTCGCCTGCGCGCCGTTCGGCAGTGGGGACACTTGCGCCTGGAGCGGCGCTCCGAGCGCGAAGAGGGCGGCGGCAATAATGAGGCGGAGCATGACGAGACCCTAGCGGCCCCCTCCCCGTCCGCAATGCCGTGGCAGGAAAGTCACATTTCCGAGCCTCAAGCTAGAGAATTGATGCGGATTGGCCGGGCCGCCAAAACTCTCCTTCTTTTACCGATGCTTGAATGTTAGCCTCTATCAAGAGGGCGGCGGGCTGACTCGCACAGGGGTACTCGCAATGCGTATCAAGGCTATTGCTGGAGTGATAATCGTGGCGCTGAGCGCCGCGGCGTTCGTGGCGATGCGCGCCGAAAACCGCGCCGACGCCGCGAAGGGCGATTGCTACGCCGCCGACCAGGGACCCTCGACGCCTACCATCTGCAGCTGATCAGCTGCCGCCGTTCAGCGCCACCGCTTCGCGGATCAGCGCCTTGAAGGCGTTCTCGTCGACATCGTCG
>NZ_DASTXI010000168.1:0-9771 GCF_035758555.1 Sphingomonas sp. | reverse complement strand
CCCTCGACTTCGCTCGGGACGAGCGGGTCGTCCTGTTTGCAGATCATAGCCGCCCACCGCTTCGCCAGTCCCCTGCCCGCCTCCGCGCGCTTGCCGCGGTCGCTGCGCCAGCGTTGGAGGCGCAGCTCCAGATCGGCGTCGGTGCCGCCGAGACCACGTTCGGAGAGGAGCACGGCCACGTGCGATGCGAGCGAAAGCATGCCCAATCGCTCCGCGTCGATCAGCATATGGGCGATGCGGGGCGGCATCGGCAGCTCGGCGACGCGGCGGCCGTGCGGCGTGGGGCGGCCTTCCCCATCCAGCGCGCCGAGCGCAATGAGACGGGCGCGCGCTTCGGCGATGGCCGCATCCGGCGGAGGATCGAGCCAGCGCAGGCTTCGCGGGTCGGCGACGCCCCAGATGGCGGCGGCGAGCAGCAAGGGCGAGAGATCGGCTTCCAGGATTTCGGGCGGGTCGAAGCGCGGCAGGCCGGCGGTCGCGGCTTCCTCCCACAGCCGATAGGCGACACCGGCGCTCTGGCGCGCGGCGCGGCCGGCGCGCTGGGTGACTGCGGCCTGGCTCGCGCGTTCGGTCACCAGCCGCGTCATGCCCGCCGCACGGTCGTAGCGCGGCCGGCGGGCAAGGCCGGAATCGACGACGATGCGGACGCCGTCCAGGGTCAGGCTGGTCTCCGCGATCGAGGTGGCGAGCACCAATTTGCGCTGGCAGGGGCCCGCGGGCGCGATCGCGGCGCGCTGGGCCGCCGGATCGACCTGGCCGTGAAGCTTGTGCACGACGACGCTATCGGCGAGCGGGCCGAGCCGTTCGGCGGTGCGCTCGATCTCGGCGACACCGGGCAGGAAAGCGAGGATGCCGCCGTCCTCGTTGCGGAGGGCGCCACGGATGGCGGACGCCATCGCATCCTCGATCCGAAGCTCGGGCGAACGGCCGAGATAGCGGAGCTCGAGCGGGTGCGAACGGCCCTCGCTCCGGATCACGGGCGCATTGTCCATCAGCGCGGCGTAGCGGGCGCCGTCCAGCGTCGCCGACATCGCGACCAGCCGCAGGTCCGGGCGCAGCGCCGCCTGCGCATCGAGCGCGAGAGCGAGGCCGAAATCGCTGTCGAGGCTGCGTTCGTGCACTTCGTCGAACAGCACCGCGGAGACGCCGGCAAGCTCCGGGTCCGCCTGGATACGGCTGACGAAAATGCCTTCGGTCAGGACGATCACGCGCGTCGCGGCGGAGCGCTTCGTGTCCATGCGCGTGGCGTAGCCGAAGGTGCGGCCGACCGGCTCCTCCGCCAGCTGCGCCATCCGCTCGGCTGCGGCGCGCGCGGCGATGCGGCGGGGCGACAGCAGCAGGACCTCGCCCGTGCACCAGGACTCGCGGAGCAGCGCCGGCGCGATCGCGGTCGTCTTGCCGGCGCCCGGCGGCGCGACGACCACCGCGCTGCTGCCGGCGCGGAGCGCGGCGAGCAGGTCGGGGAGAACGGCGAGGATGGGGAGATCGGTCACGAGCGGCAGAGGTAGTTGCGAACGCCGCGAATGAGAACCTCTTCGCTCGCCCTGAACGCGGAGCCCCGCCCTTCGACTACGCGCTGCGCGCTCCGCTCAGGACGAGCGAGCTTCAGCTCACCAAACAAGAAAGGGCGGAGCCTTGCGGCCCCGCCCTTTCCGTTTCGATCAGGCGATCGTCAGAACGCGCGATACTGCTCGTTGCCGACAAAGCCCATCTTGGTCACGCCCGAGCGCTTGATGATCGCAAGCACGTTGTCGACCACTGCGTAGCGGGCCTGGGGATCGGGCTGCACGTGCAGCTCCGGCTCCGGGCTCATCGCGCGGGTACGCTCGAGGTAGAGACGCAGCGTCACCATGTCGATCGGCGTGCCGTTCCAGGTGACGGTGCCGGCCGGATCGACCGAGACCGTGTTCTTGATCGGATCGATCGGCGGCGGATTGTTCTGGTCGCTGTTGACCGGCAGATCGATCTTCACCGCGTGCGTCTGCACCGGGATGGTGATGATGAACATGATGAGGAGCACGAGCATGACGTCGATCAACGGCGTCGTGTTCATTTCCATCATCGGCTGGCCATCGTCGCGGCCACCACTCATTGCCATGAGGACTACTCCTTACAGGCGCTGGACATTGCTGCCCGGCGGCGGCTCGGAAATGAATCCGACCCGGCTGAAGCCCGCCAGCTGCATCGTGTAGATCGCACCGCCGATGCAGCGGTACGGCGTATTGATGTCGCCGCGGATATGCGCTTCCGGAAGCTCCAGGCCCGGCGCGTTGACGCCGCCCTGACGCTCGATCTCGCGCCGCAGCTTGGCGACGGCCCGGTTGAGCAGCTCGGTAGCGTTGACCTTGGTCATGCCCCAGTACACGCCGCACGACCCGTCTTCTTCGGCGCGCACGGTCAGCGACACGTTCTCCGGCTTGGTGGTGGTGGGGTCGAAGCGCACGTTCGGGAGCTTGACCGGCACCGTCTGGATCACGACCGGAACCGCGATCAGGAAGATGATGAGCAACACCAGCATGACGTCCACGAGGGGCGTCGTGTTGATGTCGGACATGGGGACTTCGTCTTCGCCCCCGACTGCAACTGCCATAGGATCCTGTCCTGTCTTGCCGCCGAAAGGGGTCCGGCGGTGGGTGGCGGGCGCCTGAGAAGGGGAAGCGCCCGCCAGTCCGTCATTAGGCCTTGTTCGGCACGCCGCCGGTCTGGCCCGCGGTCGTCGAACCGGTCACCGGCTTGGCCGTCGTGGCCGCCGGCTTGGTCGACGCACCCGCCGGCGCAGTCGCCGGACGCAGGTTCGACGGCTTCACGTTGCCGCCCGACATGACATAGCCGAGCACGTCGTTCGAGAAGGCCGCGAGGTCTTCCGCGATCGACTTGTTGCGGCGCTGCAGCCAGTTGTAGGCAAGCACCGCCGGCACGGCGACGGCCAGACCGAGCGCGGTCATGATCAGCGCCTCACCGACCGGACCCGCGACCGCGTCGATCGACGCCTGGCCGGCCAAGCCGATCTTGATCAGCGCGCGGTAGATGCCGATGACGGTACCGAACAGGCCGATGAACGGCGCGGTCGCACCGACCGTGGCGAGGAACGCGAGGCCCGAGCCGAGCTTCGAGTTGATCAGGCCCTGGCTGCGGTTGATCGAGCCGTGGATCCAGTCATGCGCCTCGACCGGATCGGTCAGCTTGCCATGCTGCTCCTGCGCAACCAGCGCGTCATCGACGATCTGGCGATAGGCCGAGTTCTTCTCGAGCTTGTTCGCGCCTTCCTTCAGGCTGGTCATGTTCCAGAAGCCGGTACGCATCTTGCGGCCCTGGTTGATGATCTTCTGCTGTTCGAACAGCTTCGTGAACAGGATGTAGAAGGAGAAGATCGACATGCCGACCAGGATCAGGAACACCGACCAGGCAATGACACCGCCCTGTTCGAGCGCGGGGAGCAGGCCGTACGGGTTCTCGCCCTTCGCGGCGGTTGCGGTGGCCGATGCGGCCTCCTGCAGGAAAGCGATTTGAGTGATCATGCGATAAATCCTCTAGAATAGTTCAGACATCCGACGCTGCACTGGGCAGCACCGCCATTACTTCGGAATCTGCCAGCGAACGGTCCGCTGCTGGTTGGTCACCTTGATCGGGTTGCCGTTCTGATCGAGCGCGGGCTTGTAGCGGCCCTTGCGCAGGATCACGCGGCACGATGCCTCGTCCAGGTCTTCATTTCCGCTCGACGAGACGACGTGGCAATTTTCCGCGCGTCCTTCGACGTTGATGTCCCAGGCGATGCGCACCGTACCCTCGGCACCTTCACGCAATGCGCGCGGCGGATAATCGTCGGTGGTGAACCAGCGCGAAGGGTCGCCCCGGGCAGAAGCAGCCTTGGACACCGTCGGCACCGGCGGAGGCGGCGGAGGCGGAGGCGCAGGCGGCGACGGCACGAAGACCGGTGGCGGGGTCGGACGCGAGATGATGACCGGCGCCTGCACGACCGGCGCCTGCACGATCGGCGGCGGGGTCACAACGGGCGGCGGCTCAACCTTCTGCTCCGGCGGGGGCGGAGGCGGCGGCTCCTCGGGGGGCGGCGGCTCCTCCTGCACGTCGAACGTCTTGAGGTCTGTCGCGACCTTCTTGATGACGTTGAACGCAAGGCCGGTCACGAACGCGTAGCCAAGGAGCGCGTGGATCACGATCACGATGACGATCGACGCGACCTTGCTGCCGTTCAAGCCTTGTTTGTCAGCGTAGGCCATTCAGTAATGAATCTCCCTCTCTCGGCACGGCCGGAGCGAAGGGAGCGCCGACCCGGATGCCGCAGTGCAATCCATCCGCCCCTGTTGTTCTATTGATTAGGCAGAAGCCCGGCTATCTATCGCTCAGGCTTTCATGACGCAAACGCTTTGTCGCCGCTGCGGAACCTGCGGTCCCACAGCGGGATTTTTAGAGTAGCGGTACCGGTCCGTAAGGCTGTAACGCGCGAGAAATGAAGCGTATCCCTCTCTTGATTGCCGTTACGGCATCGGTGCTGCTGACAGCGGTGGACAGCCCCGCGCAAACGCCGGCACCCCCTCTCGACTACAGCTATGCAGACCTCGCAGACCGCGTTTTGATCGCTCCAGTCGCGGTTATCGCGACAATATCGGATACGATTCGGCTGAAGCCCGAACGGGCGCCAGGCGTCGCTCCCGGCCATGCGCGACTCTATGTCGAAGCGACCGCGGACACGCTGATTCGCGGTGCCGGCGGGATATCGCCGAACCTGAGCTATCTGGTCGACGTGCCGCTGAATGCGAAGGGCCGGGTGCCGGACCTCGACGATACCCAGGTGCTGCTGCTTGCACGCCCGGTACCGGGCAAGCCGGGCGAGCTGCAGTTGATCGCGCCCGATGCGCAGCTGCCGCTCACGCCCGAAGTCGAGCAGCAGGTTCGCGCGATTCTGACCGAGGCGCTCCGCCCCGACGCGCCGCCGCCGATTACCGGCATCACCAGCGCGTTCCATGTCGACGGCACCATTCCAGGCGAGGGCGAGACGCAGATATTCCTGTCCACCCGCGAGCAGCGGCCGATTTCGATCAGCGTGCTCAGCCGCCCTGGACAGCAGCGGCAATGGTCGGTCGCGCTCGGCGAGATCGTCGACCAGGCCGCCAAGGCGCCGCCCAAGGACAGCCTGCTCTGGTACCGCCTCGCCTGCGGGCTGCCGCGCGAGCTTCCCGCCGAAGCGATCGCGGACCTGAGCGAGGGACCGGCCCAGGATGCCCGCAGCGACTATGGCTTCGTGCTGGAGCAACTCGGCCCCTGCACACGGACGCACCCGCTGACCGCTCGTTAAGAACTCACACGAGTCATCGTCATGCCGGCCTTGAGCCGGGATCCCGTTTCTTCTTCTTTTGTGAAAGGCAGCGGGACCCCGGCTCAAGGCCGGGGTGACGGTAGCCAATACATGCCCAACCCAGCCAGCCGGTCGCAGCATGTCGCTTCCATCCAATCGGGAGCGGCCGAACGGCTTTAAAAGTCTTCCGCAACGAACGAAGATTCGAACCCGTCCGGGTGTCTCGGCGCGCTGACCATGATTCCGCCAAAGGGGGTGTGGAATGGGACGAGCACAGCCGAGGGGGCAGAACGCCTCCACGATCCAGCTTCGCGACGACGATTACACCTTCCTCTACAACCTCGTCGATAGCGGCGGCGTCCGCAGCATCAGCGGCTACGGCAACAATCAGGCCGCCGGGCGCGCCTGGTGGGGCAGCGCCGACCAGCCCTTCGTCCGGCTGACGCCGCTCGATTTCGAGGACGGCACCGTCAACGGCATCCGCGTCACCTCTGCCGATGGGCATTCCGCCCTGCCCAATCCGCGGCTGGTCAGCGACGTGATCGGCCAGCAGCCGCTCGACGGCGACGGGAACACGATCAGCGTGCCGAATCCGTACGGGGAAAACCTGTTCCTGATGTCGTTCGGCCAGTTCTTCGACCACGGCCTCGATTTCTACGCGCGCGGCGGCGGCGCCGACCTGTTGCCGATCGCCGACATGAACGACCAGATCGCGGCGGCACAGGCGCGGTTGGACGCGATTCGCGCGGCGCAGGGCCTGCCACCGGTCCAGATCGATCCCACCGACAATCTGCTCGAGGAATTGCAGAATGCGCCGCCGGGATTCGACTTCCTGATCGGCAGCCGCGCCGGGCGCTACGAACTGAACCCGGACGGCAGCGTCGCCCGGAATCCGGACGGAACGCCGAAGCTCGACAACGCCGCCGGCACGGCCGCGGTCAATCGCACGGCGCCGTTCGTCGAGCAGAGCCAGACCTATGGCTCGTCGGACGCCGTGACTTACCTGCTGCGCGAAAGCGCACGCGACGCGCACGGCAACCTGATCTCCGACGGCCAGGGCGGGTGGGTGAAAACCTATCGGCTGCTGGACGGCGCCAGCGAGGTCGGCCCGGACGGCGTGTCCCGCGGCGATCTCGCGACTTACAAGGACGTGCTGGTCAACAACGGAGTCTCCCGCAGCGCGATCGACGATCTGCTGGCCCAGGTTTCGCACGGGACGCTCAGCAACGGCGACGCCTGGACGCAGCTGAAAGGCATGGCCGGGTTCGTCGACTTCAACGATGTCGGCCCCGATCATTCGATCCTGCTGGGCGACAAGAATGACGGCCTCGCGTCGCCGCTGGGGCCCGACGGCCAGCCGAACGCCAGCTTCACTTTGGGCGACCTGCTGTCCTACTATATCGCCGGCGATCACCGCGCGAACGAGAATGTCGCGCTGACTGCCGTCCATGCGGTGTGGCACCGCGAGGCGAATTTCCAGGCGGAGCTGATCCACGCCGCGCATCCCGAATGGACCGACGACCAGGTGTTCGAAGCGGCCAAGGTCATCCAGAACGCCGAGTATCAGCGCGTCGTCTTCACCGAATTCGCCGAGGCCATGTCCGGGCCGATCCCCGGCCCCTCGCACGGCTTTTCCGGCTATAATCCCGACGTCAATCCGGCGATTTCCGACGAGTTCGCGGGCGCGATGTACCGGGTCGGCCATTCGATGATCAACGAAACGATCCCGTTCAAGGACGAGGACGGGCACGTCCAGGACGTGCCGCTGTTCGACGCCTTCCTGAATCCGACGATGTACGCGGGGGACGATGCGAGGAGCGGCGGCGTCGGCGGCGCCGCCGCGATCATCGGCGGCGAGCTGGGCGCAGCGCACCAGCGCATCGACACCGAGGTTGTCGAGGTGATCCGGTCCAAGCTGCTGGGCATTCCGCTCGACCTCTATTCGGCGAACATCGAGCGCGGGCGCGAACTCGGCATTTCGACGCTGAACGACTTCCGGCGTGCGATTTCCGAAGACGGCAGCCTGCTCGCGCAGGCTGGACAGAGCTCCAATTACGTCTCGGTCGGCGCGAACCAGGTGCCGATACTGACGCCATACGAGAGCTGGGCCGATTTCGGCGCGCACCTGCGCGGCACACCGGAGGAGCAGGCGTCGCTGCTGGCGCTGTTCAAGGCGACCTATGGCGAGGACGACATCCATGTGAACGATGTCGACCTGTTCGTGGGCGGGCTGGCCGAGGCGCCGGTCGGCGCCAGCCAGATGGGATCGACCTTCACCTGGATCTTCCAGGAGCAGCTGGACCGGCTGCAGGAAGGCGACCGCTTCTATTATTTCAACCAGCTGAAGGACGATCCGCTGCTGCTGGCGGACATCAACTCGCAGCATTTCTCCGACATCGTTGCCCGCAACACCGGGCTCGACCACCTGCATTATTCGATCTTCAAGGTGGCGGAGGAAGTCGACCTGGGCGCGCGCGAACGCAATCGCGACATGAGCGCCACGGCAGTGGTGCCGGATCATGTCTATTCGATCGTCGGCAACGACCTGAGCAACGCCATCACCGGCACGGCCCGCGACGACACGATCTGGGGCGGCCGCGGCAACGACCGGCTGTATGGCGGCCCGGGACTCGATGCGCTGCACGGCGAATCCGGAGACGACTGGATCGAGGCGGGCGGCGGCAACCGCGGCGTCTTCGCCTATGGCGAGGACGGCAACGACGTGCTGACCGGCAACGACGGCGACGACAATCTGCTGGGCGGCGACGGCAACGACCTGCTGCGCGGAATGGACGGCAAGGACTTCCTGTCCGGCGGTGACGGCAACGACCTGATCGTCGCCGGGCCGGGCGCGGACATGATCGACGGCGGCAACGGCGTCGACACGCTGGACCTGAAGGACTCCGACGCGGGCGTCACGATCGACCTGCGGACCGCGCTGACGCCGATCCCGGGCCTTGGCGGCTATGTGCAGGGGACGGTGATCGACAATGTCGAGAACGTCGTCGGCACGCGGTTCGACGACAGCCTGACCGGCGACGACGGCGCCAACCTGTTCGACGGCGGCTTTGGCGACGACCTGCTGGACGGCGGCGGCGGCGCGGACCTGCTGATCGGCGGCTTTGGCGATGATACCTATGTGATCGACCAGCCGGGCGACCGCATCGTCGAGCTGGGCTTCGGCAACGACACGGTGCGCGTCGGCTATGGCAGCTTCTATGCCGTGGGCGGGACGATCGAGAACGCCACCTATGTCGGCGACTATTCCGGCATCGGCCAGTTCTCGCTGCGCGGGACCGGCGGCGCCAACCGGCTGGAAGGCGGCGACGGCACCGACCTGATCGACGGGCGCGGCGGCCGCGACGTGCTGATCGGCGACGGCGGCAACGACCGGCTGATCGGCGGCAACGGCAACGACCGCTTCGTCTTCGCCGCCGGCTTCGGCCAAGACCGGATCGAGCGTTTCGACGCGAAGCGCGGCGGCGGCCAGGATCTGATCGACCTGACCGCGTTCGGCATCGCGCCGGGCGACTTCGCGCACCGGGTCTCGATCGCCGATCTGGGCCGGGATACGCTGGTCACGATCGACGGCAATCTTGACCAGACGATCCTGCTGGCGGGCCTCGGCCGCGCCAGCCTGATCAGCCAGTCGGACTTCGTGATCTAGAAGGAGCTGATCTCCACCCCCACGCCCGCGCAGTCCGGGTAGATGTCGGGCTTGCGGGTCGAGACGCGCAGGCCGGTCACGCCCTGGCGCGCCGCGACGAGGTCGTAGATCTCGCGGGCGAGCGTTTCCTGCAGGTTGAAACGGCGGCCCTGGGTCATGCGCAGGATCTCCGTGCGCAGGAAATCATAGTTCCATGCCGCCGCCGCCGTGTCCTCGCTGGCGAACGCCTCCGCCGAGACATGGACGTCGACGCTGACCAGCAGCCGCTGCGGCGTGCCGACCTCGAAATCATGGAAGCCGATATCCACCGGCAGGTCGAAATCCTGAAGGAAGATGCGGAAGATCTTCGGGGCAAGCGCCGGCGGCACGAGCCCGTCGATCCGCGGCGGGGTGGTCATCGCGCCTGCTCCACCTCGCGATCGAGGAAATTCTCGATCGTCGTCCACAGATGGACGCTGATGCCGGGCCCGGCGACGCGGTGGCCGAAGCCGGGATAGACCATCGTCTCGAACGGGATCGCCGCCGCCTGCAGCTTCGCCATCAGCGCGGTCGAATTGTCGAACACGACATTGTCGTCCGACATGCCGTGGATCAGCAGCAGCGGGTCCCGAATCGACGTCGCGTTCGGCAGCGCGTCGGCACGCTCATAGACCTCCGGCACCTTGCGCGGATCGCCGAGATAGCGTTCGGTGTAATGGGTGTCGTAAAGCTCCCAGCGGGTGACCGGGGCGCCCGCGACGCCGGCCGCGAACGTTCCGGGCGCAGCCTCCAGCAGCTTCAGCGTCATGTA
>NZ_DASTXI010000186.1:0-8853 GCF_035758555.1 Sphingomonas sp. | reverse complement strand
TCCTCTATTTGGTTCCCGCCTTAAATCAAGCGTTTGTCACCCGGCGCGCTTGACCGATCCCTTGTGCGCGCCGACGCCGGATTTGCGGCGGCGGAACGGGCGCTTGGGGCGATCGCCCGCGGGCCGTGCGCGCTGCTCCTCGTGGCGCCGCTGCGCCGTCGGCTTCGCCTGCACCGGCTTCGGCAGCGACGCGCGCTGCGCCGCGAAATTATCCGGCAGCGGCACCGGCTCCAGCTGGACGCGCGTGAGCCGCTCGATCTGCTTCAGATAAGCGCGCTCCTCGCCGTCGACGAAGCTGATCGCGATGCCGTCGCGCCCGGCGCGCGCGGTGCGGCCGATGCGGTGGACATATTGCTCCGCGACGTTCGGCAGCTCGAAGTTGAACACATGGCTGACGCCCGACACGTCGATGCCGCGCGCGGCGATGTCGGTCGCGATCAGGATCTTGATCTGGCCGGCGCGGAACGCCTGCAGCGCCTGGGTGCGCTGCGGCTGCGACTTGTTGCCGTGGATCGCTGCACAGCCGATGCCGGCTGCCTGCAGATGCTTCACGACCCGGTCCGCGCCGTGCTTGGTGCGCGTGAAGACCAACGCCCGATCGATCGGCTCCGACTGCAGGGTCAGCGTCAGCAGCGCCTGCTTCTCCGCCTGGTTGACGAAGGTCGCGAACTGGCGGACCCGCTCGGCGGTGGACGCAACCGGCGTCACCGCGACCTTGACCGGATCGGTCAGGAAGCGGTCGCCCAGCTCCGCGATCGCTTTCGGCATCGTCGCCGAGAAGAAGAGCGTCTGGCGCTGCTTCGGCAGCATCTGGCTGATCCGCTTCAGCGAATGGATGAAGCCCAGGTCCAGCATCTGGTCGGCCTCGTCGAGCACGAACAGCTCGACATCGCGAAGGGTGAGCGCGCGCTGGTCGATCAGGTCGAGCAGCCGGCCCGGCGTCGCGACGACGACATCGACGCCGGGGCGCATCTTGTTGATCTGCCGCCCGATCGGCACGCCGCCGAACACGGTCTCGACCGACAGGCGCATGAAGCGCGCATAGTCGCGGAACGATTGCGCAATCTGCGCCGCCAGCTCACGCGTCGGCGACAGAACCAGCATCCGGCAGCCGCCGATCGGCGTCGGCTTCGGATGGCGCGCGAAATAGTCGAGCGCGGGAAGCGCGAAAGCGGCTGTCTTGCCGGTGCCGGTCTGGGCGATGCCGCACAGGTCGCGGCCTTCCAGCACCGGCGGGATCGCCTTGATCTGGATCGGCGTCGGCGTCGCATAGCCCTTGGCCGACAGAGCCTTCAGGATCGGCTCGGCCAGGCCGAGGTCAGTGAATTTGGTCATGTATAACTCGCAATATGCGGATCGGCGGCGCGCAGGATGAGCGGCCGCGGAAACGCGGGGTTGTGTTGACAACCCGCGTGAAAAGGGAAGCCTGTTGCTTAGCAGCGCCAAGCGGTGCGGCCGGGCTCGTCATTCGAGCTGTTCACGCTGCCGGACCATCGGAGGCGAGCCCCCGTGCGCGAGCCGCCATATGGAGGCGCATTGCGGCGGAAGCAAGGCGTCGTGGATTCCGATGGAATTCCGCTCTTTTCGAGCGCAGTCGAGAAACGCCCCTCCCGACCCACGCTTCTCGACTTCGCTCGAAGCGAACGGATATGAGGGGCGCATGAACCGATTCATCCTTGCGCTCGCCCTCGCCACGGTCCCCTTTCCCGCTGCCGCCGCGCTCAGCCCGGCAGAGCAGAAAATGACGAAGACCGTCGATGCCGAATATGAGCGTTCGGTCGCGTTGCTTGAAAAGCTGGTCAACCAGAACTCGGGCTCGCTGAACATCGAAGGCGTCACCAAGGTCGGCGAGATGATGCGCGCCGAGCTGGAGCCGCTGGGTTTTCAGGTCACGTGGGTCCCGATGACCGAGGTCAAACGTGCGGGCCACATCGTCGCCATCCACAAGGGTGACGGCAAGGGCAAAAGGATGCTGCTGATCGGGCACCTCGACACGGTGTTCGAAAAGGATTCGCCGTTCCAGACATTCACTCGCAAGGGTGAGAAGGGCGAAGGTCCCGGCGCCGGCGACGACAAGGGCGGCATGGTCGTGATGGTCGCGGCGCTCCGCGCGATGCAGGCGGCGGGCGCGCTGAAGGACGCCGATATCGAGATCGTGCTGACCGGCGACGAAGAGGATGCCGGCGATCCGACCAGCATCTCCCGCCGCGACCTGATCGCGGCCGGCAAGCGCGCCGACGCCGCGCTCGATTTCGAGGGGCTGTCGGCGATCGACGGCCAGGATTGGGGCTCGATCGCGCGCCGCAGCTCGATCAGCTGGACGCTGAAGGTGACGGCGAAGAGCAGCCATTCGAGCGGCATCTTCACCCCCAATGCGGGCGAAGGCGCGATCTACGCCGCCAGCCGCATCATCGCAGCGTTCCGCGACGAGCTGCGCGAGCCCAACCTCACCTACAATGTCGGCCTGATCGCAGGCGGCACCCAGGCCGAGTTCGATGCCGGCAAGATTCACGCGACGGCGGCCGGCAAGACCAACATCATTCCGTCGATCACGCTCGCCCGCGGCGACATGCGCACGCTCACCGACGAACAGACCGCGCGCGTGCAGGCCAAGATGAAGGCGATCGTCGCGCGCGGCTATCCGGGCGCGCAGGCGGACATCACGTTCGACGAAGGCTATCCGGCGATGGCGCCGACCGAAGGCAATCGCGCGCTGCTGGACAAGCTGAACGAGGTCAACGCCGATCTGGGCCTGAAGCCGATGCCCGCGCTCGATCCGCTGAAGCGGGGCGCCGGCGACATCGCCTTCGTCGCCAAGGACGTCGACGGGCTGGTCGGCCTCGGCACCGACAGCGACGGCGACCATGCGCCGGGCGAAACGGTGAACCTCGATTCGATCCACCGCCAGGCCAAACGCGCCGCGATCTTGATGACGCGTCTCAGCAAGGAGCCGCGCTGACGCTCCTTCTGCGGCGGGCAGCCGCACCGAGCAGGGCGAAGCCCGCCAGCATCGAAGCCCAGGTGGCCGGCTCGGGCACGCCGCCCCGCACGTCCGCCGCGGTAACGACGATATTGTCGAACGCCGCATAACCGCCCGACAGCACGTCGATCTGCAGGATCACGTTTCCGTTCGTCGAGCCCGACGCGTCGAGGCCGTTCACCACCTGGCTCCAGTTGAAAATGTTCTTCGAGGTGTTGAACGGCGCGGTCGCGTCGAAGAAATCGAGCTCCGAGCCCGATCCGACGCCGGGCGCGCCGCTCGGGTTGTCGAACAGACGGAAGCGGTAGACCGGCGCCGCCCCGCCTGGCGGGACGAACGGTCCGCCGAACCGGTCGAGATCGATCCCCGAAATGTCGATCTTCAGGTTCAGGAATTTGAACGCGCCGACGTTGAAGGCGAGACCGAGCCGGTCGTCGTTCGCGTCCGACAACTGCGAAACGACATACTGGCCGCCGCGCCCGTCCGGGTCCTTGTAGCCCTGGCCGAACGCCTGGGTGCCGCCGATCAGCAGCGTTTCCGTCGTGAAGGTCTGCGAAAAGACGAAGCCGGCCGGCTGGTCGTGGTAGAGCTGGTTGATCGTGCGGAAGATGTTGATGTCGCCGCCGTCGTTCACAAAGCCGTCCGGATGCTCGAAATCCTGACTGTAGAGCAGGATGTCGGCAAACGCGGGCGTCGGCCAAAGCGCAACCGCCGCGGCCATCAGGGGTGCGATAAAACGCATAAGATGCTCCTTCGCTGGCGTCGATCGTCGGATCGGGCGTGTCGGAGCGACCCTCTTTCTGAACCGAATCCCTTAGCGAATTCGCGCGGAACTGGCTTTGATCGAGATCAGAATCCAAAGTCTCAGCCGTTAAATCCCCGCTGAACGGCCGGTTCAGGGCCGACTCACGCGCTTCCTCCTATTCACCGCCTTTCGAGCACGGGGCGAGACAGGAGGACGTGCATGCGCAAAATCTTTATCGGGCTGCTGCTCGCCGCCACGGCGGCATCGCCGGCCCTCGCAGATAAGGGCGGCCACGGCCGAGGCCATGGCGGCCATCCTCATGGCAATGCGCACAGCGCCGGCAAGGCGCACGGCGGCAAACATGCCGGCCCGGCGAAGAAGGTCGCCCGGACGGACTTTCACGGTAACGGCCATGCGAAGCAGGCAGTCCGCGCCCGGTCCGCGCCGATCCGCGTCGTCCGCTTTGAGCCCAGGCACGCGCAGAAGGGCTGGAAACGCGAGGCCAAGGCCGAGCGCAAGGTCGCGCGGCAATGGCAGAAGGACGTTCGTCCTGCCCGACGGATCGTCCGCGCCGAGCATTCTGCACCGGCGCGCGTGATCCGCTACGCGCAAGCGCCTCGCATCCGTTACGTCGAACGGCCGGCCGTGCGCTACGTGCAGCCGACGGTCGTGCGCTACGCCCCGGCGCCGGTGCGCTACGTGAGCCGCAGCTATGCGCCGGACTATTACCAGCAGCCGATCCAGCGCTATCGGTCCGATCGGTCCGCCGACTACTGGCCTGGCAGTTATGGTGTGATTCAGCCCGCTTACGACAGTGGCGTCGGCGGACTGTTCGGGAGCGGCGGCAATGGCATCCTGGGTGCGCTGCTGCCGGTGGTGCTTCAGAGCGTGGTCGGCGGCGACCTCGGCGGATTTGGGACGCTCGGCAACCTCGGCGCCACCAGCGCACTGGACAGCCTGACCGGCCTCGGCACACCGGATGTGCTGCCTCTGGAGCAGGCGAGTTACGCCCCCTACGCCAACGGAGGCACGACCGACCTCGCCTCGCTGCTGTTGCCATCGCTGCTCGGAAACGGGTCGCTGTTCTGACGGGCGGCCTTGATCGGCATGGGCGTTCGGCCCACATGACGCCCATGCTGATCGAGACCGAAACGACGCCCAATCCGGCGACGCTGAAATTCCTGCCTGGCCGGCCGGTGATGACTGGCGGCACGCGCGACTTCGCCACTCCGGAGGAAGCGGAAGCCTCGCCGCTCGCCGAGGCGCTGTTCGACCTGGGCGATGTCGAAGGCGTGTTCTTCGGTTCCGATTTCGTCTCCGTCACCGCGGCGCCCGGCGCCGAATGGCGCGACCTGAAACCCAACGTGCTGAGCGTGCTGCTCGACCATTTCTCCGGCGACATGCCGCTGTTCCGGCCCGGCTCCGCCGCCGGCATCGCGGTCGACGACGAGCCGCCCCTCGACGCGCCGGAAGACGCCGACATCGTCAGCCAGATCAAGGAGCTGATCGACACCCGCGTCCGCCCGGCCGTCGCCAATGACGGCGGCGACATTATCTATCGCGGCTTCCAGCAGGGTACGGTGTTCCTGAAAATGCAGGGCGCCTGTTCGGGCTGCCCCAGCTCGACCGCGACGCTGAAGCAGGGCATCGAGCAATTGCTGAAATACTATGTGCCCGAGGTGACGGAAGTGCGGGCGATCTGATGCCCGCCCTCGACGACGCCGCGCTCGACCAGCTGTTCCGCACCGCGCGCACCTATAACGGCTATACCGAGAAGCCGGTCGGCGAAGGCCAGCTCCGCGCGATCTGGGACCTGATGAAGATGGGGCCGACCTCCGCCAACATGCTGCCGGCGCGGATCGTCTGGTGCGTCAGCGACGAGGCAAAGGCGCAGCTTGCATCCTGCGCATCGGCGAAGAACGGACCGAAAATCCTGAAGGCACCCGTGGCCGCGATCATCGGCATGGACCTGGATTTCCACGAGCAGCTGCCCGAGTTCTTTCCGCACGATCAGACGGCCCGGAACTGGTTTCCCGATCCGGAGGTCCGCAAGGTCCATGCGCTGAGGAACAGCTCCCTCCAGGGAGGCTATTTCATCATGGCGGCGCGCGCGCTGGGGCTCGACACCGGGCCTATGTCGGGCTTCGACAACGCCAAGGTAGACGAGCTGTTCTTCGCCGGCACGACGGTGAAGTCCAACTTCATCTCGACGCTCGGCTATGGCGATCCCTCGACGATCTTCGCCCGCTCGCCCCGGCCCGCGTTCGAGCGCGTCAACCGAATCCTTTGAGACGCCTTGCGATCGAGACCGCGACCGGCACGTGTTCGGTCGCCCTGTTCGAGGACAGGCGGCTGATCGGCCATGTTCATGAGTTGGTCGGTCGCGGCCATGCCGAACGGCTGATCCCGATGATCGCGGAGCTGCCGGACAGCGGGCGTGCGGACGCGATCCTGGTCGATTGCGGCCCCGGCAGCTTTACGGGCGTGCGTGTCGGGCTGGCAGCGGCGCGGGCGCTGGCACTCGCCTGGCACGCCGGGATCGCCGGCTATTCGTCGCTCGCACTGATCGCCGCGACGGCCTTTGCGGAACCCGACGCCTCCGAAACGCTTACCGTTGCAATCATCGGTGGACATGGCGAGTATTTCGTGCAGCGTTTCGAACGAGAGGGAGTGCGCCCGATTACGCCGCTCGCGTCCTTGAAGCCCGACGCGGCCGCACTGCTGTGCGGAACCGATCCGGTCGCCGGATCCGGTGCCGAGGCGATGCGCGCCGCCGGCGCTTCCGGCCCCGCGCTCGCGATCGAAGCCGATGCGCGCAACACCGCACTGATGCCGCCCTCGCTTGCGGCTCTGCCGCCGAGCCCGATCTATGGACGCGCGCCCGACGCGCGGCTGCCCGGCTGATCATGGCGACCGATCTCGCCATCCGCGTCGAACCGGGCGGCATGGCCGATCTTCCCGACGTCATGGTCGCGATGGCGGACGCGTTCGACCCACAATATGGCGAGGCCTGGACCGAGGCGCAGTGCGCCGGCATCCTCGGGATGGCGGGAAGCTGGCTGCTGGTCGCGCGATCCGGCGCCGACCCGGCCGGCTTTGCATTGCTCCGCACCGTGGCCGACGAAGCCGAGCTGCTGTTGATCGCCGTTCGCAACCGTTATCGGCGTCAGGGAGTCGCGCGGGCCCTGCTCGCCCAGGCGATCGGCGACGCGGCCGCAGACGGCGTGGCGACGCTGCACCTTGAAGTGCGCGACGGCAATCCGGCAGCCGAGCTCTATCGCGGACTCGGCTTCGTCCAGATCGGCATGCGGCGCGGCTATTACCGCGGCCGAAGCGGCAAAGTCTTCGACGCCCTGACGTTCAAGAAGCGTCTTGACGTTAACTAAAGCGGGTTCGCCACTTTCGACTTGAACTCTTGTCTGCTTCAAGACATGGGCTGTTCCGGCCATCTTCCGATGGGCGCTTCCCAAGACGAAAGACAAGATCGCAATGACCGAACAATCCGAAATGAAAGAAACGCTGATCACGCTGACCGCGGACATTGTCGCTGCCCATGTCAGCAACAACAGTGTTGCGGTGAACGACCTGCCGACGCTGATTTCGAATGTGCACAATGCGCTGACTGCGCTGGGCGGTCCGCCGCCGCAGCCCGAAGTGAAGCAGGAGCCGAAGGTCTCGATCCGCGCATCGGTCAAGCCGGACTACATCGTCTGCCTGGAAGACGGCAAGAAGCTGAAGATGCTGAAGCGTCACCTGATGACGCACTACAACATGACCCCGGACCAGTATCGGGCCAAGTGGAACCTGCCCGCCGACTATCCGATGGTCGCGCCGAACTATGCCGAACAGCGCCGCACGCTGGCGAAGAAGATCGGCCTTGGCACCAAGCGCCGCCGGGGACGGTAAGCAGCCATTCTCCGTTCACTTCGAGCGAAGTCGAGAAGCGGTTTCTCGACTTCGCTCGAAACCAGCGGAGCCAGTGCCTTTCCCCTTCCGTTTAAACCCACTACATCGGCGCCATGCACCGCAAGATCGACGTCGAGGCGCTCTGCCACGAAAAAGGACTGCGCATCACCGACCAGCGCAAGGTGATCGCGAAAGTCATTTCCGAATCCGAAGATCATCCGGACGTCGAGAAGGTCCATGCCCGCGCCGCCGCGATCGATCCGGGCATTTCGATTGCGACCGTCTATCGCACCGTCCGCCTGTTCGAAGAAGCGGGCATTCTGGAACGCCATGATTTCGGCGACGGCCGCGCCCGCTACGAAGCGGCGCCCGAATCCCACCACGATCACCTGATCGACGTGGAAACCGGCCGGGTCATCGAGTTTGTCGATCCGGAACTTGAACTGCTGCAGCGGCAGATCGCAGAGAAGCTCGGCTTCCGTCTCGTCGATCACCGTATGGAGCTTTATGGCGTCGCGCTCGATCGCAAGAACTGAATTCCAGGCGCTGCTCGGCGACGGCATGAGTATTCTGCGCGGCAGCGGCCGCCTGGTCGCCCTGGCCCTTGCCTGCGCCTTTTGCGTCGCCGCCCATCTGCTGACCCGGATGCTTCGGATGCGTTCGCGCTGGCCGCAGCGCTGCCTTGGCTGGACGGCGCGGATATGCGGCGCGGTGGTAGAGCTGCGCGGGCGGGCGCTCGCGCACGACGTGCTGTTCGTTTCCAACCATGTCAGCTGGCTCGACATCCCGATCATCGCGGGCGCGACCGGCACTGCCTTCGTCGCGAACTCGGGCGTGCGCGACTGGCCGCTGATCGGCTGGCTCGCCGGCCTCAACAATACCGTTTATGTCGACCGCACCGACCGCAAGAGCGTGCAGGCGCAGATCGACGTGATCCGCGAGGCGCTGAAGCAGCATCAGCCGGTCGCGATCTTTCCCGAAGGCACGACCTCAGACGGGCTCGACCTGCTGCCGTTCAAGCCGTCGCTGCTGGAGGTGCTCGCCTCGACGCCGCGCGCGATCCGGGTGCAGCCGCTCAGGATCGACTATGGCGCCGCCCGCGACCTCGCCTGGATCGGCGAGGAGCCGGCCCCGCGCAACGCCTGGCGCGTGCTGACCCGGCCGGGGAGGTTCATTGTGCGCCTCGAGTGCCTCGACCCGTTCGCGCCGGCAGAGATCGGCG
>NZ_DASTXI010000162.1:0-2800 GCF_035758555.1 Sphingomonas sp. | reverse complement strand
CGCGCCGCGGAGCGTGCGCTGACCAGCGATTACCTCCTCGCGCTCGCGCAACGCGCGCGGCTGATGGCCGAACGCGCCGGGCAGACGGACTTCGCGCCGCCCCCCGAATTCGCGTCGCTGAAGCCCGAGGACCAGGCAATTGCAGCGCAGGTTCTGGACATGCAGCGGTCCGAGATGCGCGCGCGCGCGCAGGCGCTTTCGGCGCAGCAGTCGGTACTCAGCGAACGCGGCCAGCAGCTTTACCAGCAGCAGTCCGGCTATGCGCGGCAGCGGCAGACGATCATCGAGCAGCAGAGGCTGATCAACGAGCAGCTCAAAGGGCTGAAGGAGATCGCGGCCAAGGGCTTCGCTTCGATGAACCGAGTGCGCGACCTCGAGCGCCAGGAGGCCGAGCTGAGAGGCCAACAGGCGGCGATGGAAGCCGAATATGCGCGCGCGGGCGAGGGCAGGGGCGAGACCCGCATGCAATCGCTGAGCGTGAGCAGCGACCGGCTCCAGCAGATCGAATCCGATTTGAAGGACACGCAGAGCAAGCTCTCGGAGGTGCTGCCGAAGCTGGTCGCGACTCGCCAGCAGCTCGAGCAGGCGACGGTCCGCGCGCCGGTGACGGGGCAGGTCGTCGGCCTCAGCGTCTTCACGGTCGGCGGTGTGGTGGCGCCGGGCGAGAAGCTGATGGACATCGTTCCCGACGGCAAGCAGCTGATCATCCAGGCGCAAATTTCGCCCAATGACGCCGATGACGTGTTCATCGGCCAGAAGGCGCAGGTGCGGTTCACCGCGGTCCACGACCGATCGCTGCCGCTGTTCACGGGCGTGGTGCGGACCGTCTCCGCCGACAGCCTGACCGACGAGAAGACCGGCCGCTCCTTCTTCCGCGCCGAGATCGAGGTGCCGGAGAGCGAGCTGAAGCAGGTCCAGGCGGTGCTCGGCAACGGCGACCTCAGGCCCGGCCTTCCGGTCGAGAGCATGCTGACGGTGCGCAAGCGGACCGCGCTGCAATATCTGCTCGAGCCGCTGACCGGCGCGCTGTGGAAGTCCGGGCACGAGGACTGAGCCGGGCGGCGTAAGCGCCGCGCACTCTTCGCCTGTAGCTGAAGTCCGTGACGACGCGCTCCTGCGCGCTCGCGAGCGCCCCCGACTTTTTTGGACTGTGGCGCGGTGCAACTTTGATTATTGATCGGCGTCGGGAGGGGCGCTTGATGTTTGCAGCCGATCAGCCGGCAGTTGTCGCGCCCGCGGGGACGGCCAACCAGTCCGACGTGATCGAGGTCGTCGGCACCCGGTCCGATGAGGCGCTGAAGATCGACCGGCGCACCTATCGCGTGCAGCAAAACCCGCACACTGCGCAGAAGGACAGCATCCAGCTGCTGCGCGGCGTGCCGGCGGTCACCGTCACGCCCGACGACACGATCATGCTGCTCGGCGCGCCGAACGTCGCGATCTACATCGACGGGCGGCCGTATCAGGGCGACGCGATTCAATATCTGCGCACGCTCCACGGCAGCGACATCGAGCGCATCGAGATCATCACCAATCCATCCGCGCAATATTCGCCTCTGGGCAGCGGCGGGATCATCAATTTCGTGCTTCGGAAGAAACAGGAGGATGGCGTCTCGGGAAACGCCAGCAGCGAGGTCACCAGCCTCGGCCGTGGCAACTTCGATTCGAGGCTCAAATCCAGACACGGCAAGTGGACCTACGAGCTCGGAGCGGGAGGACGGATCGGAACCCAATCTCGCTCCACCTACCGCAAGCTGCGCAGCGTCGAAGCCGCGCCCGGCGAAGAGCCGACCGTCAACACCGAGACGGGCGGAGGTCCGTCGCGTGGAATCGAAGGCCAAGCGGACGCGAAGATTACCTACGAGCTGGACCCGAAGACCAGCATATCCGCCAGAATCCTGGGCGCTGCGGCACGCGATACGAGCACCAATCATGCCGAGTTCACGGGGCTGACGCCGGATTTCCAGTCCTTCTCGGAGCGGCAGCGCTTCACCACCAGCTCGTCATTTCTGCTTTCCGAACTGACCTTCGACCACAAGGGCTCGAAGGAAGGCGAGACGCTGGGCGCGAGCCTGCGCCTTTTCGCCATCCCGACGCAGCGGGAGAGGAACGCGGCCGGGTTCAGCGACGGTGGCTCCTTGTCGGTCGGGAAAGACAAGCATTTCCTCTACGCCACTGGCCAGATCGACTGGCAGCATCCGATGGGCAAGGGGCAGATCCTGTCAGTCGGCGGCACCTGGAATCGTACGAGGATGGAAGAGCGCTACCGTTTCACGAGCATCGGCGGCGACGGGGTGCTCGGGAGCGATGCCGCGGACCAATTCACCGGCACCGACGACAACCTTGCGGCCTATGTGACCTTCCAGCAGCCGGTCGGCGATTGGACTCTGATGCCGGGCGTGCGCGTCGAGCGCGACAGCCGCCGCATCGCCAGCCGCGGTCACCCGGACGTGCGGATCGATCGCACCGACCTGTTCCCGACGCTCCACATCGATCGGCCGCTGGGCAAGACGCTCAAGCTGACGCTCAGCTACAGCAAAAGGATCGACCGTCCGCAGCTCAACGATCTGCGGCCCTACGCGATCGTGCAGGACGTGCTCACGAAGAAGCTGGGCAATCCAAATTTGAAGAACCAGTCGACCGATTCCTACGAAATCAACCTGCACTACCATCGCAAGAAAGTGGATGCGGGGATCATCCTCTACGACCGCGTGACGAACCGGCTGTGGAGCTCGGATTATAGCGTGATCGACGGGGTCAACGTGGTCACGCTGGTGAATGCCGGCCGCAGCCGCGACCG
>NZ_DASTXI010000123.1:0-12715 GCF_035758555.1 Sphingomonas sp. | reverse complement strand
CGAAATGACCTATGCGCGCTATCTCGCGCTCGACGAGCTGCTCGCCGCCCAGCATCCGCTCTCCGACGAGCCCGACGAGGTGCTGTTCATCATCATCCACCAGACAAGGAGCTGTGGCTGAAGCAGATGATCGCCGAGCTGAAGCTCGCGAAACGCCAGGTGCGCGGCGGCGAGCTGGTGCCGGCCTATAAGGGCCTCGCCCGCGTCTCGCGCATCCAGGCGGTGATGACGCTGAGCTGGGACGTGCTCGCGACGATGACGCCCAGCGACTATTCGCGCTTCCGCGGCGTGCTCGGCACCAGCTCCGGCTTCCAGTCGGACCAGTTCCGCACCGTCGAATATCTGCTGGGCCTGAAGGACGGCCGCTTCCTTGATTACCAGAAGGACCGCCCCGAAGCCGAACGCGCGATGCGCGAGGCGCTGGAAGGCCCAAGCCTGTGGGACGACGCCAACGCCGCCCTCGCCGCCGCAGGCTTCGACGTGCCCGCTGAAGCGCTCGACCGCGACTGGACCCAGCCCTACACGCCCGATCCGCGCGTCGAGGCGGCCTGGGCCGAAGTCTATCGCGATACGGAGCGATGGTGGGACCTGTACCAGCTCGCCGAGAAACTGGTCGACCTGGACGACGCGATGGCGACGTGGCGGCACAAGCACGTCCTCACCGTCTCCCGCATCATCGGCGGCAAGCGCGGCACCGGCGGCACCGCGGGGGTCAAGTATCTGCAGGAGACGGTGGCGAAGCGCGCGTTTCCCGAGCTGTGGTCGTTGAGGACTTTGCTGTGACCCTCCCCCGTCATTCCGGCGAAAGCCGGAATCCACCTTTCTTGTTCGCGCGGAGGCGCGGAGGCACGGAGGGAGGAAAGAAGAAGGTGGATCCCGGCCTTCGCCGGGATGACGAGGGTGTTCAATGACCTACAAACACCTTTTCCGCCGTGCCTTCGATGCCGCGCCGGAGCGGCTGCATCTGGCGGCGCACAGCCACCATCTCTGGCCGGACGCCAGCCATGACGGGCAGTGGCAGGCGTGGGAGGATGCGGCGAAGCTGGCGGACCGGAAATGGGACCGGATCATGGGCGAGCTCTGGCCGCGCGCGCAGGCGGAAGTGGCCGGCGAGCTCGGGCTTCCCGATCCTTCCACGATCGTCTTCGCGCCCAACACGCACGAGCTGATCGTCCGCCTCGTCTCCGCGATCGAGCGGCCGCGTCCGTTCCGGGTGCTCGCGACCGACGGCGAGTTCCACAGCTTCCGCCGCCAGTCCGCGCGCTGGGAAGCGGCGGGCGAAATGACGGTCGAGCGGGTGCCGGTCGAGCCGTTCGGCAGCTTTGCGGAGCGTTTCGTCCGCGCGGCGGAAGGCGGCGAATACGACCTGATCTTCGTCAGCCACGTGATGTTCAACTCAGGGCATGTGTTCGACGGCATCGAGCGGCTGGCCGCCCTCGCCCGGCCGGAAGGGCCGTGGGTGGTCGTCGACGGCTATCACGCCTTCATGGCGATCGTAACGGATTTAAGCGCCGTCGCCGACCGCATCTTCTACGTCGCCGGCGGCTATAAATATGCGATGGCGGGCGAAGGCATCGCCTTCCTGCACGCGCCATCGGGGTTCGGGCCGCGACCGGTCTATACCGGCTGGTATGCCGAGTTCGACGACCTGTCGCTGCCGCCGGGCGCGGTCGGCTATGCGCCCGATGCGGGGCGGTTCATGGGATCGACCTTCGACGCGTCGGGCCTCTATCGCTTCCTCGCCGTCCGCGCGATGCTGGAGGCGGAAGGGCTGACCACCGCCGCGATCGCCGCCCATGTCGCCCGCCTGCACGACCATCTGCTCCACGCGATCCGCGGCACCGCCCTTGAGGACGCCCAACTGCTGAACCCGCCGACCGGCGGACCGCATGCCCGCTTTCTCGCCTTCCGCTCGCCGCACGCACAGCGCTGGCAGGCGGAGCTGATGGCGCGCGACATCGTCACCGACGTGCGCGGCGACGTCTTGCGGATCGGCCTCGGCCTGTATCACGATGACGAAGACATAGGGCGCTTCGCGAGGGAAGCGCTGCATCTGGGAGGGGGCCGATGACGCTGAGAATCGATCGCCGTTCGCTGGTGAAGGGAGGGGCGTTCGGCCTAGGCGCGCTGCTGCTGCCGGGCGGCGGCGCGGCGCTGGCGCAATTGGTCGCGGCGCGGGGCTTCACCCACAATGTCGCGTCGGGCGAGCCGAGCCAGGATTCGGTGCTGCTCTGGACCCGCTATGTCGGCCAAGGCGCCAGCGCGCACGTCCACGCCGAAGTCTCGGACACCCCCGATTTCCGCCGCGTCATCGCCGGCGGCGACGTGATCACCGGCCCCTGGCGCGACTGGACCGCGAAAGTCACCGTCGCCGGCCTGGAGCCGGGCCGCCCTTATTTCTACCGCTTCACCGCGAATGGCGAAGTCTCCCCCGTCGGCCGCACCCGCACGCTCCCCGAAGGCCGAGTGCCCGAGTGGCGGATGGCGGTCTTTTCCTGCGCGAACCTGCCGTTCGGCTATTTCAACGCCTATGCCCATGCCGCCCAGCGCGACGACCTGCATCTGGGCATCCACCTCGGCGACTATCTCTACGAATATAAGCGCGGCACCTATCCCAGCGAGCGCGAGGCCGTCGCGGCGCGGCTGCTCGAACCCGCGAACGAGCTGATCCACCTCGCCGATTATCGCACGCGCTACGCCTGCTATCGCGCCGATCCGGACCTGCAGGCGCTCCATAGCCGGCTGGCGATCATCCCCTCGGTCGACGATCACGAGACCGCGAACGACAGCTGGGAAGGCGGCGCCGAGAACCATAACCCCGGCGAAGGCGATTATACCGAACGCAAGATCGCCGCGATGCAGGCCTGGCGCGAATGGATGCCGGTCTCCGAAGAACCCTATGCGACCTATCAGATCGGCGATCTCGGCACCTATTTCCGTACCGAGACGCGCACCATCGGCCGCAGCCAGGCGCCGTCGCTGGAAGCCGCGCTGAAGGGCGCCGCCGACCCGGTCGCCGCCCTGAAGGCCTTCCGCGACGGCGATTGGGCCGATCCCGCGCGGTCGATGATGGGCAGCACGCAGGAGCATTGGCTGGCCGAACGGCTCCAGCACTCCGTCCGCGCGAAAAAGCGCTGGCAGGTGGTCGGCGTCGGCACGATCGTGGGGCGGCAGGTCGCCCCGCCCGAAGCCGCGAATTGGATTTCGCCCGACGCGCCCGAATACATCACCACACGGGTCAAGGCGGCGTTGCTCGCGGCCAAGCTCGGGCTGCCGAGCGACCTCGAAAGCTGGGGCGGCTTCCCCGCCGCCCGCGCGCGGCTGCTCCAGTCCGCGCAGAATGCCGACGCGGACCTCGTCATCCTCGCCGGCGACAGCCACAATGCCTGGGGTTTCGAGCTGTCGGAAGGCGGCAAGCGCGCGGGCGTCGAGTTCGACGGCCACAGCGTCACCTCGCCAGGCTATGAATCCTTCTTCCGCCAAGTGCCGCCCACCGACATCTCGACCGCCCTGGTCCGCGCGAACCCGGAGCTGAAATGGTGCTCGACCGCCGGCCGCGGCTACATGACCGTTACGCTGACGCCGGAGGCCGCGACGTCGGAATGGCTGTTCCTGGACACCGTGATCGGCCGCTCAACCCAAGTGGCGCGGACGCACCGGATGCGCACCAAGG
Organism: Sphingomonas sp.; assembly: GCF_035758555.1. Taxonomy (GTDB): domain Bacteria; phylum Pseudomonadota; class Alphaproteobacteria; order Sphingomonadales; family Sphingomonadaceae; genus Sphingomonas_B. The sequence continues at coordinate 9,042 of NZ_DASTXI010000123.1, read as the reverse complement.
CGGGGCGGAGGACGCTGGAGACGGTATAACCCCTCTCCCATTGGGAGAGGGAGGGGCCCGCCGCGAAGCGGTGGGAGGGTGAGGGCGACCAGCGCCTGTCGCCCTCACCCCGCTCGCGGCGATGCCGCGAGTCGACCCTCTTCCAGATGGAGAGGGTTCATCATTGCCCCCCGCCACATTTGCCCGCTAAGGACGTTACACGCCCGGCATGCAGCCTCTTCATCCCTTTCCCTGGCTCAGCGTCGCGATCATCCTTGCGTTGATCGTGCTGAACGGCCTGTTCGCGATGTGCGAGCTGGCGATCGTGTCGGCGCGCAAGGCGCGGCTGCAGGCGATGGTAAAGGTCGGCCGCACCGGCGCCGCGACCGCGCTGAAGCTTCAGTCGAACCCGGGCCGGCTGCTCTCGACCGTCCAGATCGGCATCACGCTGATCAGCATCCTGACCGGCGCCTTTTCGGGCGCCGCGCTGGAGGTGCCGGTCGGCCAGCGGCTCGCGCTGATCGGCGTTCCCGCGCATTACGGGTTCGCGGTGACGATCGTCGTCACCACCTATGTTTCGCTGATCGTCGGCGAGCTGGTGCCGAAGCAATTCGCGCTGCGCTCGCCGGAGCCGATCGCGGCGCTGGCGGCCGTGCCGATGGACTGGTTCGCGCGCGCGACCGCGCCGGTCGGCTGGCTGCTCGACCAGACCAGCGCGATGATCTTCCGCCTGCTTGGGCTGAAGCGCGAGACCGACAAGCATGTGACGGCGGAAGAGCTGCACCTGATCGTCGCCGAAGCGAGCCGCTCCGGCGTGATCGAGGAATCCGAGCGCGCGATCATCTCGGGCGTCGTCCGTCTCGCCGACCGCCCGGTGCGCGAAGTCATGACGCCGCGCACCGATATCGACTGGATCGACGCCGATGCCGACCCGGAGGTGCTGCGCCGGCGCTTCATCGAAACGCCGCACACGCGCGTGCCGGTGGCGGAAGGCTCGGTCGACCGCATCGTCGGCGTGCTGCAAAGCCGCGACATCGCCGCCGCTCTGCTGGAGGGGCGTGTGCTCGATCCGCGCGCGCTGATGCGGCCGCTGCTGATCGTGCCCGACCAGGTCGACGCGATGGACGCGCTGCACACGCTCCGCCGCGCCGAAGTGCCGATGGTGCTGGTCCATGACGAATACGGCCATCTCGAAGGGCTGGTGACGCCCGCCGACCTGTTCATTGCCCTCGCCGGGCATTTCGCGTCGGACCAGGACGCGGGCACCGATCCGGACTGTGTCGAGCGCGAGGACGGCAGCCTGCTGATCTCCGGCTCGCTGCCCGCCGACGCGCTGGCCGAGCGGCTCGACCTGACGCTGCCGGAGGACCGCGACTATGCGACCGCCGCCGGCTTCGCGTTGGCCGCGCTCCGCCACCTGCCCACGGTCGGCGAATCGTTCGAGGAACAGGGCTGGCGCTTCGAGATCGTCGACATGGACGGCCGCAAGATCGACAAATTGCTGGTGAGCACGACGGAACGGTAGCCGGCGAATTGCGCGCAAGCAGCCCGAGCCATGTATACTGACGGAGGTATGCCGCTCGTCCTGAGCAGAGCGCGAAGCGCGTAGTCGAAGGGCCCTGACGCAAAATTCGGAGCAGCGCCCCTCGACTACGCTCGGGACGAGCGAGACCTGTCTTCAGCGGCTGTTCGTGCCGCCGCCCCGCCGCCGTTTCGCCCGGTACATCTCCGCATCGGCCCGCGCCAGCGCCGCCTCCGGCGTGTCGTCCGCCTGCAGCGCGGTGACGCCGATCGACACTTCGATCGGCAGGCGGCCGTGCAACGGCGACGCCTTGACCGCGGCGACCAGGGCGGAGGCCTTGTCCCACGCCGATTCCGGTTCGCTATATTCGAGCAGCACGCCAAATTCGTCGCCGCCGATCCGCGCGACGACGTCGCTGCCGCGGACATTCTCACGAAGGACCCAGGCGGTGTGGATCAGCGCGGCGTCGCCGACGGCGTGGCCATGCGCGTCGTTGATTTCCTTCAGCCGATTGAGATCGACGAACAGCAGCGCCGCCGGCGTGCCGTGCCGCGCGCGCTGCGCCACCGCTCGCTCGATCGCGCGGAAGAAAAGGCGGCGGTTGGGCAGCGGCGTCAGCGTGTCGCTGTCGGCCAGCCGCTCGAGTTGCGCGATGCGGGCTTCCAGCTCCGCTACGCGCGCCCGAAGCGCCGAATTTTCCTTTTCGGGATCAATAACCTGCTGCATCCTTCCCTCGCCGCATCATCGCTCTAATCCGGGCGGATTGAAATAGCGTTGATGGGGGGCTACACGGCGGCGCTCCAAAAGCGGGGCGATCATGGCAGAGAACTCGCCGCTCGTCGGCATCATCATGGGCAGCCAGTCGGACTGGCCGACCATGCGCCATGCCGCCGAGATCCTGGGCGCGCTCGGCATCAGCCACGAAGCCCGGATCGTTTCCGCTCACCGCACCCCCGAACGGCTCTATGACTATGCCAAGTCGGCCGCCGATCGCGGGCTGAAGGCAATCGTCGCCGGCGCCGGCGGCGCCGCGCACCTGCCGGGGATGACCGCGTCGATGACGACCGTCCCGGTGCTGGGCGTGCCGATCGAATCCAAGGCGCTGAACGGCCTCGATAGCCTCTTGTCGATCGTGCAGATGCCGGGCGGCATTCCGGTTGCGACCTTCGCGATCGGCAAGCCCGGCGCAGTCAATGCCGCGCTGTTCGCCGCCGCGATTCTCGCCAATGAAGACAGCGCGCTCGCCGACCGGCTTGCGGCGTGGCGCAAGCGGCAGAGCGACGCCGTCGCCGCCGAGCCCGAATGATCCTGCCGCCCGGTTCCACCATCGGCATATTGGGCGGCGGCCAGCTCGGCCGGATGCTCGCGATCGCCGCGGCGCAGCTCGGCTATCGCAGCCACATCTATGCGCCCGAGGCGAGCGGCCCCGCGACCGAAGTCAGCGCCGAATGGACCAAGGCCGGCTATGACGATGCGGACGCGCTCGCACGCTTTGCGCAAGCGGTCGGCGTCGTCACCTACGAGTTCGAAAATGTCCCCCCGGCTGCGCTCGACCGGCTGGAGACGCTGGTGCCGATCCGTCCGGGCAAGCGCTCGCTCGAAATCTCGCGCGTGCGCGAGCGCGAAAAGAGCCTGGTGCGTGACCTCGGCGGCCGCACCGCCCCGTTCCGTGCGGTCCAGAGCCTCGACGAGCTTCGGGATGCTTTTGCCGAGATCGGCACGCCGTCGATCCTGAAGACGTCCAGCCTGGGCTATGACGGCAAAGGCCAGGTGCGGTTGCACGACGCGTCCGGGCTGGAGTCAGCATGGGAAGCTGTCCGCGGCGCGCCCTGCGTTCTGGAGGGCTTCGTATCCTTCGACGCCGAATTCTCCGTGCTGCTCTGCCGGGCAGAAAGCGGCGAGACGGCGGTGTGGGACACGCCCGAAAACGTCCACACCCACGGCATTCTCGACACGTCCACTGTCCCGGCCCGCGCGGCGGTGCTGGCACAGGCGGAGGAAGCGATCGCCCTCGCCCGCAGAGTGGCGGATGCGCTGGACCATATCGGCCTGCTGACCTGCGAGTTCTTCGCCTGCAGCGACGGGCCGGTCTTCAACGAAATGGCGCCGCGCGTCCACAACAGCGGTCACTGGACGATCGAGGGCGCGGTCACGTCCCAGTTCGAAAACCACATCCGCGCAGTCTGCGGCCTGCCGATGGGCGCGACGGCACGCACCGGCGCGCGGATCGAGATGCATAACCTGATCGGCGAGGACGCGAACTCCTGGGCGGCGATCCTGGCCGATCCCACGGCGAAACTGCACCTCTACGGCAAGCACGTCCGTCCCGGCCGCAAGATGGGTCACGTGACGCGGATATTCTAAGCCCCTCCCCTTTAGGGGAGGGGCTTATTGCCTCACCCCTTCCGCGTTCCCGTCAGCGGGAAGCTGCCGAACGCGCCGGCGCCGACGGTGCCGGTCAGCGTATCGCCGTCGACGGTCGCCTGGCAGTCGAGCGTCATCGGCATCGGCACTTTCATTTCCATCTTCCAGGTCAGCTTGTTGCCGTCGACCTTGCCGTCGATCACGTCGAGCGAGCCCATCGCGCCGGCCTGCTGGCCGGTGAATGTGTCGCCGTTGCTCCGGACGGTGAACACCGACTTCTGCTCGCCCAGCGGCGACTTCGTGATGCAATCCCAATCGCCATCCACACCAGCCATCATTTCCCTCCCTGTGCAGGTTGTTGTGCCACCGTCTTCACCTCGACAGGCAGGCCGAGGCTGTCAAGCTGCGGTTTTACGACCTTGGCATCGCCGACCACCACCCAGACGAATTTCGCCGGGTCGATTGCGGAGCGGATCGCCTTGTCCATCTCCGGCGCGGTCAGCGCGCGGTAGCGGCTCGCGATCGTGTCGTAATAATCGTCGGACCGGCCGTAGATCACATTGTTCTGCATGCCGCCCAGCACGTCCGATCCGGTTTCGAAGCTGCCCGGCAGCTCGCGCACGAAGCCGTTGATCGTCCGCTCCTGCTCCTCGGGCGTGATGCCCTTGGTGGTCAGGAACGTGCGGATGTCGGCCTGCATCGCCGCCAGCGAATCGCCCGTTCGGTCCGCCTGCACCGGCGCCGAGACGAGATAGGGCACGCCCTGCAGCAGTCGCCGGAAATTGCCGCTGACGCCGTAGGACCAGCCCTTGGTCTCGCGGATATCGGTGTTCAGCCGCGACAGGAAATTGCCGCCGAGCACATCATTGGCGGCGATATAGGGAACCAGCTCGTCGGTGCCCTTCAGCGGCGTGACTTCGCCGCCATAGATCAGCGACTGCGGCGAATCGGGCCGGTCGACCAGGATGATCCGCGGCTGCGGCTGCGGGATCGCCGCGGCGAAGCGCTTGGCCCCGGCTGCGCCCTCGCCGTTCCAGTCGCCCAGCGATGCGTCGAGCACGCTGCGCACTTCCGCCAGCGGCCGGTCGCTGACGATGAAGATCGTCGCCTTGTCCGGCCGGATCCACGCATGCTGGAACGCGATCAGATCGTTCCGCGTCAGCTTTGCGACCACGTCCGGATCGCCGGTGCCCGAGGAAGCACGGCCATAGGGGTGTTCGGGCCCGAACAACACCGGCGGCAGCGTCCGCCCGGCGAGCCCGCCCGGCTGGGTCAGCTCGTTCTGGATCGAGACCAGCTGCTGATTGCGCAGCCGCTCGACCTCGGCCGGCGCGAAGGCCGGGTTGCGCAGGATGTCGGCCAGCAGCGCGACCGACGGTTGCAGGTTCGGCGACAGCGCGAACAGGCTGACGGTGGTGCGATCGGTCGAGGTGCCCGCGCTGATATTGGCGCCCAGCCGCTCCTGCTCCTCGGCGATCTGGATCGAGTTGCGCGTCTTCGTGCCCTCGTCGAGCAGCGACAGGGTCAGCGATTGCAGGCCAAGCTCGTCGGCCGGATCGGCCGCATTGCCGGCATCGAAGCTGACGACGATCCGCGTGATCGGCACCGCCGTCCGCTGGGCATAGACCAGCTCGATTCCGTTCGACAGCTTCGCCCGCTCCACGGTCGGGAAGTCGAGATTCGGGATCGGTCCGACCGGCGGCAGCTGCGAGCGATCCACGGCCGCCTGCGGCGCGAAAGTCACCGGCGCTTCGCCCGGCTTGTGATAATAGGCCGGCGCAAAGCCGGATTTGCCGGCGACCGACTGCGATTCCTCATAGGCGCCGCGCGGGCCCGGCTCGACGACCAGCGCGAGCATCGGCCGGCTCAGCCATTTCTGCATCGCCGCGCGCACCTGTTCCGGCGTCGCCGCAGCGTAGGCGGCGAGCTGTTTCTTGTAGAAGCCCGGATCGTTCGAATAGAGCGCGCCTTCGGCCAGCGTGACCGCCTTGCCGCCGAAGCCGCCGACCGATTCGAGCGAAGCCGTCCGCCCCGCCACGTCCCGCGTCGCCGAACGCAGCACCTCGTCCGCGGTCGGCCCCTGGGCGATATAATCGGCGATCAGCTTGTCGAGCTTCCGCCCCTCTTCGGCAACGTCCACGCCCGGCGCGACGTCGACCTGCACGTCGAAGAAGCTGATCTGCGCGAATTGCTGCAGATCGGCACTGACACGCACCGCACTCTTGTCGCCGCGGACCAACGCGTTGTCGAGGCGCGAGCTGCTGAGGCCGCCGAGTACCGTCGCGGCGATGTCGAGCGGCACGGCATCGGGATCGTTGAGCCCCGGCACGACCCAGGTGCGGTAGATGCGCGTGGTCGCGACGCGGTCCTTCATCACTTCGTCGATGCGGTGCGCGGGCGTCGGCACCGGCGCGACGACGGGCCCCTGCTGCGGCCCGCGCGGAATGTCGCCGAAATATTTCTCGACCAGCCGCTTCGCCGTCGGCACGTCGATGTCGCCGGCGAGCACCAGCACGGCATTGTTGGGCCCGTAATGCTCGCGGAACCAGTTCTTCACGTCCTCCAGGCTGGCGGCGTCGAGGTCGGCCATCGAACCGATCGTCGAATGACCGTAGGGATGATCGGCCGGGATCAGCGCCTTCAGCTGCGCATATTCGACCAGCCCGAACGGCTGGTTGTCGCCCTGCCGCTTTTCGTTCTGGACGACGCCGATCTGGTTCTTCAGATTCTCCTGCGTGACCGCACCGAGGAAATGGCCCATCCGGTCGCTTTCCAGGAACAGCGCGCGTTCGAGCGCGGGCGTCGGCACCGTCTCGAAATAATTGGTCCGGTCGAACCAGGTCGTGCCGTTCACGTCGGTCGCGCCGATTTCCTGCAGCGGCTTGAAGAAATCGCCCGGCGCATTCTCGGAGCCGTTGAACATCAGATGTTCGAACAAATGCGCGTAGCCGGTCTTCCCCGCCGGCTCCATCTTCGATCCGACATTGTACCAGACGGAGACCGCGACGATCGGCGCCTTGCGATCGGTCGAGACGATTACGCGCAGGCCGTTCGGCAGCGTGAACTGCTCGTAGGGGATGTTCACAGCCTGCGACAGCTCGGACAAGGGCGCGGGCTGGGCGGGCTGGGCGAAGGCGGCAGTGGAAAAGGCGAGGAGCGAAACGGCAAGCCAGGAACGGCGCATGAAGATTCCTTCGACGGGAGAGCGACGTGCGGCTTGCATAGCAGCGCATTTTCGCTGAACCAACGCTGTCCACGTCTTCCATTGCTTCTCAAGGAAAATCATGTCGCGCGTCCTGCTGTCGCTCCTGCCGCTCGCTCTCGTCGGTGCCGCCCCTCCCGCTCCCGTCCCGGCGTTCACGCCCGAGGCGTTTCGCGCGCACGTGCTGTTCCTTTCCGACGACCTGCTCGAAGGGCGCGACACCGGCAGTCGCGGGCATGAGATCGCGGCGCGCTATGTCGCCTCGCAATTCGAAGGGCTCGGGCTGAAGCCCGGGGGCGACAACGGCTCTTGGTATCAGCAGGTCACGTTCCAGCAGACGCGGCGCGGCGAGACGCCGGGCACGCTGACGCTCAGCGGCTCGCGCGCAGGCGGCAAATGGACGCACGGCAAGGACGTGCTGATCGGCGTCAATCCGCGCGAGGCGAAGACCGACCTCTCCGCCCCGATCGTGTTCGTCGGCTACGGCATCGCCGACAAATCGCTCGGTATCGACGACTATGCCGGGCTCGACGTGCGCGGCAAGATCGTCGTCGCCCTGAACGGCTTTCCCAAGGGCATGCCGAGCGAGGTCGGCGCGCACCTGTCGAGCGCCAAGGACGAAGCGGCGGCGGAACGGGGCGCGGTCGGCTTCCTTTCGGTCGACACGAAGCTTTCGGCGGAAACCCGGCCCTGGACCGTGCGCCAGCGCTATGCGGACGGCGCGCGCTTCAGCTGGATCGGCAAGGACGGCCAGCCGCATGTCGAGGGAACGGGCCTGCGCGCCACGGCCAGCGTCGACGACACTGTCGCCACTGCGCTGTTCGCCGGCGCACCGCAGACGCTCGACCAGGTCCGCGCCGAAGCGGAGCGCGAGGGCGGGCGGCCCAAGGGCTTTCCTCTTGCGGGCACCGTTCGCGTCACCGCCAGCACGGTCAGCGAGCGGCTGACCAGCCCCAATGTCGTCGGCATCCTGCCCGGCGCCGATCCGAAGCTTGCGCCGCAGGTCGTCATCCTGTCCGCGCATCTCGACCATATCGGCATCAGCAAGCCGCGCCCGAACGATCCGCCGAACAAGGACCGGATCAACAACGGCGCGCTCGACAATGCGTCGGGAATCGCGACGATGCTGGAAGTTGCCCGCGCTTTTACGACGTCGTCGGACCGCCCGCGCCGCACCCTTGTCTTCCTCGCCTCGACGGCCGAGGAGAAGGGCCTGCTCGGCGCCGAATATTATGCGCACAATCCGACCGTGCCGCTCGCCAGCATCGTCGCCGACGTCGATCTCGACATGCCGCTGCTGCTGTACCCGTTCACCGACGTCGTCGCGTTCGGCGCCGACCATTCGACGCTGGGCAAGGTCGTCGCCGATGCCGCCAAGCCGATGGGGATTTCGCTTTCGCCCGACCCGATGCCGGCGGAGAATATCTTCGTGCGCTCCGACCATTACCGCTTCGTGCAGCAGGGCGTGCCGGCGGTGTTCCTGGCGACCGGCTATGCGAACGGCGGCGAGGCGGCGTGGAAGGCGTTCTTCGACAAGGCCTATCACCAGCCCGCCGACGACATGAACCAGCCGATCGACTGGAACGCCGCCGCGCGCTTCGCGGAAGTAAACTACCGCATCACCCGCGCGCTGGCCGACGCCGACGAGGCGCCACGCTGGTACCAGGGCGATTATTTCGGCAACCTGTTCGCGCCCGACGCGCCGAAAGCGGCGCGTTGACCGCAGCCCCGCGCCTGTGGCATCGGGCGCGGCACAGGCGGGTATGATGTAATGGTAGCCTGTCAGCTTCCCATGCTGAACGCGCGGGTTCGATTCCCGCTACCCGCTCCAGCTTTCCAGGGCGCACAGTCGAACCCGCGGCTGTTTGCTGGCGCTCCGCCCTGCCGGGCTACGCATGGGTTCGATTCCCGCTACCCGCTCCAGCTTTCTCGCGACAAATCGCGACACAATCGTTCCACGTTCGACAAATTCGCG
>NZ_DASTXI010000248.1:0-7827 GCF_035758555.1 Sphingomonas sp. | reverse complement strand
CCGACGATCGCCACCCGCTCGCCTTCGCGGACTTCGAGACGCGGAACATCGACGCCCTCGCGCGCGCCGGGATAGGAGAAGCGCATGCCCTCCAGCCGCAAGCTGCCGCCCAAAGCGCTCGGGCGCAGGCCCTGCACGTCGGGATCCTCGTCGGTCGGCAGGCGGAGGATGTTGTCGAGCATCCGCAGCGACGAGCGCGAATAGCCCCATTGCACGATCATGCTGGGCAGCTGCGTGACCAGCGGCCCGTTCACCCGGCCGGCGATGATCGCACAGGCGATCAGCGCGCCCATCGTCATCTTGCCGTGCGTGACCTCGACCGCACCGAAAGCGATCAGCGCGACATAGGCGACCTGCTGGAGCGTCGAGAAGATCGAGCCGGCGGTCGAGGTCCAGCGCTTGACCGGGTCCTCCGAGGCGTGGATTTCCTCGATCAGCCGGTTCCAGCGCGAGAGCAATTGCCAGTCGCCGCGATTGGCCTTCAGCGTCTCCGCCGCGTCGATCGATTCGACGAGCAGGCCGTTCTTCAGATTGCTGCTGATCTGAGCCCGGTCGGTATCCTTGCGGATCATCCGCGCCAAGCCGATCGCGACGCCGAGCGCAATCGGCAGGCTGATCAGCGGCACCAGCGCCAGCGCGCCGCCAAGCGCGAAGATCACCAGCATGAAGAACAGGGCGAACGGCAGGTCGGCGAGCAGGAACAGCGAGCCGGATGACATCAGCGCCCGAACTTGTTCGAGCCCGCGCAACTGCGCCGCCATCGTGCCGACGCCGCCGGTGCGTGCGTCCAGCCTCACCGCCTGTGCACGGGCGAAGAAATATTCGGAGACGTCCTGATCGATCCGCGCCGATTCGCGCTCGATCATCAGCGCGCGCGTGGTCCTGAGCGCAAAATCGATCGCCAACGCGACGATCACGCCGACCGTCAGCACCCAAAGCGTCGAATAGCCGGACCGCGGGATCACGCGATCATAGACCTGCATCGAATAGAGCGAGGTCGCGAGCGTGATGACATTGGCGACGACGGTGGCGACCGTCGCGGCGACCAGCACGTCCTTTCGCGCCAGCAATGCACGCCAGAACACGTCGAATGCGGAATTGTGCGTCCGCGCCGCCGCTGCCTCGGGCAATTGCACGTCGAACAGCAGGATGGCCGGATCGAACGGGATCGACCGTGCCGAGCCGTCCCACACCCGCAGCCGGGCATGCCCTTCCATCTGCTCCGCGACCAGCCACCCTTCCTCGGGCGAGAAGGCGAGCAACGGAAAGCGGTTGGCCCGCGGCCGGCCGGCCACGCGGCGGGGCGTCTCCCAGCCGGCATTTTCGGCGAGGACCGCGAGACCGTCCTCTCCGGCCAGCACGTCCGGATCCAGCGGGGCGCCCATCCAGTCCGGCGGCAGATCGGCGCCGCGTTCGTGCGCGAGACGCTCGATCAGGACGAGAAGCGATACACTCATGGACGGCTGACCTGCGGTTCGGGCTGCCAGCGGCAGGTGCGGAGCTGGATGCGCGCGGCCGACGCCATCGCGCTCACTTCCGCGTCCTGCACTGCCACATCGGCCTGGATGGATTCGAGCGCCGCGTTCATCACGTCGAGCCAGGAGCGGCGGCCGACCACGAACAGGCGCTGATAGGAATCGGTGACGCCGCGCGCGGCGACGGCGGCCGTCTCGCTGCTCTCGACGCGGGCGCGAGCGGCGCGGTTCTCGGCGAAATCGGCGGCCAGCTGCGTCTGCACGTCCTGCTCGGCCGCCCCGACCTGCACTTCGGCGGCCTCGCGCCGGGTCCGCGCGGCGCGTTCCGCGATGAACGGCGACAACCCGCCATTGGTCGAGGTAGTGAGCGACAGCCCCACCCGCTCGCCCGTCACTTCATTGCTCGAAAATTGGGCGGAGAGGTGCGGCAGATATTGCGACCGGGCGAGCTTCTGGTCGGCGCGCGCGACCAGGGCGGCCGCCTGCAGCCGGCGGCGCGTCGGGGAACACATCGTCGCCTCCTCCACCGCGCGCGCCTCGCTCGGGTGGTGGACGGCGGGGTCGTAGTTCGGCGGCGCTGCGGGCGTGAAGCTCGGGTCGTTCAGAAGCACACGCAATTGCTGCAGGCTTGCGTCGGCCTGCGCGTTCGCGGTGGTCTGCTGCTCCATCAGCTGGGCGGTACGCGACCGGGCCAGCTCCAGATCGACGCGCGGGCTGACTTCCTGCTCGACGCGGCGTTCGATCGATCCGACCAGCGCGCGATGCTCGGCCAAACCCTGGTCGAGCGCCTGCACGCGCCGGGAGGCGAGCAGATAATCGAAATAGGCGCCGGTCACGCGCAACGCGATATCCTGCGCAGTCTCATCAGTGACAGCCTCGCTCTGACGCCGGGAGGCCTTGGCGCGGTCGATCCCGCCTTCGATCCGGCCGCCCTGATAGATCGGCTGATCGACCGTCACATTGGCCGTGACGTTGTCGCCGCGCACGAACTGGCTGCCGCCCTCGAACGCAAAGGCGCCGACCGAGACGCTGGGCCCGCGCTGCCACCGGGCCGCACTGATATCCGACGCCGCGGCGCGATTGTTCAGGCGCGCGGCACGCATCGACGGATTGGCGTCGATCGCGCGCTCGGTGATGCTCGCAAGCTCAGGCGCGATGCCGGGCGGCACCGCCACCGTAGCGCCAGCCGCGGCGGCCGGGTCCGCCGCCGGCCCATAGGTCTGGGCACAGACGAGCGACGACGCGCCGGCCAATGCCAGCGCCGCGATCCGTCCCAATCCGGCACGCCGAACTCCCATCCGCGCACTCGCTAGGGGAGTTCCGCGCAAGGTTCCAGTGTTTATGAAGCAGTAGTTCCCGCAGCCTGGCGCGCTTTTGCCTCGGCCCGGAAGCGGTGCAGCAGCGGTTCGGTGTAGCCATTCGGCTGGGCGACGCCTTCGAAGACCAGCGCGCGGGCGGCCTGGAACGCGATGCTGTTTCCCGGATCGGGCGCCATCGGCCGGTAGAGCGGGTCGCCTGCATTCTGCGCGTCCACCTTCGCTGCCATGCGCAACAGCGCCGCGTCGGCCTGCTCCGCCGTGCAGACGCCGTGCAGCAGCCAATTGGCGATCGCCTGGCTGGAGATGCGTAGCGTCGCGCGGTCCTCCATCAGGCCGACATCATTGATGTCGGGCACTTTTGAGCAGCCGACGCCCTGATCGATCCAGCGCACGACATAGCCGAGGATGCCCTGCGCATTGTTGTCGAGCTCGCGCCGGATTTCTTCCTCGGTCCAGTTGCGGCCGAGCGCGAGCGGGATCGTCAGCAGCGCGTCGAGCGGCGGCGGCGCCTCGCCCTTCAGCGTCTCCTGCCCCGCGAATACATCGACCTGGTGATAATGGAGCGCGTGCAGCGTCGCCGCGGTCGGGCTCGGCACCCAGGCGGTGTTCGCGCCGCTCTTCGGATGGCCGACCTTCTGCTCCAGCATGTCGGCCATCTTGTCGGGCGCGGCCCACATGCCCTTGCCGATCTGCGCCTTGCCGCTGAGGCCGCAGGCGAGGCCGATGCGAACGTTCCTGTCCTCGTAGGCCTTGATCCAGGCGCTCGTCTTCATCTCGCCCTTGGGAATCATCGGGCCGGCCTGCATCGAGGTGTGGATCTCGTCGCCGGTGCGGTCGAGGAAGCCGGTGTTGATGAAGACGATCCGGTCGCGCACTGCGTGGATGCAGGCCGCGAGATTGGCGGAGGTGCGCCGCTCCTCATCCATCACGCCGACCTTGATCGTGTGGCGCGCAAGGCCGAGCAGGTCCTCGACCGCGTCGAACAGCCGTTTGGTGAAAGCCGCTTCGTCGGGGCCGTGCATCTTGGGCTTCACGATGTAGATCGACCCGGCGCGACTGTTGCGGAAGCGACCCAGCCCGTTCAGGTCGTGCACGCCGCAAAGGCTGGTGACGATCGCATCCAGAATGCCTTCGGGCGCTTCCGTTCCGTCCGGCAGGATAACCGCCGGCGTCGTCATCAGGTGGCCGACGTTGCGCACGAACAGCAGTGCCCGGCCGGGCAGCGTGAATCGGCCGCCGTTCGGCGTGGTATATTCGCGGTCCGCGTTGAGCCGGCGCGTCATAGGACGGCCGTTCTTCTCGAACGTCTCCTCCAGGTCGCCGCGCAGCACGCCCAGCCAATTCGCATAGGCCACGACCTTGTCGTCGGCGTCGACGGCCGCGACCGAATCCTCCAGATCGACGATCGTGGTCAAGGCGGATTCGAGGATCACATCGGCAAGGCCGTGCGGATCGTCGCTGCCGATCGGGTGGTCGCGATCGATCAGCAGCTCGATGTGAAGGCCGTTGTGGCGGAACAGCAGCGACTTGTCCGCCCGGCCGGCCAGCAGCGGGTGCGCGCCGCCCTCCAGCGCCGCTTCCCAGCCGGGCAGCGTCTGCTCAAGAAAAGCCTTGGCCTGCGCGATCACCTGGGCACCGCGCTCCGGATCGTATCCGCCCGGCTTCGCGCTGCCGGGCAACGCGTCGGTCCCGTAGAGCGCATCGTAGAGGCTGCCCCAGCGGGCGTTGGCCGCATTCAGCAGGAACCGGGCATTAAGCGACGGCACGACCAGCTGCGGCCCCGCCGTGCGGGCGATCTCGTCGTCGACATTGTCGGTGCCGACCGCGAACGGCGCCGGCTCCGGGACAAGATAGCCGATCTCGCGCAGAAAAGCCTGATACTCGTCCTGGTCGATCGGCTGGCCGCGCCGCGCTTCATGCCAGTCGTCGAGCTGCGCCTGGATTGCGTCGCGCTTCGCGAGCAGCATGATGTTTTCGGGCACATAACGCGCGAAAATCTCGGCGACGCCCGCCCAAAAGGGTTCCGGCTCATGGCCGGTGCCGGGGAGTGCCTGTTGCTCGACGAAGTCGGCCAGCACACGCGCGACCTGCAGCCCGGAACGCTCGACCCGATCGACCACGCGTCACCTCCCTCTTGTGCACTGCAGCAGTGCGGGAGCCCCGCGCGCCTTGTCAAATTGGCTAGACGATGAAGACGGGGTCGATCACCAGCCGGTCGGGCTCAACCGTTACGGCATGCATGGGCGCCATGAAGCTCTTGCCGTCCGGCTTTTCGATGTCGAGCACGTCGCCGGCGCCGAAATTCTCGACGGCCGTGACGATGCCGGCCGAATCACCATTGGGCGTGACGACCGGCAGCCCGATCAGGTCGGCGTGATAATATTCGCCGTCCTCCAGTGGAGGCAGCGCCTCGCGCGGAACGGTCAGGGCCGTGCCGCGGAAGGCCTCGGCCTGAGTGCGATCCCCGATTTCCCTGAAGCGCGCGATCGCCCCTGCCCCGGCCTGGCGGACGGCGGCCAGCGTCAGCGTGCGTCCGGCTGCGTCGAAGCTGGCGTAATGCTTCAGGCTGTCGGCGCTGTCGGTGAACAGCTTCAGCCGCACCTCGCCCTTCAGGCCGTGCGCGCCTGCGACAGCGGCGAGGGTGACGCGCTTCATGAGAGGGAAGAAAGCACAAAAAAATCCGTTCGCTTCGAGCGCAGCCGAGAAGCGACCGCGCCGAAGCACGCGTTTCTCGACTTCGCTCGAAACGAACGGGACATTTTACGCCCGCGTCCGATCAGCCTTCCGCCGGTTCGTCGGTCGACTGCGGCTCGTCGGCGCCGGTCGGCGCTTCGGCATTGCCTTCGGCCGGCTGCTCGGTCGACACACCCTCATTGGTCGCGTCGCTCGTCGCTTCCTCGGCGGCGGGCTCTTCGGCCGGCGTCGGGGCGGCAGCGGCTGCCGCGGCTGCTTCGGCGGCCTCGGCAGCTTTGGTGGCACGCTCCTCAGCGCGCTCCTTGGCCTTCTCGCCGGGCTCGGCTTTCTTCGGATTGTTGCGCGCCGGGCGCTCCTTGACGCCGGCGGCGTCGAGGAAGCGGAGCACGCGGTCGGTCGGCTGCGCGCCAACGCTCAGCCAATGCTTGGCGCGATCGGCGTCGAGCTTCACGCGTTCCGGCGAATCCTTCGCCAGCAGCGGGTTGTAGGTGCCGATCTTCTCGATGAAGCGGCCGTCGCGCGGCGAACGCGCGTCCGCCACGACGATGCGGTAATAAGGCCGCTTCTTGGAGCCGCCACGCGACAGTCGGAGGGAAAGTGCCATAGTCTTCAGTCCTTTCGTCTAAATCACTTCTTTTTCAGGAAATTCTCGAAACCGGGCGGCAGGTTGCCAGGGATCGGCGGCATCGCTCCGCCGCCAAGGCCGGGAAGCCCGCCGGGAGGGCCCTTCAGCATGTCGCCCATGCCGCCGGGCAGGCCCGCCGCGCCCGCGCCGCCCTTGCCGAACATCGCGGCCAGGCCCTTCAGCCCGCCCATTTTCTTGATCTTCTTCATGGCGTTCGCCATTTCCTGGTGCATCTTCAGGAGCTTGTTGACCTCCTGCACCGTGGTCCCGGAGCCGTTGGCGACGCGGATCTTGCGTTTGGCATTGATCAGCTCGGGCTTGGCGCGCTCCTTCGGCGTCATCGAGCCGATCATCGCATCCATGCGCACCAGAATCTTCTCGTCGACCGCGCCGGACGCCATCGCCTGCTTGGCCGCCTTCATGCCCGGAATCATCCCGGCGAGCGCGCCGAGGCCGCCCATCCGCCGCATCTGGGCCAGCTGTGCGCGCAGGTCGTTCATGTCGAACTGCCCCTTGGCCATCTTCGCGGCCATACGCTCGGCATCCTCGACCTGGATGCTCTCCGCCGCCTTCTCGACCAGGCTGACGACGTCGCCCATGCCAAGGATGCGGCCGGCAACGCGCTGCGGATGGAAGGCCTCCAGCCCGTCCATCTTCTCGCCGGTGCCGGCGAACTTGATCGGCTTCTGCGTGACAGCGCGCATCGACAGCGCCGCGCCGCCGCGCGCATCGCCGTCCATCCGGGTCAGGATCACGCCAGTGAGCGGCACCTGGGCCGAGAAGCTCTGCGCGACGTTGACGGCGTCCTGACCGGTCAGGCTGTCGACGACGAGCAGGATTTCCTGCGGGTTCGCGACGTCCGCGACCGCCTTCATCTCGTCCATCAGCGCCTGATCGACGTGCAGCCGGCCGGCGGTGTCGAGCATCAGCACGTCGAAGCCTTGCAGCTTCGCGGCATTCAGTGCGCGCTTCGCGATCTCGACCGGCGGCTGGCCCTGAACGATCGGCAGCGTCGCGACCTTCACCTGCTCGCCAAGCGTCGCGAGCTGCTGCTGCGCCGCCGGACGGTTCACGTCCAACGAGGCCATCAGCACCTTCTTGCGCTCGCGTTCGCTGAGGCGCTTGGCGAGCTTGGCGGTCGTCGTGGTCTTGCCCGAGCCCTGCAGGCCCACCAGCATCACGATCGCCGGCGGCGTGACGTCAAGCGCGAGTTCGGACGCTTCGGCGCCGAGCATCTCGACCAGCGCGTCATGGACGATCTTGACGACCTGCTGGCCCGGCGTGACCGAACGGAGCACCTGCGCGCCGACCGCCTGTTCGGTGACCTTGTCGACGAAATCGCGGACGACGGGCAGCGCGACGTCCGCCTCGAGCAGAGCGATGCGGACCTCGCGCATCGCCGCGCGCACGTCGCTCTCGCTCAGCGCTCCGCGGCCGCGAAGACGGTCGAAAACGCCGCCCAGTCTTTCGCTCAGAGTCTCGAACATTTGCTCACTCCAACACCGCAGGCACGGAAACGCGAAAAACGCCGGCGGACGAAACCTCGTCGGCCAGCGTTGGCGCTCATAGGGAACGCCGTCGCGGTATCCGTGTCACGGAATGCGGAGGCGCACTTAGTGGGTTTAAGCTCGCCATGCAACCGCTCAGGCTCCGTTCGCTTCGAGCGAAGTCGAGAAGCCCTTGCGCCGGAGCTATCGTTTCTCGACTTCGCTCG
>NZ_DASTXI010000129.1:0-2228 GCF_035758555.1 Sphingomonas sp. | reverse complement strand
AACCAGCACCAGGGATTCTCGGCGTCGATGGGCGGCTCGGTCATGCTCTTCTCGGCCTCCTACCTCGGAATCCCGGTGTCGACGACGCACACCATGACCGGCTGCGTGATCGGCGCCGGAGCGGCGCGCAGGGCCTCGGCGGTGCGGTGGGGGATCGCGGGCAATGTCGCGATCGCCTGGGTAATCACCATCCCCGCTTCGGCGACGGTGGCGGCTTTGTTCTATTGGCTGATCAGCGGCGAGTTCCTGCGCGACGCGATCGCAGTCGCCATTATCGCGTTGATGATTTTGGGGGCGCGCGCCCTCCGCCGCGCGGAGGTGAAACGAGGAGAGTCTAAGTGAAGCCCGTGATCGCAATCCTGTCCCTGTTGCTCGTCGGCGCCGCACCCGCTCCGAAGGTCGACATGCAGCGGATGAGCGAGGTCACGCGCGTGCTCGCGTCCGACGCATTCCAGGGCCGCGCGCCGGGCACTCCGGGCGAGGACAAGACGATCCCCTACCTCATCGAGCAGTTCAAGGCGGCGGGACTCGAGCCGGCTGGCGAGAACGGCGGCTGGACGCAGATCGTCCCGATGATCCACACCCAGCTGAAGGCGCCGGTCAACGTCTCGGTCACGCAGCGCGGCCAAACGCTGCCGCTCAAATTCCCCGACGACATCTATCTCGGGACGGTGCGTCCGGTGGACCGGGTGCGCATTGAGAACGCGCCGATGGTGTTCGTCGGCTACGGAGTGACCGCGCCCGAGCGCGGGTGGGACGATTTCAAGGGCGTCGACCTGCACGGCAAGGTCGCGGTGATGCTGGTCAACGATCCCGACTTCGAGGCCGCCGCGGGCGAGCCGGTCGCGGGCAAGTTCGGCGGCAAGACCATGACCTATTACGGCCGCTGGACCTATAAATATGAAGAAGCGGCGCGGCGTGGCGCGATCGCCGCGCTGGTCGTCCACGAGACCGATGCGGCGGGCTATCCGTGGACCGTGGTGAAGAGTCCGGCTGGCGAGAATTACGCCATCGCTTTGCCTGCGGACTCGCCTCAGCCGGTGCTGCTCCAGGGCTGGATCCAGCGCGACGCCGCCGCGGCCCTGCTGAAGCGCGCCGGCTACGATTACGAGACGGTGAAGCGGGAGGCGCGGACCGCGGCGTTCAAGCCGATCGACCTCAAGGCGACGCTGTCAGCCGATATCCCGGTTACGCTCTCGCACATCACCAGCCACAACGTGCTCGGCAAGCTCACCGGGTCGAAATATCCGGAAGAGACGGTGAGCTTCGGCGGGCATTGGGACGCGTACGGGATCGGGCCGGCGGACGCGCAGGGCCGAACGATCCGCCCGGGCGCGGCGGATGATGCGCTGGGTTTGGCCGCGATGCTCGAGGATGCGCGGCTGTTCGCAGCCGGGCCGCGGCCGGAGCGGACATTGGTCTTCGCCGCCTGGACCGCAGAGGAACGCGGCCTGCTCGGCTCGGAATATTACGCCCAGCATCCTTTGTTCCCGATGCAGACGATGGTCGCGAACCTGACCTTCGACACGCTGCAATGGAACGGCCCGGTCAAGGACGCGGTGCTCGTCGGGCGGGGCCAGAGCGGCGACATGGAGCGGATCTTCGCCGAGGCCGCGAAGGCGCAGGGCCGCTACGTCACCGACGAGAACCACCCAGAGCGCGGACTGTTCTACCGCGCCGACCATTTCTCCTTCGCCAAGCGCGGGGTCCCGGTGCTGCTCGATATGGCGCTCGCCGGCGCGTACGACATGGTCGAGGGCGGCCGGCCGGCGGGCGAGCGCTGGCTCGATGCGTTCACCAGCAAATGCTACCACCAGACCTGTGATGCCTGGTCGCCGACCTGGGATTTGCGTGGAGCCGCGCAGGAGGCCGAGCTGTTTTACGCGATCGGCAACCGCCTCGCGAACAGCCGCGAATGGCCCGAGTGGAATGCCTCGTCCGAGTTCGCCAAGGTGCGGGCGCAGAGCGCGGCGGCGCGGGGACAGAGCGCAGGCAAGGGCGAGCGCGGGCGCCGCTGACATTGGAACGCTGCGCGCCTAACGCGCATCTGATGGTCCGAATGAGGGCAGCTCCGGCTCAGGTTCGCTTCGCATGGGCGATGCTCGCGGCGCTGCTGCTCGCATTGCGCTGCCTTGCCCCGGCGGGCTTCATGCCGGCGTTCGATCATGGCGTGGTGACGATCGTCGCCTGCCCGGATGCGGACGGCGCCGTCCCTTCGGGGATGCACC
>NZ_DASTXI010000128.1:0-14774 GCF_035758555.1 Sphingomonas sp. | reverse complement strand
CCGGCCACCTACCGCGCGACGCCGCGCCGCAGATTCCGATCCTCGCCTAGCTGGCGCCAGGCGGCGACTCCGACCAGCACCAGCAGCAGCGACACGCCGGCCCCGCACACTGCGTCGACGAACGCGCTCAGGAACCGGTCGAGCCCGCTTCCGCCCGCCAGCGCGCCGATCACGCCGACGATCGATCCGATCGCCGCGGTCAGGATGACGCCGGCGACATAGATGATCGCAGCCATCAGGAACAGGCGCCAGCCATTGCCGCGGCTCGCCTCGAAACCGGCGGTCAGCCCGGCGAGGGGGCCGTGCACGCGGCGCGCGACGAACCCCGCCTCGGCAAGAAAGGTCCGCCCGAAGATGTAGAAGGCAGGCACAATGAAGAGCAGGCTGCCGCCCAGCAGCATCAGCCCGATCAGCACGTCCATGATGACGAACATCGCCAGCAGCTTCGCGCCTGCCGCCAGCGCCTCGCCGACGGTCGGGCGGTCCGGCCCAAGCAGCAGGATAAGCATCGCCAGCCGCCCCAGCGCCGCCAGCACCGCGACCAGCAGGATCCACAGGAAATTGGCCTCGGTCCAGGCGGCGATCTCGGCCATCCAGGTCTCGCTCTTGCCACTCGCCACGAACGGACGCAGCGCGTTCAGCAGCAGCGCCGGCAACATGATGAAAAAGCCGGTGATCGTCAGCAGGATCTCCCGCTGGCCGTTCAACAGCGCCATCGCATCGGTCCAGGCGCGGCCGGCATCGAACGGAGTGGGTTTATCCTGCATCGGCCGCGCATATAGCCGCACTTCGGCTTGAAGCGAGAGGTTCAAGTGCCGATAGCGCCAGCGATGATGATCGACGATGTCGAATGGCAGGTCTCGCCGGGCCTGACCGATTATCCGACGGCCGTAGCGGACATGGATGCGCGGGCGGAGGCGATCCGGGCCGGCACCGCGCGCGAGCGCATCTGGCTGCTGGAGCACGCGCCGCTCTATACCGCCGGCACCAGTGCCGATTCCGCCGAGCTGCTCGATCCGCGCTTTCCGGTCCACGCGAGCGGGCGCGGCGGCCGCTACACTTATCACGGGCCCGGCCAGCGGGTCGGCTATGTCCAGCTCGACCTTGGCGCGCGCGGGCGCGACGTGCGGTGCTTCGTCCATGCCCTCGAACAATGGGTGATCGGCGCCCTGGGGCAGCTCGGAGTTGCGGCGCGGGCGATCGACGGGCGCATCGGTATCTGGGTTGACACGCCGGGCGGGGAAGCGAAGATCGGGGCCATCGGCGTGCGGGTGCGGCGCTGGGTCACGTTGCACGGCTTTTCGGTGAACGTCGATCCCGATCTGGATCACTTCACCGGCATAGTTCCTTGTGGTTTGGGCGAATTCCCGGTCGCAAGCCTGGCCTCGATCGGGAACAATGCGTCCCTTGGTGCGCTGGATACCGCGCTCCGCGAGACGCTCCCCGAGTTCCTCGCCGCGCTCGCTCGAGCGTGCGAAAAGAAGAACTCTTGAGGGGTGAAGCTTTTGTGTCTAAGAACGGGGCTGATTTGGCTAACGGAGGGCCACCGAGCCGGCCAAATCGCTAATATAAGGGAGTTTCGAATGCGTGACCTTCTCACGAAAGTTCTGACCGGCTCGATGATCGCCGGAGCTGCTCTGATGGTTTCGGCTTGCGGAAGCAAGGAAGAAGCCAACAACATGGATACGGCGAACGTCACCGAGATGAATGCCACCGACATGAACACCACGACGGACAACATGACTGCCGTCGACGCTGCCAATGGCACCGGCAACATGGCCGGCGACATGAACGACATGAATGCCAGCGGCAACATGATGGGCAACAACATGTCCGACAACATGATGGGCAACAACATGTCGAACGGCAACTAAGTTCGACTGTTTTCTGCTTTGGAAGGGCCGTCCGGGCGACCGGGCGGCCCTTCTTCTTTGGCGACGGAGTGGGCCGCGTTCACGATGACTTGCTGGAACATCGCGGTTTGTATCGCACGAAAATGCCGCTAGTCTGCGGGCCCTCCCGGAGTTTCGTTTCGATGGCTTTACGACTTGCTGGTTTCGCTGCCGCTGTTTTCCTCGCTCTTGCTCCCGCTTCCGCACCGGCCGCGTTTTTCTGGAAAGCGCCGGACCTGCACAGCGAGCCGGTGACCGGCGCCGAGCCCGGCATATTGACCGGCACGCTGCCGGGCGCGACGCCCGTCGAGCTGCGCGCGGCGCTGGTCTGGAACCTGCGCTCGGGCCTCAACGTGGCGGCGCTGCAGTGCCAGTTCGAGCCGACGCTACTCACCCGCAACCAGTATAATGCGATGCTCGACAATCATCGCGACGAGCTGGCGAAGGCGTATCAGGTGCTCAGCCATTACTTCACGCGCACCGACAGGAAGAACGGCCAGACCAAGCTCGACCAGTACGGCACGCGCACCTATTCGAGCTTCTCGACGGTGCTTGCCCAATATACCTTCTGCGAAGCGGCGAGCTCGATCGGACGGGAAGCGATCTTCGCGCCGCGCGGCCAGCTCTATAAGGTCGCCGAAAACCGCATGCGCGAGCTACGCAAGAGCCTCGTGCTCGCCGGCGAACAGCAATTCCGCTTCTGGATTCCGCCGCAGCCTGCGCTGATGCTGCCCCCGCTCGACGATCGCTGCTGGAAGGAAAACAAGCTGCGCGACCGCAAGCGCTGCGACTGGACGGCGGTCAGCTGACCAGGGCCAGCTTCGGCAGCTCCGCGGCCTTCAGCGAAACACCGGCGACGCCCGGCAGGCGCTCGATCCGGGCGGCCAGCTCCGCATCGAGGTGAAAGTCGCGGCCGAGCCGCACGTCCGCCTCGCCGGCCGGCGTTTTCGCCAGCAGCCTGATCTCGCCCCGTCCGCCCCGCGCCGGCTCGACCAGCGTTTTCAGTCCCGCCATCGCGCCGGCGTCGTCCAGCTCCACCTGCAGCACCAGCCGGGTGTTCGCGGTGAGCGCCTCGAACGGCCGGATGCCGCGGATCGTCACGCGCGGCGTTTCCTCGCCCGCGCGCTTGTCGAGTTCGACCGACAACAGGCCGCAGCCGCCGGTCCGCGCCGCTTCCTCCAGATCCTTGGACGCGCCCTCGTCGAAGCAGCTGGCGACGAACTGGCCCGACGCATCGGAGCAGGTCGCGAGCAGATAGCGCCTCCCCTTGGCGGAGGTGCGCCAGCGCACGTCCTCGACCAGCCCCGCCATCGTGCCGGGCACCCGCTCTTCGCCGATATTCGCGCCACACATCGCGCCATAGCTTTTCGCGCCATGCGCGTCGGCGAGATGGCGGTAGCGGTCGATCGGGTGGGCGGAGAAATAAAAGCCGAACGCTTCCTTTTCCTGCGTCATCCGCTCGGCGAGTGTCCAGTGCGCGTTCTGCGGCAGCTTGATCGCGGCGACGCTCGCCTCGCCCATGCCGAACAGTCCGCCCTGTCCGCTCGTCCGTTGCTCCTCCGCGCGCGCGGCGATTGCGAGCATCGTCTCGGCGACCGCGAACACGCCCGCGCGCATCGGCTCCATTGAATCGAATGCCCCCGCGCCGGCCAGGCTCTCCATCTGACGGCGGTTCAGCAGCTTCGGATCGACGCGGTTGGCGAAATCGTCGAGCGACTTGAACGCGCCGCCCTTCGCCCGCTCCTCGACCAGCAGCTCCATCGCCCGCTCGCCGACATTCTTCAGCGCGCCCAGCGCATAGCGCACGGCCAGCCCCTCGCCCGCCGCTTCCACCGAAAATTCCGCCTCCGACGCGTTCACGTCAGGAGCCAGGACCGCCACCTCCATCCGCCGCATGTCGTCGACGAACACGCCGAGCTTGTCGGTCTGCGCCATGTCGTAGCACATCGACGCCGCATAGAATTCGTGCGGGTGATGCGCCTTCAGCCAGGCCGTCTGGTAGGCGAGCAACGCGTACGCTGCGGCGTGCGATTTGTTGAAGCCGTAGCCTGCGAATTTGTCGATCAAGTCGAACAGCTCGTTCGCCTTGTCGGCCGGGATATCGTTCACATTCTGGCAGCCTTCGACGAAGATCGCACGCTGCGCGTCCATCTCCGCCTTGATCTTCTTGCCCATC
The DNA here is from genome assembly GCF_035758555.1 of Sphingomonas sp. Lineage (GTDB taxonomy): Bacteria > Pseudomonadota > Alphaproteobacteria > Sphingomonadales > Sphingomonadaceae > Sphingomonas_B. The sequence goes on along the minus strand of NZ_DASTXI010000128.1, from coordinate 10,706 downwards.
GCGCGCCGCAGCAGGTCGGCGCCGCCGAGCGAATAGCCGGCGAGCACCTGCGCTGCCTGCATCACCTGCTCCTGATAGACGAAGATGCCGTAGGTCTCGGCCAGGATCCCTTCGAGCAGCGGGTGCGGATAGGCGACCTCGGCACGGCCGTTCTTGCGGTCGCCGAACAGCGGGATGTTGTCCATCGGCCCCGGCCGGTACAGCGAAACGAGAGCGATGATGTCGCCGAAATTGGTCGGCTTCACCGCCGCCAGCGTGCGGCGCATGCCTTCCGATTCCAGCTGGAACACTCCGACCGTGTCGCCGCGCTGGAGAAGCTTGTAGACTTCCTCGTCGTCCCACGAGAGCGCGTCGAGATCGACGGCCAGCCCGCGCTTCGCAAGCATCTGCACCGCCTTCTTCAGGACGGACAGAGTCTTCAGGCCGAGAAAGTCGAATTTCACCAGCCCCGCGCCTTCGACATATTTCATGTCGAACTGGGTGACCGGCATGTCGGAACGCGGATCGCGATAGAGCGGGATCAGCTCGGCCAGCGGCCGGTCGCCGATCACCACGCCGGCGGCATGCGTGGAGCTGTGGCGGGGAAAGCCCTCCAGCTTCATCGCCAGGTCGAACAGCCGCTTCACCTCGCGATCGTTCTTGTATTCGGCAGCAAGCTCCGAAACGCCGTTCAGCGCCCGCTCCAGCGTCCAGGGATCGGTCGGATGGTTGGGCACCAGCTTCGCCAGCCGATCGACCTGGCCATAGCTCATCTGCAATACGCGGCCGGTGTCCTTCAGCACCGCGCGCGCTTTCAGCCGGCCGAAGGTGATGATCTGCGCGACCGTGTCGCGTCCATAGCGCTGCTGGACGTAGCGGATCACCTTGTCGCGATGGGTTTCGCAGAAGTCGATGTCGAAATCCGGCATCGACACGCGTTCCGGGTTCAAGAAGCGCTCGAACAGCAACCCCAGCTTGATCGGATCGAGGTCGGTGATGGTCAACGCCCAGGCGACCACCGATCCCGCGCCCGATCCGCGCCCCGGCCCCACCGGAATGTCGTTCGCCTTCGCCCATTTGATGAAGTCGGCGACGATCAGGAAATAGCCCGGAAACCCCATCTGGATGATGACGTCGAGCTCGAATTCCAGGCGGGCGAAATATTCCTCGTACCCCTGCGAAAGCAGGGGTCCAGAGTCGCTGGAGCCGGCCCCCTCCTGGGCCCCTGCTTCCGCAGGGGCGCGGGTGTATCCGTATCGCTCCAGCCGCGCTTCCAGCCCCGCGCGCGCATCCTCGCGCAGCTTCGCCGCCTCGCCTTCGCGGTCGCCGGCGAGGCTGGGGAGGATCGGCTTGCGCTTAGGCGCCGCCACTGCGCAGCGCTGGGCGACGACCAGCGTGTTGGCGAGCGCTTCGGGCAGATCCTCGAACAGCTTCTGCATTTCCGGCAGCGGCTTCAGCCAGGCATCGGGCGAGCTTTTCCGCCGGTCGTCGCTGTCCAGATAGGCAGAATCGGCGATGCACAGCATCGCATCGTGCGCGGCATGGAAATGCTCGTCGCCGAAGCAGCACGGATTGGTCGCGACCAGCGGCAGGTCGTGCGCATAAGCGAGGTCGATCAGATGCCTTTCAGCGCGAGCCTCGACTTCGTTCATCCGCCGCGACAGCTCTATATAGAGGCGGTTCGGGAACAGCCGCTCCAGCCGGTCGACATAGTCGATCGCCTCGGCCGCCTGCTCCTCGGCGAACAGCCGCGCGAGCGCGCCTTCGGCGCCGGCAGTCAAGCATAGCAGCCCGTCGGTCCTGCCGTCGAGCGCGTCGAACGGCACATGCGGGTCCTGCTCAATCGGCCGGTCGAGGTGCGCCGCGGATACCAGCTCGCACAGGTTGCGGTAACCGGTCTCGTCCTGTGCATAGAGTGCGAGCCAGTCGAGCGAGGGCGGCGCGTCTCCGCGCGGCGGCCGCGCGACCCCCAGCATCGCGCCGATGACCGGCTGCACGCCTTCCTTCATCGCGGCTTCGGAAAAAGCCATCGCCGCATACAGTCCGTTGCGGTCGGTCAGTGCCGCCGCCGGAAAACCGTGCCGCTTGGCGAGCTTGACGATGTCCTTCGGATCGAGCGCGCCTTCCAGCATCGTGTAGGCGGAAAAGATGCGGAGGGGCACGAACGGCGCATGAGGCATGCCCCCTGTATGGGGACCCGGACCGATTCAGGGAAGGAAAAGCCGTGGGTTATCCCCATGATCCCCCTTTCGCGAACGGCTCAGGCGGCTTCAGCCCCACGCCGCGCGCGGTGGCGGGCCAGCGCATCTTCCAGCTTCGGCAAAAGCTGTCCGTGCCTGGAGCCGAGCGGCACAAAGGCGGGGCGCCGTGCGCGCCAGCCGAGTTCGGACGGGCGCGCGGGCCTCACCAGCTTCGCATCCAGGTCGAGCGTGTCGGCGACGCGGCGGCCGAAATCGAACCAGCTGACCGGCTCCTGGTTGGTCAGGTGCCAGATGCCTTTTTCCTCGTCGATCAGCAGGTCGAGGCTGGCATGGACCAGGTCGGGCACAAAGGTCGGCGTCACCACGAACCCTTCGGCCGCCTGCACCGGCCGACCGTGCCTGAGCTCCCGCTCGACCCAGACGGCGAAATTATAGGCGTCGAACGGCGAAAAGAACGCCGCGGTGCGCACCACCAGCGCCTCGGGCAGCGCGGCGAGCACGCGCTCTTCCGCCGCCGCCTTGCTCGCACCATAGACGTTCAGGGGCCTGGGCGCGTCATCCTCGACATAGGCGTCGTTCTTGGCGCCGTCGAACACCAGGTCGGACGAGAAGACCGTGTAACGAAGTCCGCGCTCGGCGCAGGCTTCGGCCATCAGGGCCGCGCCGTCGGCGTTGGCCCGGAAGCAGGCGTCGCGTGCCCCCTCCGCCTCGTCGACCCGCACCCAGCCGGCGGCGTTGATGACCGCCCAAGGCTGGTGAAGGTCGAGCGCTGCCGCAACCGAGCGCGGATCGTCGATCGCGCATGCGCCGCGGTCGGTCAGCACATAGTCGAGCCCACGCAGCGTGCAGGCGCGGGCAAGCGCCTGGCCCAGGGTTCCGCTGGCGCCGGTGATCAGGATCGGCGGTCCGGCACGCTCGTCCATCTCGGGCTGCCTTTCCGTCCAGACATAGGGCGCATGTTCCAGCCGCACGTCGCGCCGCCACCAGCCGCGCCGGCCCAATGCCGGATGGCCATGGAGCCACGCTTGCGCGTCCGCATCGCCGCCGAACGCCTTGAGTACGCGGGTCAGCGCCGTCGGCCGCGGCGCGCCTGCCCGCACATCGAATGCGCCGCCTTCATAGTGGTTGGCCGGGACGGTCAGCAGGCTGCACCAGTCGTAATTGCCCAGCAGCGCCCAGGCCGTCATCGCGCGGATATCGACGCCGTCGGCCGCCAGCCGCTCGCAGGTCGTCCAGCTCTCGACCAGCCAGCGCATCTGTTCCTCGCGCGTGCAGCCAAGATGGCTTTCGGTGACGGCCAGCGGAATGCCGTAGCGCTGCCACGCCTGGCGCAGCACCGACTCGAGGCCGGGCGGCGGCGGGTCCATTACCCGCGCCGCAGTGAAATCGTGGAAGCCGACCGCCGGCTTCACGAGATCGGGATAGCGGTCCAGCCGGTGATCGAGGAAACGGTCGCTGGTGATATAGTGGTTCACGCCGATCACGTCAGGCGGGCAAGGATCGGCAACGATTGCGCGCACGCGGTCCGCCAACCCTGACTTCTCCAGCGCAGGCCAGAGATAATGGCTTTCGTCGATGCGGCCGGTGAGCAGGTCGAAGCCGAGCCAGCGGCGGTGGTTATAATGGTCCGCGACATGGACGAGTTCGGCGGTCGCATAGGTGTCGCCCAGATCGTCCGTCTGGACGAGCCGCGCCGCCGGATTGACCTTCCGGATCGCGCGCATCGCCGCGATCGTCGCCTCGACCTGCGTGACCAGCGCGGTCAGGAACGCGCTCTCGTCCTGCCCGTGCGGATACCAATGGCCGTAGAGCCCGGCGAAGCGCGCCGTCGTCAGCGGCTCGTTGACCGGCGTCCAGTCCTCGACCCAGGGATAGCGCTCGGCCACCGCGGCCGCATAGTCGGCGAACAGCCGCGGCATGTGGGGGTCGACAAGGCTGGTGAAATGCGGGCCGCTGCCGTGATGGAGCAGCCCCACGATCGGAGCGATGCCGAGCCGGCGCAGCTCCGCCAGCCGCGCGTCGCTCCAGCCGAAATCATAATCGCCCGGCCGCTCGGGCCCGGCCCGCTCCCACAGCACCGGATAACGCAGCCGCGTGACGCCCAGATCGGCGAAGAGGTGCAGGTCCTCGATGCGGTCGTCGTGTCCGGTCAGCCGGCTCTGGTCGCAATAGCGGTCCGCGACCCTGTTGACCGTGCATTCGTGACCGCCCCAGAGCTCCATCCGTCCGTCTCGTTTCCGTTGATCCCGCAGTCACAACGCGGAACATCCGGATTCGACGCAACATGATCTAGGATAAGGCGTTCAAAGTAGCCGCTGAATGTCGGGCTCAATTTCGTCCGGCCTGGTGGTCGGGGCGTAGCGATGAACGACTTGCCCAGCCCGGTCGACCAGGAATTTTGTGAAATTCCACTTGATCGACGTGAGCCCCATCAGTCCCGGAGCCGCTTTCTTTAGATGCTCGTACAGCGGGTCGGCCTTGGGTCCATTGACGTCGATCTTGGCGAATACGGGAAAAGTCACGTCGTAATTGAGCGAGCAGAAGGACGCGATCTCCTCTGCATTGCCCGGTTCCTGCTGCCCGAACTGGTTGCACGGAAAGCCGAGCACTTCGAAGCCGCGGTCGCGGTATCGGCGGTAGAGCGCCTCCAGCCCCTCATATTGCGGCGTGAACCCGCATTTGCTGGCGACGTTGACGATCAGCAGCACCTTGCCTTCGTAAGCGCTGAGCGATGCGCTGCCGCCGTCCGCCGCCTTGACGTCGAAATCGGTTACGGTCGCCATCGCCTCGTCTCCTATTCCAGCCGCCCCTCGTGGAGCCGCAGCACCCGGTCCATCCGCAGCGCCAGCCGCTCATTGTGGGTCGCGACCAGCGCCGCCGATCCCTCGCCGCGCACCAGCCGCAGGAATTCGTCGAAGACAATGTCGGCGGTCGCCTCGTCAAGATTGCCGGTGGGCTCGTCGGCCAGCACCAGGGCAGGCCGGTTGGCGAGCGCGCGGGCCACCGCGACGCGCTGCTGCTCGCCGCCCGACAACTGGCTTGGTCGGTGGGTCAGCCGGTGGCCGAGGCCGAGCGCACCGAGCAGCGCCGCGGCCCGCCCCCGCGCCGGTCCAGGCTCCGCATCGCGGATCAGCTGGGGCAGCACGACATTCTCTTCGGCGGTGAAATCGGGCAGCAGATGGTGGAATTGATAGACGAAGCCGATCCGGTCGCGCCGCACCTGCGTGCGCGCATCGCCGCTCAATTGCGACACTTCCTCGCCGCCGATCCGGATCGACCCGCCGAACCCGCCTTCCAGCAGCCCGACCGCCTGCAGCAGCGTCGACTTGCCCGAGCCGCTCGGCCCCAGCAGGGCAACGATCTCGCCCGGCGCGACGGCCAGGTCGACGCCGCGCAACACCTCGATCGTCGCGCCGCCCTGGGTGAAGGATCGCGTCAGGCCGGCCGTCGCCAGCACCGCCTCACTCATAGCGCAGCACCTGAACCGGGTCGGTGCTCGCCGCCTTGAACGCCGGGTACAGCGTCGCGAGGAAGCTCAACACCAGCGCCATCAGCACGATCGCCGTCACCTCGACCGGATCGGTCTTGGCCGGCAGTTCGGTCAGGAAGCGGATCGACGGATCCCACAGATTCTGCCCCGTCACTGCCTGCACGAAATTCACCACCGCCTGACGGTAGAACAGGAACACCGCGCCCAGGATCAGCCCCGCGACGATCCCCAGCGCGCCGATCGTCACGCCGATCGTCACGAACACCTTGATCAGCCCGGCCCTGGTCGCGCCCATCGTCCTCAGGATCGCGATGTCGCGCGTCTTCGCCCGCACCAGCATGATCAGCGACGACAGGATGTTGAACACCGCGACCAGCACGATGATCGAAAGGACGACAAACATCGCCACCCGCTCCACCTGCAGCGCCTCGAACAGCGATGCGTTCATCTGCCGCCAGTCGGTGATCATGCCCTGGCTGCCGACCTTGTTGACCAGCGGGTGCAGGATCTCCGCGACATGATCGGGGTCGGTGGTCTGCACCGTCACCATGCCGACCGCATCGCCCAGCATCAGCAGGGTCTGCGCATCCTGGATCGGCATGATCACGAACGCCTTGTCATAGTCGTAGACGCCGACCTCGAAGATCGCCGCGACGCGGTAGGCGACGATTCGCGGCACCGTGCCGAACACCGTCGTCTGGCCGTCCGGGCTGATCAGGCTGATCGAGTCGCCCACCCGCGCGCCGAGCATGTCGGCGAGCCTCGCCCCGATCGCGACATTGCCGCTGCCCGGCGTCAGTGCCTTCAGGTCGCCGTCGATCACCTTGCCCTTCAGCACCGGATTGTCGCGGATATCCTCGACGCGCATGCCGCGGGCGAGCACGCCCTCGACGCGGCCCTGATACGTCACCATCAGCGGCTGCTCGATCAGCGGCGTCGCGGAGACCACGCCCGGCGTCTTCCGCGCTTCCTCCAGCACGTCGCGCCAGCCCGGCAGCCGGCCGCCATAGCCCTGGATCACGGCGTGACCGTTCAGGCCCACCACTTTCTCGAACAATTCGGCGCGAAAGCCGTTCATCACGCTCATCACGATCACAAGGGCTGCGACGCCCAGCATCACCGCGACCAGGCTGATCGAGGCGACCAGCGCGATGAACGCCTCGCCCTTGCCCGGCAGCAGATAGCGTCTGGCGATCATCCGCTCGTAGCGAGACAAAATCATTTTTGTTGGAACCAATTCGAAAGCGGGACTTGCGTCTAGGCCGCTGCCGAGAGCGCCGCAAGGATGCCGTGTTGCGCCAAAGCCACAGGTTCGCGCAATTTACATGAACGCAGGATAAACGGGCATGACTCTTTCGGAAAGCTGACATAGCGTTCAGCCATTCGAAGCGCAGGCTGTTGAAAATGGCCGTGGTTCGGGGAGAGCAGTCGCTCCGCAGGGCCTCTTGAAGGGGAGCAGGCCCACCGCGTCGAGAGGCCGCTTTCAAGGGGGCTGACGGCAACGTCACGCGGGTGCCCGGGTCGGAAACGGTCCGGGCATTCGCTTGTCCGGCTGATGCGGCCGGCGCCGTATTCCCGCGAAAGCGGGAATCAAACTTCTTATTTCCTCCGGTCCTTCCGCACCGAAGCGGCAGGGAGGAGAGCCTTGCCTTCCGCGGCCTTCCGCCATAAGGCCGCGCCTTCCGTCGGAGCAGCGCTCCGGCGAAGCCAAGGTCGGGGCGTAGCGCAGCCTGGTAGCGCATCACACTGGGGGTGTGGGGGTCGCTGGTTCGAATCCAGTCGCCCCGACCATTTTGCCCTCTCCCAGCGGGAGGGGGCGACTCGGACCAACGGTCCGAGCGGGGTGAGGGCGATGATCCTCGCCCGCGCCTTCGCCTCACCCGCTTTGACTAAGCCGCTGCACGGCTGAGTCTCGCTGCCCTCTCACGTCGGGAGAGAGCAAAAACCGCTGTCCTACACCGAACCCATTTGGTTATTCTCCGAGTCGCAGGACAGGAGCAACACCAATGGACATCGATTCCCTCATCGACGCGCTGATCGACCGCGAGGGCGACTATACCGACCACCCGGCCGATCGCGGCGGTCCGACGCGTTTCGGCATCACCGAAGCCGTCGCGCGGGCGAACGGCTATGAGGGGGCGATGCGCGACCTTCCGCGCGACGCGGCCGCCGGCATCTACCGCCGCCTCTACTGGGCGCGTCCGCACTTCGACGCAGTCGCCGAACGCGCTCCTGCGATCGCTGCCGAGATGTTCGACACCGGCGCCAACATGGGACCGAAAATTGCGGGCTGCTTCCTCCAGCGTGCACTGAACGCGCTGAATCGCGGCGCGCGCGACTATGCCGACATCGCCGTCGACGGCCGCATCGGCGCCGCGACGCTGGCCGCACTCGACGGCTTTCTCCGCCATCGTGGAGCCGTGGGCGAGACGGTGCTGCTGAAGGCGATCGAGGCGCTGCAGGGCGAACGCTATCTGCGCCTCGCCGAGAGCCGCCCTGCCAACGAGGCTTTCCTCTACGGCTGGCTCGCGAACCGGATCGGATAATCCTTCGCTCTACGTAGTGCGACCTTTTGTGACCTTTGGAGACCCCACCATGCCTCTTTTAGAAGCCGTGATTGGCCCGATCGCGGGCCTGATCGACAAGATCATTCCCGACCCGAAGGCGCGGGACGCCGCCAAGCTGGAGCTGCTGAAGCTGCAGGGCAGCCAGGAGCTGGACGCAGTACGGACTCAGCTTTCGGCGATCGTCGCCGAGGCCCAGTCCGACGATCCATGGACCAGCCGCGCCCGCCCGAGCTTTCTCTACGTGATGTACGCGCTGCTGCTCTGGGCGATCCCGATGGGCCTGATCGCTGCCGCAGCACCCGACGTCGCGACTCGCATCGCGTCCGGCATGACCGCCTATCTGAACGGCATCCCCGAACCGCTCTACGCGCTCTTCGGCACCGGCTATCTGGGCTACACCGCCGCCAGGCAGTGGGGAAAGGTGAAGGGTGCGCAGAAGTGAGGAGCATCGGCCCCTCTCCCGCAAGCGAGAGAGGGGCAAAGCTTGACCGCCCCCCCAAACCCGCTAACCGCCCCCCATGCTCGAACCCACCGCGCGGAGCGGCACGATCCCGCCTTCGCTTTTCGCCTTTTCGATCTTCTACGGCGGCATGGTCTGCATCGCGGGCGTGCTCGGCAACAAGCAGGTCGCGCTCGGGCCGCTGGCGGTCGAGGCGGGCATCTTCGCTTTCCTGCTGCTGGTCGTGACGTCCAGCGCGGTAGCCGAGCTGCACGGGCGCGACCGCGCGAATAGGCTGGTGCAGGTCGGCTTCGTGCCGCTGATCGTTTCGCTGCTGCTGTCACGGATCGTGCTCGCCATCCCCGCCTCCCCCGACATGGACCCGGCGCGCCGCGACGCGTTCGAGTTGGTGATGGGATCGACCTGGCGCATCTGGGTCGGCGGTATCGTCGCCTATGGCGTGTCGCAGACGCTGAACGTCACGCTCTTTTCCTGGCTGAAGGGCCGCGAGGGCGCGCATCTCCTCTGGCTCCGCGCCGGGCTCGCCAGCATCCTGAGCCAGATCGTCGATACCTTGCTGTTCGTGACAATCGCATTCCTGGGCGTGTTTCCGATCCGCGAGCTGTTGCTCGGCCAGATGCTCGCCAAGGTCGTGCTGTCCGCGGTGCTGGTGCCGGCGCTGATCTACCTTTTCGTGGGCCTCGGCCGGCGGCTCGACCGTTAGGCCCGGATGCGAGTTCGACCGATGTACGATCCTTCAAACCTGATCGCCCGCGCCGACATATTGATCGAGGCGCTGCCCTATATGCAGCGCTATGCGGGTCAGACATTCGTCGTGAAATATGGCGGCCATGCGATGACCGATCCGGCCGCAGCCCTCAGCTTCGCCGAGGACGTGGTGCTGTTGAAGGCAGTCGGCATCAACCCGGTCGTGGTGCACGGCGGTGGTCCGCAGATCGGATCGATGCTCAGCAAGCTGGGCGTGAAGTCGGAGTTCGTCTCCGGCCTGCGCGTCACCGACGAGCAGACTGCCGATGTCGCCGAAATGGTCCTCAGCGGCGCGATCAACAAGGAAATCGTCGCCAATATCGGCCAGGCGGGCGGCAAGGCGGTCGGCATCTCGGGCAAGGACGGGCGCCTCGTCCAGGCGCGCAAGCTCGACCACCGGGTTTACGATGCCGAACGCGACGAGGAGACGCAGGTCGATCTGGGCTTCGTCGGGGAGCCGGTCGCGGTCGACCGCACGCTGATCGACCATCTGGAGATCGCCGGTATGATTCCGGTGATCGCGCCGATCGCCACCGGCGCTGACGGCGAGACCTACAACATCAACGCCGACACCATGGCCGGCGCGATCGCCGCCGCGCTGGGTGCCGCGCGCCTGTTCCTGCTCACCGACGTTGCCGGCGTGCTCGACAAGCAGGGCGATCTGCTGACGGACCTGACCCCCGCCGACATCACCCGGCTGCGCGCCGACGGCACGATCAGCGGCGGCATGATCCCGAAGCTCGAAACCTGCCTCAATGCGGTCGAGAACGGGGTCGACGCGGCGGTGATTCTCGACGGCCGCGTCCAGCATGCGGTGCTGCTCGAAATCTTCACCCGCGCCGGCGTCGGCACGCTAGTCAGAGTCTGATACTGGCAACACACCTTCGCATCGGCTATCCGGGCGGCAAAACTATTTCGAGGACCCCATGTGCGCTGTCGCCCAGATCATCCAAATCCTTCTGACCGCGATCTGGTGGATCATCATCATCCAGGCGATCATGTCCTGGCTGATCGCGTTCAACGTGATCAACACCTACAATGATTTCGTCCGCTCGGTCTGGGTCGCGCTCGACCGCATGACCGCGCCGCTCTACCGGCCGATCCGCCGGATCATGCCCGATCTGGGCGCGCTCGACCTGTCGCCGCTGGTCGTGCTGCTGGTGCTGACGATCATCGACCGGGTGTTCATGCCGCGGCTGCTCGTCAGCGCGTGCTTGGTGTGAGCGAAGCCGCGATCATCGACGGCGCCGGCTTTGCGGCCG
>NZ_DASTXI010000078.1:0-20323 GCF_035758555.1 Sphingomonas sp. | reverse complement strand
TACTTCAGCGACCCGTCCGTCTTTCTTAGCTACGGTCCAGCGGGACATATCCCTACTCCGCCGTTACCGCCGAAACAGCCGCAAATCCTTAAGCTCTTCCCCGCACCCTGCCGCGAACCGTCACATCCCGGAGGGGCAAATGTTCAACAAGCTCGGCGCACTCACCTGCGCGCTCGCGATCACCGCCGCGCTCCTGCCCTCAGCGGCACATGCCGACGATCCGCGCGATGCTTCGATGCGCAGCCCGGCGGCGCGGGCGCGGGATCGGGCGATCATTCGGCGGATGAACCAGGACCAGCTCGCCTATGTCCGTACGCGCGACGCCGCGCGGATGCAGGCGTTCCGAAACGCGCGCGCCGGTCGCGACGCCCGCTATGCCGATGCCCGCGCCGACTATCAGCGCAAGATGGCGGCGTGGCGCCGCGCGGTCGCCGCGTGCAATGCGGGCCAGCGGGACTATTGCGACAGGTAGCTCGTTAGCGATCTACCGGTCCGCTCGTCCCGAGCGAAGTCGAGGGGCGCTGCTCCGAACGCTTGTGCCGGCGCCCCTCGACTTCGCTCGGGACGAACGATGTAGGCCGACCCAACGCTCTCAAGCAGCCCCCACTTTCCCCTGTCCTACACCCCCGCCGCCGTGCCACGCTCCGCGCCGGGCCATGGACTGCATCGAACGATCTTTCGCGAGCGCGGATTGCGCGCTCCCGGCCGGCGCGTTGCGCGCGTTCGGGGCCGGGTTGGAAGTGGACGATGTGGACGGGGAAATTTTCAGGAATCCATGTGAACGTCGTCCACTCCGTTCGGTTTGTCCAACTCGTCCAACGCGCGCGCCTGGCGCTGTCGCCCCTTCGGCGACGGGCCAACCCTCCTCACAGCGGCCGCTGCAGGCAAAGCCCGCGTCGTCGGTCGGCGCTGTGGCGCCGCCGGCCGGCCGCGTGCGTCGGGCGACGCTTCGCTCGCCCGATCGCGCTGGGCGTGGCCAGCGCTCGCACGCGGTGCTAACGCCGCGCGCCATGCCCCGTCCTCTTCCCACCGTCGCGATCGTCGGCCGGCCCAATGTCGGCAAGTCGACGCTGTTCAACCGGCTCGTCGGCAAGAAGCTGGCGCTGGTCGACGACCGGCCCGGCGTCACGCGCGACCGGCGGGAAGGCGACGCGCACCTGATCGGCCTCGATTTCCGCGTGATCGACACCGCCGGCTTCGAGGATGAGGACCCGCAGTCGCTGCCCGGCCGCATGCGCGTGCAGACCGAAGCCGCCGTCAGGGAGGCGGACGTCGCCCTGTTCCTGATCGATGCCCGCGCCGGCGTCGTGCCGCTGGACGAGGAGATCGCCCGCTGGCTCCGCGCCGCCGACCGGCCGATCGTCGTCGCGGTCAACAAGGCGGAAGGCCGCGCTGGCGAGCAGGGTGCGCTGGAGGCGCTGGCGCTGGGCCTGGGCGAGCCGGTGCAGATCTCTGCCGAACATGGCGAGGGCCTGGCCGACCTGTTCGAGATGCTGCTCCCTTATCTCGACCGCGAGGACGAGCCGGAGGAGGAGGTCGACGGGGACGACCCGTCGGCGCCGCTGAAGCTCGCGATCGTCGGGCGGCCGAACGCGGGCAAGTCGACGCTCGTCAACCGCATCCTGGGGCAGGACCGGATGATCACCGGGCCCGAGGCCGGGATCACGCGCGACTCGATCGCGATCGACATGGAGTGGGACGGGCGGCCGATCCGGCTGATCGACACCGCCGGCATGCGCAAGCGCGCGAACGTGGTCGACAAGCTGGAGAAGCTCTCGGTCGCGGACGGCCTGCGCGCGGTCGATTTCGCCGAGGTCGTGGTGCTGCTGCTCGACGCGACCCGCGGCCTCGAAGCGCAGGACCTGCGCATCGCCGATTCGGTGCTGCAGGAAGGGCGCGCGCTGGTCATCGCGCTCAACAAATGGGACGTGGCGGAGAACCCGAGCGCGCTGTTCAATGGGGTGAAGGCGGCGCTGGAAGAGGGCCTGGCCCAGGTGAAGGGGCTGCCCGTCCTCACCGTCTCGGCGGCGACGGGGAAGGGGCTCGACACGCTGCTGAAGGTCGCGTTCGAGACGCGCGATGCCTGGTCGCGTCGGGTGCCGACCGGCGAGCTCAACCGCTGGTTCGAGGCGGCGATGGAGCGGAACCCGCCGCCCGCGCCCGGCGGCAAGCGGATCAAGCCGCGCTACATCACCCAGGCAAAGACGCGGCCGCCCGGCTTCGTGCTGTTCGGCACCCGCGTCGACCTCTTGCCGGAAAGCTATCGGCGCTACCTCGTCAACGGCATCCGCCGCGATCTCGGCTTCGGCGCGGTGCCGGTGCGCCTCACGATGCGGGCGCCCAAAAATCCGTTCGACCGTTCGTGATCCGCAACCGACTGTTTACCTGAACCGCTTAAGGCTCGTGTCATGGCCGGGAACACTGCTTCGCTGATCGACTGGAACGCCTTCAACCAGGCGCGCGCCGAGCTGGGCTCGGACTTCGTCCGCATCCTCGGCTATTTCCGGGAAGACGGCGTCAAGTCGCTGGACGCGATCGAGGAGGCGATGCGGAGCAAGAGCGCGGCGGCGCTGGTCCGCCCGGCGCATACGCTGAAGGGCGAGGCGCGGCAGTTCGGGGCCGAGCCGCTGGCCGCGATCGCCGAGCGGATCGAGATGGTTGCGCGGCGCTGCGTCGAGCTTCACACGACGCCGGACGAGCTGATCCCGGACGTGGTCCAGCTCCGCCCGATGTTCGACACGACGATGCAGATGTTCGACCGCGAAACCAACCCGCTGATGGAACGCCGCCCCGCCGCCGGCTTCGGCCGCAAGGCGGTGTTCGGCCGCGCGGGCTGAGCCCTATTCCTCCGCCGGCTTCGACTGGAGCTGAATGAAGTTCTCGATCCCCATCAGCTTGATCTGGTCGAACAGCCGCTCAAGCGTGTCGACATGCTCTTCCTCATTCTCGAGGATGCGCTTCAGCAGGTCGCGGGTGACATAGTCGCGGACTGATTCGCAGTGCTGGATCGCGTCGCGGAGCAGGGGGATCGCTTCCTGTTCCAGCGTCAGGTCCGATTTCAGGACTTCCTCGACCGTTTCGCCGATGCGCAGGCGGCCGAGCATCTGGAAATTGGGATGGCCTTCGAGGAACAGGATGCGCTCCGCCAGCCAGTCGGCGTGCTTCATCTCGTCGATCGACTCGTCATATTCGAATTTGGCGAGCCGCTGCACGCCCCAGTGGTCGAGCATCCGGTAGTGCAGGAAATACTGGTTGATCGCCGTCAGCTCGTTCTTGAGCGCGTCGTTCAGAAACTCGATGACCCTGGGATCGCCCTGCATGTCCGGCCTCCTGCTTCGGAGACCCTAGGCCGCGGCGCGTTCCTCTTCAATGATCTGGCGTGCAAAGGGCACGCACTGGCCGCAGCGGAGGCGGCGGCCGAGCGAGGCGTAAGCGGACAGCGGATCGGCGCAGCCATCCCGTGCGGCTTCCCGCACCTGACGCTCGCGAATCGCATTGCAGTTGCAGACGATCATGAGCGCTGCGGTACAGCTATTGCGACTTAGTCGCAAGTGATCTTATGCCAGCGCCGCGTCCGCGCCCATCAGTTTCGGGAAGAAGCCTTCGTGCGCGGCGCGGAGTTCGTCCAGCGTGACGACGCAGTCGCGGTCGGGACGTTCGAAGATCAGGCGATTCTTGATCGTGCGGCCGAGCGGCTCGACGCTCACGCCGGCGACCAGCGCGGTGTCGAGGAACGGTACCAGCGCGTGGTCCGGCACAGTGACGATATAGACGCCCTGGTCTTCGCCGAAGAACGACTGGGCGCAGGGGTAGGGCTGGGGCTTGTCGACCATCGCGCCGATGCCGCTCGCCAGCGCCATTTCGGCCAGCGCGACAGCGATGCCGCCGTCTGACACGTCGTGGCAGGCGGAGACGTGGCGGTGCTCGATCGCGGCGCGGACGAAGTCGCCGGTCCGGCGCTCGGCCTCCAGATCGACCGGCGGCGGCGGGCCGTCCTCGCGCCCGTGCAGCTCGCGCAGCCACAGCGACTGGCCGAGATGGCCGCTGCGTTCGCCGACGACGAGGATGATGTCGCCCACGCCTTTGAAGCCGATCGTCATCGACCGGGTCCAGTCGTCGATCAGCCCGACCGCGCCGATCGCAGGCGTCGGCAGGATCGCGGAGCCGCCCCCGGTCGCCTTGCTTTCGTTGTAGAGCGACACGTTGCCCGAGACGATCGGCATGTCGAGTTTCGTGCAAGCCTCGGCCATGCCCTCGACGCAGCCGACGAACTGGCCCATGATCTCGGGTCGCTGCGGATTTCCGAAGTTCATGCAGTCGGTTGCCGCCAGCGGCCGCGCCCCGACCGCGGTCAGGTTGCGCCAGGCTTCCGCGATCGCCTGCTTGCCGCCTTCGATGGGGTCCGCGAAGCAATAGCGCGGCGTGCAGTCGGTCGTGATCGCGAGCGCCTTGTCGGTGCCGTGGACGCGCACCACCGCCGCATTGCCGCCGGGGCGCTGCACCGTGTCGGCGCCGACCATATGGTCATACTGCTCCCACACCCAGCGGCGCGAAGCGAGGTCGGGCGAGCCCATCAGCCGCTTCAGGTCGGCAGCGATGTCGATATGCTGGTCGGGAAGCTTGGCAAGTTCGGTCGGCTTGGCCGTCGGCACCCAAGGACGATCGTAGCAGGGGGCATCGTCACCCAAGGGGCCGAGCGGGATATCGGCGACCGTCTCTCCCCGCCATTTCAGCACCATCCGGGCGGTGTCGGTGACGCGGCCGATCACCGCAAAGTCGAGCTCCCATTTGCGGAAGATCGCTTCGGCCTCCGCCTCGCGGCCGGGCTTCAGCACCATCAGCATCCGTTCCTGGCTTTCGGAAAGCATCATTTCATAGGGCGTCATCCGCTCTTCGCGGCAGGGGACTGCATCCATGTCGAGCTCGATCCCGACGCCGCCCTTCGACGCCATCTCGACCGAGGATGAGGTCAGACCCGCCGCCCCCATATCCTGGATCGCGACGATCGCGTCCGACGCCATCAACTCCAGGCAGGCTTCGATCAGCAGCTTTTCCGTGAACGGATCGCCGACCTGCACGGTGGGCCGTTTCTCCTCCGAATCCTCAGAAAAGTCGGCCGAGGCCATGGTCGCGCCGTGGATGCCGTCGCGGCCGGTTTTCGAGCCGACATAGACGACCGGGTTTCCGACGCCGGCCGCGGCCGAGTAGAAGATCTTGTCGGTCTTCGCGATGCCGACTGTCATCGCATTGACCAGGATGTTGCCGTCATAGGCCGAGTGGAAATTCACTTCGCCGCCGACAGTCGGCACGCCGACGCAATTGCCATAGCCGCCGATGCCGTGGACGACGCCCGCGATCAGGTGGCGCATCTTCGGATGGTCGGGCCGCCCGAAGCGCAGCGCGTTCAGGTTCGCGACCGGACGCGCGCCCATCGTGAACACGTCGCGCAGAATGCCGCCCACGCCCGTCGCCGCGCCCTGATATGGCTCGATGTAGGAGGGATGGTTGTGGCTCTCCATCTTGAAAATGGCAGCGAGCCCGTCGCCGATGTCGATCACGCCGGCATTCTCGCCCGGGCCCTGGATCACCCACGGCGCCTTGGTCGGCAGCTTCTTGAGATGCACGCGCGACGATTTGTACGAGCAATGCTCGGACCACATGACCGAGAAGATGCCGAGCTCGGTCAGGTTCGGCTCGCGGCCCAGCGCGTGCAGGACGCGCTCATACTCCTCGGGGGACAGGCCGTGCTCGGCGACGATCTCGGGCGTGATCTCGGACATGCGCGGCCCTTAGCCGGGCGCGCCGCGCAAGCCTAGACGTTGCGGCGCTCGAAACGATTGCCGGAGAAGATCATCGTTTGCGGATGGCCGTCGACCATGTTCGCGAACGAGACGCGCTCCGGCGACCATTCCTCCTTGCCGAATCGCCAGATGCCGTCGCCGATCTGCGTCATCGGCGCGAAGCCGCCACGCCAGAGCTTGCCGCCGCGCTCGACGATCCGGGCGATGCCGAGCCAGGGGCTGTCGTTGACATATTTGCCGGCCAGGCGGGCCAGCGCCGGGTCGGAGGCGGGGAAAGCCATGCCGGAACCGTCACGCGCGAAACCGTCCGGACCCCAGCCGGCGCCGGTCACGACCGTTCCTTTGCGGTCGAAATAGACCGGCCAGCCCGCGAACGCAGGGTGCGCGGTTGCGAACACATCGTCGTCGATCCCTTCCAATGGCGCTTCGCGACCGCCTGCGACGAGGGTCAGCTGCGTGCCGGGGCGGATTTCGAAGCTCCTGTCGCCGGCGACATAGCGC
This sequence comes from Sphingomonas sp., assembly GCF_035758555.1. Classification (GTDB taxonomy): domain Bacteria; phylum Pseudomonadota; class Alphaproteobacteria; order Sphingomonadales; family Sphingomonadaceae; genus Sphingomonas_B. The sequence goes on along the minus strand of NZ_DASTXI010000078.1, from coordinate 14,021 downwards.
CCGGTATAGTCCGCGGCGTTGGCGAGCGGCTTTTCGAGCGGCGGAGGCGTCGGGATGGTCGCGCCGGCCACCACAGCGCGCAATGCCTTGATTGCGAAGAGCGTCAGCGCGCGCGGGCGGTATTCCGGCATATAGCTGATCGACGCCGATGCGAACGCGCCGATTCCGTCGAGAGCGTCCACATGAAAGGACGAGGAGAAGCTGACCATGCCGCCGGTGTGGTGGAGATACGGCCGGCCTTCGTCCGTCACGTGCATCAGGCCATTGCCATATGCCATCCCCGGCGTTGCGGAGGGCACGAAATGGCTGGCGAACGCGCGTCCCCTTTCCGGATCGAGGCCAAGCCCGCCCTTGCCCGCTGCTGCTTGGCCCAGAGCGCGCAGGAACAGCGCCATGTCGGCCGCGGTCGAGGCGACGCAGCCTGCGCCCGAGCTTTCGTCTATCCAGGCAGCGGGCGCGAGCGGATTGCCGCGCAGGAACGGCCGGTCGAGCACGGCAGGCTCGTAGCCTTGCGCGTAGAGCGTCCGGTCGGTCGATACGATCGCGCCGCGCGTCCGGTGCATGCCGAGCGGAGCGAACAGCCTTTTCTCGAGAATGCGGCCCAGCGGCGCGCCGTCGATCCGCTCGGCGAGCATGCCGAGACAGGCATAGCCGAGATTGGAATACGACCAGTGCGCACCCGGTGCGAAGCCCAGCCACAGGCCTTCGGGCAGGAAGGGCGGCGCTTCGCTGGGCAGGCCGGCGACATGGTCGAGCACCTGCTGGACGCTGAACGCCGTATCGCCAGGCCATGCGATTTCGGGCAGCAGGCTGCGAATATCAGCGTCGAGCCGGAGCTTTCCTTCGGCCGCTTGCTGGTGCAGCACCGCAGCAGTCATGCATTTGCTGATCGATCCGACCTGGAACAGCGTCGCCGATGTGACCGGCATCTGGGCGTCTGGCCGCGCGAGACCGACATGGACCGCAGTCGAGAAGCCGTCAGGCGAGAACACCGACACCGTCAGCGCCGGCAGGTTCATCCATCGGCGATGCGCTTCGGCATAGGCACGGATCGCGTCGACCGCCGGTTGCAGCCGCGGTGGGGACGCTGTCTCTGCCAGGGAAGGGCCGGCGAACGCCAGCCCCGCGGCTCCCCCGATGAACGCGCGCCGGCTTGCCTTCATGATCGCCTCCCCTTTGCGCGGAACTTCGTCTCCGGAATCGGGCGGGTCAAGCGGCCGCGGGGAACTGGACCTTGCAGGGCGCGCGTAACCCGCGAATCATCGTGCTTTCGATTCGGAAGGAGGCGGACATGGCGGTGAGTGCGATTCCCGAAGGCTATCACAGCGTCACCCCTTACCTGGTCGTCGACGGCGCCGCCGCGGCCATCGATTGGTACCGGGACGCACTGGGTGCGACCGAGATTCTCCGAATGGCCATGGGAGACCGGATCGCTCATGCCGAAATCAGGATCGGCGATTCTGTCGTGATGCTGTCGGACGAATGGCCGGACATGAATCTGCTCAGCCCGAAGAACCGGGGCGGAGTCACATCCAGCCTGATGATCTATCTGCCCAATGTCGATGAAGCATTCGCACGCGCGATCAAGGCGGGCGCGACCGAGGAGCGTGCCGTCGCCGATCAATTCTACGGTGATCGCACCGGCACGCTCGTCGATCCGTTCGGCCATCGCTGGATGATCTCGACGCACATCGAGGACGTGACGCCGGAGGAGATGGACCGGCGGATGGCGGCAATGGAGCCTGCTTAGAGCCACCCTCGCCACCATCCCGGCCCTGAGGCGGGATCCCGATTCTTCTTTCGGCGAATAGGCAGCGGGACCCCGGCTCAAGGCCGGGGTTACGAAAACGAAATATGGGCGCCTAGGCGATCTTGCGCTTGCCGGCGAGCAACTCGTCGATCGCCGATTTGGGCGCCGGACGGCCGAACAGATAGCCCTGTCCGGCCGAGCAGCCATGTTCGCGCAGGAACTCGGCCTGGCGCTCGGTCTCGATGCCTTCGGCGACCACTGTTTTGCCGAGACCCTGGCCCAGCTTGATGATCGCCGAGACGATCGCCGCACTGTCGTTGCCGGTGTTGCCGAACAGGTCCTGGATGAAGCTGCGGTCGATCTTCAGCGCGTCGACCGGGATTTCGCGCAAGTGCGTCAGAGACGCGTAGCCGGTGCCGAAATCGTCCAGCGAAATGCCGAAGCCGGCCTGCTTCAGTTCGGTGATCATGTCGCTCGCCATCGGTGCGGAGCGGCCGACGAACACGCCTTCGGTCACTTCGATGATCAGCCGCTCGCGCGGGATGCCGGCCCGGTCGGTATGGTCGATCAGCCGGTGGATGAAGTCGCGGTTGCGGAACTCCGCCGCCGACGCGTTGATCGAGACCTTGCCCCAATCGAGCCCGCGGCTGCGCCAGTCGATCATGTCGGCAATGACCATGTCGAGCATGTTGATGCCGATCGCCTCCGCGACCTCGAAATCGTTGAACGCCTCGGCGATCGTGCCCGGCAGGCAGATCTGCCCCGAGCGGTCGCGGCGGCGCAGCAGCGCCTCGAAGCCCATGACTTCGCCGGTCTGCATCGAAATCTGCGGCTGGTAGTAAGGCAGCAGCCGCTTGTTCTCGACCGCCTCGCGGCCGATGTTGATCATCGCGACGCGGCGCTGCATCTTGCTGCGCATAGCGGGCTCGAAGCTCATATAGCGGCCGCGGCCCGCGTTCTTCGCTTCATAGAGCGCGATGTCGGCGTGCTTGAACAGCTCCGACGCGTTGGTCGCATGGATCGGGAAAATCGCGGAGCCTGCGCTGGCCCGGCAGTCGAACTCGCGGCCGTTGAGGCGCAGCGGCCTTTTCAGGTTCGTGAAGAGGTCTTCGATCAGCGCTTCGATCGCTTCGCTGCTTTCGATATTCGGGAGCAGGATCGCGAATTCGTCGCCGCCCAATCGCGCGACGGTCGCTTCGCAGGTGATCGTCTCGCGCAGCACCTTGGCGAACTCGGTCAGCAGCCGGTCGCCCGCGTGATGGCCGAGAATGTCGTTCACGTCCTTGAAGTGATCGAGGTCGAGCATCACCAGGCCGAGCCGACCCAGTCCTTCGGCGGCGCGGGAGGTCAGCTCGTCCAGCCGGTGGTTGAACAGCGCGCGGTTCGGCAGGCCGGTGAGGGGGTCGTGCTCGGCCGCCCAGCGCGTCTCGATCTCGTTCAGGACGAGCTCGTGAATATCCTCGGTATAGCCGTACCAGCGGACGATATTGCCTTCGTCGTCGTGCCGCGGAAAGGCGCGGGAGCGCATCCAGCGATAGCTGCCGTCGGCGACCTTGAACCGGCAGCGGACGTCGTGCGGGCCGCCGGCCAGCATTGCCGCGCCCACGGTCGCCTGCATGCGCGGCAGGTCTTCGGGATGGAGCACGTTCATCCAGCCGAGGAAGCCGAGCGCCTGCTCCTCCTCAAGCCCGACCATTTGCAGGTAGCGCTCGGTCACGCGCGTGACGCCGTGCTCGTTGTCGGCGACCCAGGGTAGCTGCGGATTGAGCTCGACCGTGTACCAGAGGTGTTCGACCGTGCGGTTCAGATGGGCGATGTCCTCGCGCTCTTCGGTGCGGTCGATCAACGTTATAAATAGGGCCGGGGCGCCGTCCTGCATCGAGAGACTGAGCCCGGCGTCGACGTGCAGGACCGTGCCATTGGCGGCCTTGCCCGATACTGCGATCGTCACGGGCGCACCCGTCAATGCCTGTCGAATCGCACGAATCAGGACCGGTGCGAGGGCAGGGGAGACCAGACGCAGCAATGCGCGGCCGCTCAGCTTGCGGCGCGTGCCCAGCAGCGACGCCGCCCGCTTGTCTGCAACGATTCGGTCGTCCAGCGCGGAAACGACAACGGTGCCAAGGCCCGCCAGATCGAGCACCTTGGCCGCCATGTTCGCGTCACGCGACGGCAGGGCGGGCAAGCCGCTTTCCCCCATCGCTTCGCCGTCCGTTTTTCGGGCTTCCCTCACGCAGTGCGGGATATCGGGGAAGGGTTAATGTGTTCTTACCCTTTGCCTGCCCACGGGCGGAAACCGATCGTTAACCTTACCGGCGCATGAGGGCTCTCGAACGCCATGCCACACGCCCTTTCGACCGCTGCCGCCCCGAGCCTCCGTCTTCCGGCGACGACGCGTCTGCGCGCCGAAATCCTGATCGCGCCCGATGCCGAGCGGCTGGTGACGCTGTTCGCCGACGCGCTGGCGGAGCATGGCATCGGCGGCCATTTCTGTCTGCGTAAAAGCGGCTCCGCCCTGACGCCGTTGCTCGGCGATGCGCCCGAGCTGATCGCCGCTCCGCATCGCTTCTTCGTCGACAGCGACGACATGCATTTCGCCGGCGCCCGGGTGCTGCTGGCGGAGCCGGACCGGACGCTCGACAAGGAGGAGATGGCGCGGGTTCGCGGCTATGCCCAGCTCTATGCGGCGCGGGCGCTGGCGCTGCAGGAGCTGGCCGACGATGTCGAGACCGATTGCGGCCTGTCTCTGCGCGAACGTTATGTGCTCGGCCGCCGGCTTGCCGGGCTGGCGCCGGTCGATATCGCGCTGGAGGCGCAGCTCTCCGTACAGACCGTCACGTCCGCGATTGACAACGCTGTCGCGCGGCTTGGCGTCGCAACGGCGGCCGAGGCGATCTCGATAGCCGCACGGCGGGGTTGGCTGGCTGTCACCACCCTTCAAAACTGCTCTTCAAGTTCCGAAAAATTAACGTATAAGACGGCCCAGAACGGTTAAGGACCGTCCGGGGGCGGGGTCGTCGCAAATGTTGCATGTTGTCGTGAAGGACAATCGCGCGCTCTATGAGCGTGAGATTGAGGAATTCTATCGGTTGCGCAAGGCCGTGTTCGTCGACGAACTCGGCTGGGACATTCCGGTCAGCGAAGGCGGGCTGGAAATCGACCAGTATGACGATGACGAGGCCGTCTACGGCTTTTCGTTCGATGCCGAGCAGCAGCTGACCATGGCCTGCCGCTATCGCCCGACCGACGACCGTTCGTTGCTGACGGACATATTCGCGCATGCGATCGCACCAGGCACGCCCGATCCGACCGGACCCGGCGTGTGGGAGATCACGCGCGGCATCTGCCTTGAATCGGGCGGCGCCCGGCACAATCAACGCCGCCGCGCCTGCAACATGATTACGCCGCTGGAACTGGCGCGTGCCGCCGGCGGCACAAAGTGCATCGCCTTTGCCGAGGTGCGGCTGCTGCCGCTGTTCATGCAGATGGGCTGGCGGATTACTCTGCTCGGCGATCCGACCGATTTCGGCCAGGGCACCGGCATCGCCTTCGAGATCGACGCCAGCGACGTCGCGATCGCCAAGATCCGCCGCGACTTCGACCTGCCCGAGCAGGGCTATATCAAGCTGATGCCCGATACCACGGATCCGCGATCGATCCATGAACGGGCGGCGGAACTGGCGCTGCAGTCGTCATTGACTGCCTCACTTCAGCCGCAGGAGAACGACATTCGCGAGGTCGCGCAGAACGCGATGCGCACGATCGCCAACACCAAGCTCAACCAGCGCGCGTTCGACTTCGTGCGCCGCAACCAGGCGACGCCGCTCAGCGCGACCGCCTGACGCGAAAAGGGCCGGTGCGGTTTCCCGCCCCGGCCCTTTCACGCCATCGGTTGAAAACTTAGCGGTTGCAGGTCTGGGCAGCGCCCCCGTTGACGGCGATCTGCACGGTCTGGCCCGTGCCTTCAACAGAGAAGCCGTTGCCGCCAGTCAGCGGCTTGCCTTCGCCTTCGGCCTGGACGTGAACCGGCGTGCCACCCTTCTTTGTCCGGACGTTCGCCTGCGTCTTGTCGCCCAGGAAGTCGACATAGACGATCGAATTGTCCTTGCAGCGATAGATTGCGCTGTCGGTGACGGCCGGCGGCATCTCGATCGGCGCGGCGTTGGCGATCTGGTTAGCCATCGGATCCGGATTGGTGTCGATCACCTCCGGCTTGTTGTTGTTGCACGCGGCCAGCACCAGCATGGCCGCCACGGCGGAAAGGGGAGCGATTCGAGTCATAAGGTGTCCGGCTTTCGCGGGTGGGGCCTCTCGGGTCAAGTGCGCATGGGACAATGTATCATGACGCTCGTCGATTGTCCCTGTCATTCGTGGAATTCCGCCAGTTCGGGAATCCGCCCAAAGGCTATCTGCGTTCCGACCCGGTCGGCGCGCCCGCCGGCGAGCGGGCCGAGCGTGACCGCGTTCCGTCCGAAGCGCGCATTCAGCCGATCCATCGCCCGGCTGAGCGCGAGACTGCGCGTCTCCCGCGCCAGCATGCTGTCCGGATCGAGATGCGCGAACAGCGAGCCCTGCTCGCCCGCAACCGGCTCGAGTCCCGCAAGCGTGACGCCGACCATCCGCAGCCGGAAGCCGCCGGCACGCGCGCGCCCGGCTGCCGCCAGCCGCGGCCAGAGCCCGTCCAGCGCCGTCAGGATCGCGAAGCTGTCCTGCGTGGCGGGGAGCTTGCACGCGGTCCGCCAGTTCGACTTGTCGTCCTCGAACTTGCCGTGCAGCACCAGCAGGCGGGCGACATAGCCCTTGCGCCTGAGCCGGCTTGCAGCCTTCAGCGCCAGCCGCCGCGCGACCAGCCGCGTCGGCTCCAGCCCGCGCGATCGGGGAGCGAGCACATGGCTGTGGCCGATGGTGCGGCTGTGCGTCGGCTTTTCCGGCAGGTCGACGCCGTGCACCAGATACCAGAGCCGGTCGCCGTTGGTGCCGCCCCAGGCCGAACCAGCCTCGCGCGGGCGGCGGGCGCAGAGATCCGCGATGTCGTTGATCCCGGCCTTCGCCAGTTGCCGCTCCATCTTCGCGCCAATCCCGGCGATGTCGCGCAGCTGCAGCGCGAACAGCCGGTGCGGGAGCTGGTCCGCGGTGAGCACGACCAGCCCGTCGGGCTTGCGCATGTCCGATGCGAGCTTCGCCAGCAGCCGGTTGGGGGCAATGCCGATCGATGAGGTCAGGCATTCGCCCACATTGGCGCAGATGCCCGCCTTGATGCGCAGCGCGAGCGCGCGGGCGGACTCCGGGCTGTTCTCGTTGTCGAGGAGCCGGCACGCGACCTCGTCGATCGAGCAGACCTTGTCGACTGGCACATGCCTCCAGATTTCCGCGACGATCGCGTCGTGGAACGCGACATAGCGCTCGTGGCGCGCGGGAGTGATCAACAGGTCCGGGCATTTTTGCTTCGCTTCCCAGACCGGCGTGCCGGTGTTGATGCCGTAATGCTTGGCTTCGTACGAAGCGGCGATGGCGACCGTCGTATCGCTGCCGACCGGCGCGACGATCACGGGCCTGCCGCGCAGCTCCGGCTGCAACTGCTGCTCGACGCTCGCGAAATAGCTGTTCAGATCGAGGAACAGCCAGCGCAGCGGCCGCGGCGGCAGGTCAGGCGAGTCGGCAGACATGCTGATAGGAACATTAGCAGAACATCGCGTGGCGGCACAGCTCAGACGAGCAGACGCCATGTCGCCAGCTTGGTCTCGAACGATCGCGCGGCGTGGGCCGGGCTGCTGGAGGGCAGGGTGAGGAGGCGATAGCGTTCGCCCAACGTGCCCAGCTGGGCGCGGCCGATCTTGGCAGCGGTGCCGCCGTTGAAGCCGATCGTGCGGAGCGCCGGAAGGCTCGCGACTAGGCTCTGCAGGTCGTTGGGCGCATGGCTGCGTATCGCCGCATCGAGGCTGCCGGCACGCTCGGCATCGGCGATCACGTCCCACAGACCGATCCGGTGGCGCAGCAGCGTCGCCAGGCGCTCGTCATAGGGCAGGCCGGCGAGATCCGCCCCGATCACGGCACCGACCAATCGCCAGAACTGGTTCCGCGGATGCGCATAATAGCGTCCGGCCGCCAGCGATGCGGCCCCGGGCAGGCTGCCGAGGATCAGCTTTTCCGTGCTGGCGTCGACGACAGGCGCGAAGGAGGCGTGGCGGGTCAAAGCGCCGAAATGATGTCGGTTTGCGCGAAGTCGTTGCCCTTGAACAGGAGCGGGAGGCCAGTTTCCTTGGCCAAGGCGTAGGAGAAGCAATCGCCGAAGTTCAGGCGCGCCTTGTCACGACCTTTGCCGAACCGATGATATGCTTCGTGGCCAATGCGGGCCTGGACGATCGTCACTGGCGCAAGCGCGATCTGCAGGTCATGCATAAGGATCGGCAGCGCTGCCGCCACGGCTTCATCGCCATCTTTGCTCACCACTGCCGCAAGCTCGATCCAGGTGCCGGCCGAAAGATGCTTCGCTTCGGCTTTGCTGATCAGCCGCAAAAAGGGTTCTGCCTCCGGCTCCTCGCGCAAGATCGCCATGACTGCCGACGAATCCACGATCATGTCGGAAGACCATGTTCATCATAGAGGGAATCGATGAGCTCTTCGGAGCTGAGGTGGCGCGTTTCCGGATTCCAATGATTCCTCAATCCTTCCGTCAGTCTCATGACCTTGCGCACCACTTCGTCGATGTCGTCCTCCCGTCGCCGCTGCTTTTCCTCGAGAGCCTCGCGGACGACCTCCGTCACGCTCTTTCCGAGCTGCTTCGCCAGATCGCGAGCAAGCGTGACCGCACGCTCGTCCTTGATGTTCAGTTGGACGCCCATTTCTACCTCCAGGCCGCCTATATCTACCCGTGCCCAGCGTTGCGCAAGGCGACCAGCCTAGCTTGGCGCGAATCCGGCTGCTAACAATCGCCTCCATGTCAGGTTTGTCCGAAGCAGGCGATGTGGTGACCGGCGGGCTGTGGGCGGCTGCTGTCGAGCCAGGTCACGGGCGCGCGGTCGGGGAGGCCCATGGCGGCGCCTGCCTCAATTGCGGAGAGGCGCTGACCGGCTCTTACTGCACGAACTGCGGCCAGTCGGCGCATGTGCACCGCACACTGGGTGCGATGTGGCACGACCTGTCGCACAGCGTGCTGCATTTCGACGGCAAGATCTGGCGGACCCTGCCGGAGCTGGCGCTCAGGCCAGGCGAGCTGACGCGGCGCTATATCCATGGCGAGCGGGCGAAGTTCGTGTCGCCGTTCGCGCTGTTCCTGTTCAGCGCACTGCTGATGTACGCGACCTATTCGATCTTCGGCCACCATGACGCCTCGCCCCAGGCCAGTGCTCAGGAAAGCGCGCGCACGCTGGAGAAGCAGGTCGAGAAGCTCGACGACCGCATCGCCTCGACCGAAGCCGATCTGAAGGAGCCGGACCTGAGCGACTCGCGCCGCGCCAGGCTGCAGCGGCGCCTCGCCGAGGCGCGAGACGACCGGCAGGAGCTTGCGGCGGCGAGCGCGATCACCGCGGATGTCGGCCAGAAAGTGACGAAGGAGGACGCGGCCGGCCAGTCGGTGGTCGAGCAGATCACGACGAAAAAGGAGTTCGTTGCGTACAGGCTGAAAGCGAACGCGTACAAATTCTCATGGGTGCTGATCCTGATCAGCACGCCGATGATGTGGATGCTGTTCGCGTGGCGGCGCGATTACGGCCTGTACGATCACGCGACCTTCGTCACCTATTCGATCTCGTTCATGTCGCTGCTGTTCTCGCTGTGGATGGTGGCGAGCTGGATCGGCCTGTCGAGCGGCATCGTCATGCTGGCGCTGATGCTCTACGCGCTGTGGCATATGTATGCGGACATGCGCGGCGCGTACCAGCTGTCCCGTACCGGCGCGCTGGTGCGCCTGCCGCTGCTCTACGGCATCGCCGCAGTGTCGGGCGGCATGTTCTACGCGCTCGTGACGGGGATGAGCTGAGGGCGGTAAAATCAGACGATCAGCGGTCCTGTTCGTCTTTGCGATTGGCTTTCCAATATTCCTCGCCGATCCGACGCGACATGTAGCGTAACAACCGGCGGATCGCCTGTCCTGTGAGGCATTCGAAGGTGACCCACACGGCAAGCGCGGCAAGGACAGCCAGAATCAATAGCACATCTTCCCAACCGCTGGTCCGGGACGGGGCGCCGAGCTGTGAAACAATGGCCTCTGCAAGATTCACCGAAGCAGCCCAGCAGGACTGTATGTCAGTGAAAGCGGCCGACGCTCGCTCCGGTGCGGTCTGATCTGTCTGCGCCCCTTCATCTAGCCGCGCCCAGCTGCGGCTCAGTCCTTTCGCTGCGAGCATTTGAGGCTGAGCACTGCTTCCTCCAGCTGACTGGGATGCTCGGTTGCGTTGCGCTCGCGGCAGCGGGCCTTGGTGTCGGGAAGCTGGATCGGGCGGACATCTGTGCCCGCGCGCACCGCGGCGTCGAGCCGGCGGAGCTCCTCGAGCTCCAGCGGCGTCAGGTCCTGCGGCTGCTTCCGGCCGGCCTGCAGGTCGAGATAATTCTGCCGGGCGCGCTCGTAGTCGTACTGCGCCGCCGCCGGAGCGGACAGGAGGAGCACGGCCGACAGGGCTGCGGCCGCGAGGTTTTTCATTGTTCTTCCCCTTGTTCAGCACAGGCAGTCGTACCGGCGAGGGGTGAACGGGGATTGAATGGCTTGGGCGCCCCCAAGTTTCGGCTGCTTGCCGGGCGGGCGGTGGCGGCTTACGTCAACGTCATGACTCTTCCCGACACGCTGGCGCTGATCGGCCACACGCCGCTGGTGCGCCTGAAAGGGCCAAGCGACGCGACCGGCTGCGACATTTTCGGCAAATGCGAGTTCCTGAACCCCGGCGCTTCGGTCAAGGACCGCGCCGCGCTGGGCATCGTCGAGGATGCCGAGGAGCAGGGGCTGATCGGCCCCGGCGCCACTATCGTCGAAGGGACGGCAGGCAATACCGGCATCGGCCTTGCGCTGGTCGGCAACGCCAAGGGGTATCGCACGATCATCGTGATGCCGGAGACGCAGAGCCGCGAGAAGATGGACACGCTGCGCGCGCTGGGCGCCGAGCTGGTGCTGGTCGCGGCCGCGCCCTATTCGAGCCCGTGCCATTTCGTCCATGTCTCGCGCCGGATCGCCGAGGAGACGCCGAACGCGCTTTGGGCGAACCAGTTCGACAATATCGCCAATAGGCGGGCGCATATCCGCTGGACCGCCGAGGAAATCTGGGAGCAGATGGACGGGCGGATCGACGGCTTCACCTGTGCGGTGGGCACGGGCGGCACGCTCGCGGGCGTCGGCCTGGGCCTCAAGGCCAAGGACCCGAACGTCACGATTGCGCTGACCGATCCGCACGGCGCGGCGCTCTACAGCTATTACCGTGACGGCGAGCTGAAGTCCGAAGGCAGCTCGGTCGCCGAAGGGATCGGGCAGGGGCGGATCACCGCCAATCTGGAAGGCGCGCCGATCGACACGCAATTCCGCATATCCGACGAGGAAGGGCTGGCGCAGGTCGAGGCGCTGCTGATGGACGAGGGGCTGTGCGTGGGACTTTCGTCCGGCATCAACGTCGCCGGTGCGATTGCGCTGGCACGCGAGCTGGGGCCAGGCAAGCGCATCGCGACGATCCTCGCCGACACCGGCTTTCGCTATCTGTCGACACTCTACAATCCGGAGTGGCTGGCCCAAAAAGGGCTGAAATCAGCGACAACAGCCTGATTTTGCTTTCCCGTACGAAGGCGTTACACTCGCTCCCCATGTCGGAAGACAAACGCGCTGGAATGCAAAGGGTGCGCGTCGGACTGACGGGGCTGGGCGCCGTCTTGCTGATTGTTGCTGTCTCTGCCGCGATCTTCGAATCCGCAAGGAAGCAGCCGGGCGACAATGTCGTCGCGGCCAATGCGTCGCAGGCGCAGGTTGCGAACATGGTCGGCAACACCGCCGCGGACGTGCCGAGCGACCCGCTGACCGAGATTGGCGTGACGCCGGCCGGACCGCCGGCGACCAATGTTGTCATTCCCGTAGCACCGCCGCCGGTCCCGGCGTCCGTGGCGCCCGCGCCTGGTTCGACCGCCACCCCGCCCGCGCCGGGCCGATAAGCTTTCCCATGCCGTCCCTGGAACAGATTTGGAACATCGTGCGCAGGTCGGGCCGGGCGCCGCCTTTTCGCGCCGGAATGTGAGGATTTTCCCGGAAAATCCCGCAAAATCCCGTTGTATCCCGTAGCTGCCCGCGATATGTAAGTCGTCACAGGCGGGGCTAATCCCTTGAGTCGAGTCGGCACCGGACGGCGCGGAACCATGCGCTTTTCGGAACGAGGAATGTTGCGCCCTGCCCCGAGAGGGTGCGCGTGGGCGAACGGGAGGCCTTTAACGGATTTGCGATGACCGCGGTCGACGGCAAGGGCCGCGTCGCGATCCCCGCATCCATGCGCGCCGTCATCGAGCGGAACGTCGAGGCCGGCGGCGGCGACCCCCGCACCGTCGTCATCGCGCTGCATCCCAAAGACCCGTGCCTGATCGCTTACGACCCCGCCTGGTTGAAGCGCAGCCACGAGCGGCTGGAGCGGCGCGAGGAAATGCTGGAGAGCGACGGCGCCGAGATCGACTACAACGCCAAGCGTCGGGCGCTGGCGGTGACCGAATCGGCCGGCTTCGACGCCAGCGGCCGCTTCGTGCTGCCCGACTTCTACGCGATGAAGGCGAAGCTGACGCCCGGCACCGACGCGGTGTTCACGGGCGCGGGCAATTTCTTCGAGATCTGGAACCCCGACCTGCTGCTCGCGGCCGACGGCGTCGACCCGGACCTGAAGGAGCTGGTCGAGTTCACCCGGGCCAAGCGAGGCGCCAAATGAGCCCGCACGTGCCCGTCCTGCTCGACGAAGTGATCGACGCGCTGGCGATTGCGCCGGGCGAGCGGCATGTCGACGGCACTTTCGGCGCCGGCGGCTACACGCGCGCGATGCTGGCGAAAGGCGCGCGCGTCTACGCGTTCGATCGGGACCCGGACGCGATTGCCGCCGGCTGCCCGATCGACGACCCGAAACTGACGCTGATCGAGCGGCGCTTTTCGGAAATGGACGCGGCGCTGGCCGAAGCGGATGCGCTGCCGGTCGACGGCGTCACGCTCGATATCGGCGTGTCGTCGATGCAGTTCGACCAGGCAGAGCGCGGCTTTTCGGTGCAAGCGGACGGTCCGCTCGACATGCGGATGGAGCAGGCCGGGCAGACCGCTGCCGAGTGGCTGAACAGCGCCGACGAAGCCGAGATCGCAGACGTGATCTACACTTACGGCGAGGAACGCCGGTCGCGCCGGATCGCGCGGGCGATCGTCGCTGCGCGGCCACTGGAACGGACGCTGCAGCTGGCGGCGGTGGTACGCAAGAGCGTCGGCTATGTCGCCGGCAAGGACAAGGATCCCGCGATCCAGGTGTTCCAGGCGATCCGCATCCACCTCAATCGCGAGCTGGACGAACTGACCGGCGGGCTGGAGGCGGCGGAGCGGGTGCTGGCGCCGGGCGGGCGGCTGGCGGTCGTCACCTTCCACAGTCTGGAAGACCGGATCGTGAAGCAATTCCTGCGCGACCGCAGCGGCCATGCGCCGGCGGGATCGCGCCATCTGCCGGCAGTGTCGAAACGCCGGCCGAGTTTCGAAGCGGTGGGCAAGGCGGTGCGGCCGGGCGCGCGCGAGACGGAAAGCAATCCGCGGGCGCGCTCGGCCACACTCCGCATCGCGAAAAGAACATCGGCGGAGCCTTGGGGTAAGGGAGAAGCGGCATGATCGCCAGGCGGTTGCGGCCGATCGGCTGGGTGGCGGGCGTCGCGGGCGCGGCGCTGTCCTTCTATCTCGTGTCGCTGCAGGTCGCGGCGGAGCGGACCGCGCTGGAAGGCGCCGAGCGCCGGATCGAGCACACGCAGCGCGAGATCCGCCGGCTGGAGACCGAATTCAGCGCGCGGGCGAGTCTCCGCCAGCTCGAGGAGTATAACAACGAGGTGCTGGCGCTCGCCGCGCCGAAGGTCGGACAATATGTGCCGAGCGGCGTCCAGCTGGTCGCCTATGCGCCCGATGCGGGCGGCGATATCGGCCAGCCCGCGGCAACGACCGCGCTCGCCAGTGCCGAGGCTGCTCCCGCACCCGGCAACCGGCCGACCTTCCGCCCGGCGGTGGTGCAGGACGCGCGCACCGACGGAGCGCCGGTGATCCCGGCGGTCAAGGCGCCGCCGCTGATCCAGACCGTCGCGATGATTC
>NZ_DASTXI010000074.1:0-30373 GCF_035758555.1 Sphingomonas sp. | reverse complement strand
ACGATGTCTTCCGCGAGCACCCGGCCCTGCGGTCCCACGCGCGAAGCAAGGCGGATGGTGTAATAGCCCTCGCCCGCCCCGATATCGGCAACGGTCATGCCCGGCGTGATCCCGGCGCGGTCCATCACTTCCGCGGCTTCCTTCAGCCGGTCGCGGCTTTCCTCGTCCGACCAGCGGTTCGAGACGATGTCGGCGACCGGGCGGTGCGCTTTCGGGAATTCGGACGAATGCGCCTCGGCGGCCGCCGCATTGTGATCGGCCGGCGCTTCGCAGGCGCCGAGCAGCATCAGCGCAAGGACGGCGGCGCCGCGCCTCATTCGACGTCCTCGACCTCGACCTTTTCGCCCGTCACGCGCTGGCTGAGCGCCGCCGCCATGAACGGGTCGAGCGCGCCGTCCAGCACGTCGCCGGGCGCGGTCGAGGTCACGCCGGTGCGCAGGTCTTTCACCAGCTGATACGGCTGAAGAACGTAGGAGCGGATCTGGTGACCCCAGCCGATATCGGTCTTGGTTGCATTGGTCGCGTTCGCCTCCGCCTCGCGGCGCTGCAGCTCCCGCTCGAACAGCTTGGCGCGCAGCTGGCTGTATGCTTCGGCGCGGTTCTTGTGCTGCGACCGCTGGCTTTGCGACTGGACGACGATGCCGGTCGGCAAATGGGTGATGCGCACGGCGGAGTCAGTCGTGTTGATGTGCTGCCCGCCCGCGCCCGAGGCGCGGAAAGTATCGATGCGCAGGTCGCTTTCGTTCACCTCGATGTCGATATCGTCGTCGACGACCGGGTAAACCCAGACGCTGGCGAAGCTGGTGTGCCGCCGCGCGTTCGAATCATAGGGACTGATGCGGACCAGGCGGTGCACGCCGCTTTCTGTCTTTGCATAGCCATAGGCGTTCTCGCCCTTCAGCAGCAAAGTCGCCGACTTGATGCCAGCCTGCTCGCCGGCATGATAGTCGATCAGCTCGACCTTCATGCCGTGACGTTCGGCCCAGCGCGTGTACATGCGCTGCAGCATCCCGGCCCAATCCTGGCTTTCGGTGCCCCCGGCGCCGGCATTGACCTCGACATAGGTGTCGTTGGCGTCGGCCTCGCCGGCGAGCAGCGCCGCGACCTTGTCCCGCTCCGCCCGCTCGGCAAGCGCGGCGAGGCTCGCCACGCCTTCGTCGACCAGCGCCTCGTCGCCTTCGGCCTCGGCCAGCTCCATCAGCTCGACCGTGTCGTCGCGCTCGCGCTCGATCGCGCGCGTCGCCGTAATCGCCTCGTCGAGCCGGCGGCGTTCGCGCATCACTGCCTGCGCCTGCTTCGGATCGTTCCAGAGGGACTGGTCCTCGACCTTCGCATTGAGCTCGTCGAGGCGCCGCAGCGCGCGGTCCCAGTCGAGGAATCGCCTGAGCAGCGCGAGCGCGTCGTTGATCTGGTCGACATAGGCTTGCGCTTCGGCGCGCATTCGAAACCTCTTTCGTCATTCCGGCGAAGGCCGGAATCCACTTCCTCGCCCCCGCCGTTCAAGTCTCTGTCCTGGATCCCGGCCTTCGCCGGGACACGCTCTGCCGCCTTACGGCAGCAGAGCTAGTAAATCCCGCCTTCGCGCTCAAGGAACTCGCTGTCGCGGGGTCCCTGGCGGACCGGAACGTCGGGCGGAAGCAATTTTTCCTTCGGCCGGGCGGCGATCTCTTCGCGCCTGATCGTGCGCCGCGGTTCGCTTTCCGGCTTGAACGCTTCCCAGATCACGGCCGGCTTCGGCTCGGTCAGCGACGGGAAGGTGCCGAACACCTTACGCCCGGAGCGGCGGTCGATCCGGACCATGCGGATGCCCGGCGCCGCCCGGAACGAGACGATCGGCATGTCCTTCAGCGCCTCGCGCGCGAACTGCTTGAAGATCGGCGCGGCGAGCGTGCCGCCCTGGGCATAGCCGCCCATCGGCCGCGGCTGGTCATAGCCCAGATAGATGCCGCCGATCAGGTCGGGCGATCCGCCGATGAACCAGACGTTGGTCGGCCCGCTGGTGGTGCCGGTCTTGCCGATCAGCGGCCGGTTCAGCTCACGCAAGGTCTGGGCGGTGCCGCGCAGCACCACGCCTTCCATGATATGGACGATCTGATACGCCGTCATCGGGTCCATCAGCTGGCGGCCGCGCGCGGGCGGACGCGGCATCGGCTTGCCGTCCCAATCCTTCGCATTGCAGGTCCGCATCAGCGCGCAGCGGCTGTCGGTGCGGAAGATGACCTTGCCGTTCCGGTCCTGCACATAGTCGATCAGCGTCGGCTTCAGCTCGCGGCCCAAGGCCACCAGCTGCGACACGGCGTTCGTCATCTTCAGCGCCGTCGTCTCGCCCGCCCCAAGCGCGATCGACAGGAACGGCTTGTAGTTGCCGATGCCCATACGCGCGATCGTGCGCACGACATTGTCCATGCCGGTCTGCGACGCGGTGCGCACCGTCATCAGGTTGCGCGATTGCTCGATCGCCCAGCGCAAGGTCTGCGGGCCGGCATAGCCGCCGGAGAAGTTCCGGAAGCATTTCTGGCCCAGCAGCGCCGACTGGTAGACGCAGAACGGTCCGTCGACGATCAGCGTCGCGGGCGTCATGCCCTGGTCGAGCGCAGCGGCGTAGACGAACGGCTTGATCGTGGAGCCGGGCTGCCGCAGCGCCTGGGTCGCATTGTTGAAGGCATGGATGCGGCTGTCCCACCCGCCCTGCATCGCCATGATGCGGCCGGTGTGCGGGTCCTCGACAACCATCGCGCCGGACACGGCAGGGATCGAGCGCAGTTCCCAGACGCCGTTGTCTTCCTCGACAGCGATCACATCGCCCGGCTTCAGCGCGCCGAAAGTGGTGCCCCCCTTCCCTGCGACCGGCATGCTCGCTGCAGAGGCCGGCATCGTTCCGGTATCGCCGCTCTGGAAGCCAAGCTTCGCTTCGCCGCCGGATTTCTCGAGCACGATCGCGACCCGCCAGTCGGTATAGCCGGCGCCCAGATTGGCTGCGGCGAGGCGCTGCGCCCAATTGCCTTCGATCGACAGCTTCTTGATCGGGCCGTGCCAGCCCTTGCCGCGGTCGTAGCGGACCAGACCGTCGCGCAGCGCCGTTTCGGCCAGCTGCTGCAGCCGCGGGTCGAGCGACGTCCGCACCCACAGGCCGCCGGCATAGAGGCTGTTCGGCCCATCCTCGGCAGTCGCGCCGTAGCGCTGGATCAGCTCGCGCCGGACCTCTTCGAGGAAATAGCCGGCATTGGATTCGAACCGCGTCCCCTGCCGCGGCACGGTACCGAGCGGCGAGGCGACCGCCGCATCATGCTCGGCCTTGCTGATGAAGCCGTTGCGCAGCATTTCGCCCAGCACCCAGTTGCGCCGGGCGAGCGCGCGTTCGGTGTGGCGTTCGGGATCGTAGTTGGACGGCCCCTTGGGCAGAATCGCGAGATAGGCCATTTGCGGCAGCGTCAGCTGCGCCACGTCCTTGTCGAAATAGGCGCGCGCCGCCGCCTGCACGCCATAGGCGTTCCGGCCGAGGAAAATCTGGTTCAGATAGAGTTCGAGGATCTGCTCCTTGCTCAGCGCATCCTCGATCCGGTAGGCGAGCAGCGCCTCACGGATCTTGCGCCGATAGCTGAGCTCGTTGCCCAGCAGCAGGTTCTTCGCGACCTGCTGGGTGATCGTCGACGCGCCGACCGGACGGCCGCTGTGCGTCAGATTGGTGATGATCGCCGAGACGATGCCCGGATAGTCGACGCCGCCATGGCTGAAAAAGGTCCGGTCTTCGGCGGAGATATAGGCATGGACCAGCTGCTGCGGGAATTCCGGATAGGAAAGCTGGACGCGGCGTTCGCGGGCATAGGAATGGATCGGCGTGCCGTCGATCGCGCGTACATTGGTCGGCAGCGGCGGCTGGTAGGTGCGCAGCTTGTCGACCGAGGGCAGATCGCGGGCGAACAGCACCCAGATCAGCGCATAGCCGATCAGCAGCAGGCCGGCGGCGTAGGCGGCCCAGCGGAACCAGCGCCGCGTCCACAGCTCGCCCAGCTTTTGCCGATAATCACCCGCCCGCTTCAGGGTAAAGCGCGAGCCTGCCGTCTCAGACTGTTCCATCCGCTCCCGGCTCTAGCAAGTTTCGGCAGCTTTGGAACCGGATATCACCGGCTGGCGAAGCGCTTTGCGAAGTGAATCTCGATCGCGCCTGCCACCGCCGCGCCGACCCGGGCGCGGCTGTCGTCGGAGGCGAGCAGGTTCAAATCGGCATCGTTGGTAATGTAGCCGGTTTCCAGCAGCACCGACGGCACGTCCGGCGCCTTCAGCACCACGAACGCCGCCTTGCGATGATAATCGCGCCGGAACGGCAGCACCGGCCGCGCCTCGCGATAGAGCAGGTTGGTGAAGCCGGCGGCGTCCTCGAGCGATTCGCGCTGGGCGAGATCGATCAGGATCGATGTGACGGCCTCGCTCCGGCCGCTCAGATTGACGCCGCGGACGATGTCGGCCTTGTTCTCACGGTTGGCGAGCGCGGCAGCCTCGGCGTCCGTGGCGACTTCGGACAGGGTGTAGAGCGTCGCACCATGCGCCTGTTCGTCGGCGCCCGCGGAATCGGCGTGGATCGACAGGAACAGCGATGCGCCCAGCTCCCGCGCCATTTCATAGCGTTCGCGCAATGCGAGGAAACGGTCGTCGCTGCGCGTGAGCGCAACCCGGACACGGCCGTGCCGCGCCAGCGCGTCGCGCACCGAGCGCGCGACCGCGAGCGTCAGGTCTTTCTCCAGCTCGCCGGTCGCGGCCTTGGCGCCGAGATCATAGCCGCCATGACCGGCATCGATCACCACCAGCGGCGCCCCGGCGGGTCCGGCGACGCCCGGCATCGGGGGCGGCGGCGGCGGCGGATCGAGCGGGATGATCAGCGGCCCGCCTTCGCCCGCGGCCAAGCCCGGCGTCATCACCGCAAGGCCGGCCAGCCCGAACAGCATTGCCGCTCCGGCCAGACCTCGCACGAGCAGCTTTGTGCTCCGTTTCAATCCGCACGCCCCAAAAGTTTCGGCCGCGTTTACCGTGTTTTGGTTAACAAAGCGACTAGTCCCGAAGGAGCGCCCAGGTCGGGGCGTGGTCGCTCGCCTTTTCGCGGCCGCGATAGCTCTTGTCGACGCCGGCATCGGCCAGCCGGTCGGCAGCCTGCGGGCTCAGCAGCAGATGGTCGATGCGAAAGCCCGCGTCGCGCTGCCAGCAGCCGGCCTGATAGTCCCAGAAGGTCCAGAGCGGCGTGACCGGGTGGCGCGTCTTCAAGGCGTCGGTCCAGCCCTGGTAGAGCAGCCGGCGGAAGGCCTGGCGGCTTTCCGGCTGCATCAGCGCATCCTGGGCCATTGCCGAGACGGAGAAAGTGTCGGCGTCGGTCGGGATCACATTATAATCGCCGGCCAACACCACCGGGCGCTCCTCTGCCAGCAGCTCCGCCGCATGGGCGCAGAGCCGCTCCATCCAGAGCAATTTATAGTCGAATTTGGGCCCCGGCTGCGGATTGCCGTTGGGCAGATAGATCGACGCGACGACCACGCCGTCCACTTCGGCCTCGAGATAGCGGCTGTGCGTGTCGTCCGGGTCGCCGGGCAGGCCGCGCATCCGCTCGACCGGATCGGCGCCTTTGGCGAGGACCGCGACACCGTTGAAGCCCTTCTGCCCGTGCCACGCCGCGCCATAGCCCGCCGCGCGCACTTCGGCCTCGGGAAAGGTCTCGTCGGAGGATTTGAGCTCCTGCAGGCAGACCACGTCCGGCTTCTGCTCCTCCAGATATTCGATCAGGCGGGGAAGCCGGGCCTTGATGCCGTTCACGTTGTAGGTGGCGATGCGCATCCACCCCACCTAGCCGGACGGGATCAGACCGAAAAGCTCGATCCGCAGCCGCAGCCGGACGCGGCGTTCGGGTTTTCGACCTTGAATGCGGCGCCGCCGAGATTTTCGACATAGTCGACGGCGGAGCCGCGGACGAGATCGAGGCTGACGCTGTCGACGACCAGCGTCACACCGTCGCGCTCGACGGTCAGGTCGTCGCTTTCGACTGCATCGGCGAGGCCGAAGCGATACTGGAAGCCGGAGCAGCCGCCGCCTTCGACGGACAGGCGCAGGATCGCCGGCTTGCCTTGGCGCGCGGCGATTGCCGCAACGCGCTGGGCGGCAGAAGAGGTCAGCTGGATCGGGTCGCTCACCCCCTGGATTTAGGAACGAAAAGAGCCGCCGGCAACGTGGCCGGCGGCTCTCCTCTCCCTTGGCTCGAAAATCAATTGGTGCCGGCGGTGTCGCCTTCGGGGCCACCCTGGGCGAGCGGAGCGGTCATCGCGTTTACGCGCTGCTTCATCGCGACCGCCATTTCGGCCGAATCGAGATACGGAATCGGGTTCACGGCGCGGCCGTCCATCCGGACTTCATAGTGAAGATGGCTGCCGGTCGAACGGCCGGTCGAGCCCATCAGCGCGATCACGTCGCCGCGCTTCACGCGCTGGCCCGGCTGCACCAGGATCTTCGACAGGTGGCCGTAGCGGGTTTCGAGGCCGCGGCCATGCTCCAGCTCGACCAGATTGCCATAGCCGCCGGTCCAGCCCGCGCGCTCGACGATGCCGTCGGCGGTCGCGTAGATCTTGGTGCCGGTCGGGCCGGGAATGTCGACGCCGGCGTGCATCGCCGCGGTGCCGCGGAACGGGTCCGAACGGACGCCGTAGAAGCTGCTGAAGTTGAGATTCGCGACCGGCTTCAGCGACGGCACCGACATGCTGCCTTCGTCCGCCGGCAGGGTCTGGCCGACCTGGTCCATGCTCTTCCAGGACTGGAACAGCGCCTTGTACTGCGCATCGCCGCTATCGGCGGACGCGGCGACCGACGTGGTCGCGACCGCGACGGCGAAAACCGAGCGCGCAATCGTTTTCACATTGAAAATGCGGCGGAACCCGTTTGCGCGCACCGCGTTTGCTTGCGTTGAGAACAAGACTCGTCCTTCCGGCGACCTCTCGGTCCAGGCGATCACCCTTGCGCCGGACCTTGTGATTCCTTGCCGTGCGGAGCCCCCCGCTCGGCTTGCCGGACTTGTCTGCAATCAGCTGGTTAATGACAACCTACCATATAGAAAGCGCGGGCCAGACCGGCCCGCTCGCGCGCCGAGTCGTTGAACGGAGGCTTCAGCGACCCCCGAAAATGGCGCGCGACCAACTGCTGCCAGGCCGGAATCGGGTCGAGCCCCGCCGATTCACAGCCATGACCGAACCATCGCGTGCCGGCACAGACATGACGCTCCTCGTCGGCCAGGATTCGGGTGAGGATGCGCGCCGTCGTCAAATCGCCAACCGCTTCGAATCGCTCGATTGTCGCCGGCGTGATATCGAGCCCGCGCGCCTCCAGCACCATCGGCACCACCGCCAGCCGGGCGAGCGGATCGTGCGCGGTCTCCTCCGCCGCCTGCCATAGTCCGTCATGCGCGGGGAGCGCGCCGTAAAAGCTGCCGAGCGCGCGCAGCCGCCGGTCGAGCAATGCGAAATGCATCGCTTCCTCGGCGCCGACCCTCATCCAGTCGTCCGCGAACGCGCGCGGGAAATGCGCGCCGAACCGGCCGAGCATGTCGAACGCCAGATCGATCGCGACGAACTCGATATGGGCGAGTGCATGGATCATCGCGATTCGCGAGGCCGCGGAACCCGCGCGCCCACGCTTCGGCATCCGGTTCGGCGGCAGCAACTCGGGCGCGGCCGGACGCGCAGGGCGATCGGGCATGGCGACGGAGAAGGCATGGTCGAGCCGGCCCAGCCGCCAGTCGCGCGCGGCCGTGCGGGCGGCACGTATTTTGGCGTAAGGCTCCGCCGTGGTGAGGACGGTGCGGGCGGCCTGGGAGATGTCGAACATTGGGTCCGTCATTGCGAGGAGCGGAGCGACGAAGCAATCCAGCGGCCGTCGACGCCAGGCTGGATTGCTTCGCTGCGCTCGCAATGACGAAACTACAACAATGCCCGCGCTGCCTTCAGCACGTCTTCCGCATGGCCCGGCACTTTCACCTTGCGCCATTCGCGCGCGATCTTCCCGTCCTTGTCGATCAGGAAGGTCGATCGCTCGATCCCCATATATTTGCGGCCGTACATGCTTTTTTCGACCCAGGCGCCGAACGCTTCGAGGAGCTTGCCGTCGGCGTCGGTGCCGAGCGGGACCTTGAGGCCATATTTCTCGGTGAAGCTCTTGTGCTTCTCCGCCGTATCCTTGGAGACGCCGAGCAGCGCGACGCCGGCGGCGGCGAAATCGTCGGCCAGCGCCGTGAAGTCCTGCGCCTCGCGCGTGCAGCCGGA
This sequence comes from Sphingomonas sp., assembly GCF_035758555.1. Classification (GTDB taxonomy): domain Bacteria; phylum Pseudomonadota; class Alphaproteobacteria; order Sphingomonadales; family Sphingomonadaceae; genus Sphingomonas_B. Next base: position 22,085 of record NZ_DASTXI010000074.1, on the reverse strand, counting down.
CGTGTCGTCCTTCGGATAGAAATAGAGCACCAGCGGCTTGCCGCGCCAAGCCGCCAGCGTCGTCTCGGTCCCGTCCGGCCCTTCGAACGCCACCTGCGGCGCCTGTTCCCCGACCATGGTCAACTCTCCTCGCTTCGCGCGACGATCCGCGCCCAGATTTCGCGCACGCTCTGCCGCGCGGCCCCATAGCCTTCAAGCAGCGCGTCCCAGTCCCCGAAACCGCAGGCGCGGGCGACCAGCGCGCGCGCCGGCCCGTCCGGCGCTGCCGCATCGGGCGCGACCAGCCGCAGCGTGACGAGCATCCGCGCCAGCACGTCGTGCGCGGGCGCAAACGCGGCCGGCAGCAGCCCCTGCCCGATCAACGCTGCGATCGCCGGCCCCAGCCGCGGATCGAAGCCGGTGCGATGCTCCAGCTGCACCGCGTGCACGCAGAATTCGAGATCGACGAGCCCGCCTTCGATCAGCTTGGCGTCGAGCGGACCGGCGGGCGGCTTGTGCCGTGCCATATCGGTGCGCATCGACACAACGTCCTTCAGCAGCTGGCGGACGTCGCGCGGGCGGTTCAGCACCTCGTCGATCACCGCCTGCACCCGCGCCCACGCCGCATCCGAGCCGAACACCGGCCGCGCGCGCGTCAGCGCCATATGCTCCCAGGTCCAGGCGCTCTCGCGCTGATAGTCTGCGAAGGATTCGATCGTGACCGCAAGCAGCCCCTTGGAGCCGGACGGCCGCAGCCTCGTGTCGACCTCGTACAACGCCCCGGCCGCGGTCGGCACCGACAGCGCCGCAGTCACGCGCTGGGCGAGGCGATTGTAATAGCGCGTCGCCTCCAGCGGCTTGGGTCCGTCCGACGCCGCATCGAGCGTGCCGGTGAACAGATAGATGAGGTCCAGGTCCGACGCATGGGTCAGCGCTACGCCGCCGAGCCGGCCCAGCGCGAGGATCACGAGCTCGCTGCCCGGCACGCGGCCGTGCTGCCGGGCGTAGTCATCGATCGTCGCAGCCGCGAGCGTGTCGAGCGCGGCCTCGGCGACACGCGCATAGCCTGCGGCGACGTCGAGCGGATCGCTGGTGCCTTCGATCAGCTGCACGCCCAGGGCGAAGCGCCGCTCGCCGACCGAACGCCGGACATGATCGAGCAGCCGTTCATAGTCACCGCCCTCTGCGGCTGCGAACGCGCGGACAAGCTCCGGAACCGCAGGCGCGGGATCGAACGCGGTCGCGTCGATCAGCCCGTCGAGCAGTTCGGGCCGGCGACCGAGCGTCGCAGCGAGCGTCGGCGCATGGCTCAGCAGATCGGCGAGCAGCCGCAGCAGCGGCGGGCGGGCGGCGAGCAGACGGAAGAAATTGATCGCGCTCGGCAGCCGGCCGACAATGTCGTCCATCCGGTGCAGCGCCGCCTGCGGATCGGGCGCGCGGCCGAGCGCCTAGATCAGGCCGGGCAGCACGTCCTCCAGCGCCTCGCGCGCCGCCGGGCTCTGAACCGCACGAACGCCGCCGCCACGCCAGCGCTCGATCACCGTGCGCGCCGCATCGGGCGCGTCGAAGCCGGCGTCGGCCAGCGCGGGCGCCAGCGCAGCGCCGACCGGCAGCCCTTTCGCCTCGCCATCCTCCAATGCGTCATAGATGCGGCCGACCGTCTCCACCTGCGGGCGCAGCAGGTCGAGCAGCGCCGCGCCCGTTTCCAAACCGTGCAATTGCGCGACATTGTCGAGCGCCTTCGCCTCGCGCGGCAGCTCGTGCGTCTGGCGGTCGTCGACCATCTGCAGCCGATGCTCGATCGTGCGGAACAGTCGATAAGCATTCGCCAATTTCTCGGCCTCGCTGCTGCCGATGATGTCGGCTGCTGCGAGCGACTGCAACGCCGGGATCGTCGTCGGCGAGCGGAGGTTCCGGTCGCGCCCGCCATGGATCAACTGGTGGATCTGCGCGAAGAACTCGACTTCGCGAATGCCGCCGCGCCCGCGTTTCAGATCATAGCCGGGACCGAACGCCTCGCGCCCGTGCTGCGCGCGGATGCGGTGCGACATCGCCCGCATTTCCTTGACCGCGCCGAAGTCGAGCGAACGCCGCCACACGAACGGCCGGATCGCGTCGAGAAAGCTCTGGCCCAGCGCGAGATCGCCGGCGGCGGCGCGCGCGCGGACGAACGCCGCGCGTTCCCACGCAACGGCGCTGGATTCATAATAGGAGATCAGCGCGTCGATCGGCAGCGCGATCGGCGTCACCTCGGGCGACGGCCTGAGGCGCAGATCGACCCGGAACGCATAGCCATCGGCATCGCGTGCCTGCAGCAATTCGATCACGCGGCGGCCGATCCGCACCGCCGCTTCCGCCGGTTCCTCGCGTCCGCGATGGGGCAATGTCGCCGGATCGTAGAGGAAGATCGGGTCGATATCGGACGAATAATTGAGCTCCCGCCCGCCATGCTTGCCGAGCGCGATCACGGCAAAGCCGCGCGACGGTTCGCCGGGCGTGCGTTCGTCGATCGCGGCGGCGATCGCGGCGTCGAGGCTACGGTCGGCGAGCTCGCTCAGCCCTTCGACGACCCTCTCGAGCGGCAGCGCACCGGCCAGGTCGCCGATGCCGAGCACCAGGGCCGTGCGCGCCCGCTCCAGCCGCAGCCGCCGGCCGATCGAAATCTCCGCCTCGCCGATGCCGCAGCAAGCGAGCGCTTCCGCGAGCTTCCCTGCGGCCAGCAACTCAGCGAGATCGGCATGGCGCTCGATCTGCGCCCGGAGGAACGGCGCATGCCGCGCCGCCCGTCCGAGAGATTCCGACAACCGCGCGGAGGTTGTTACATCCATGCCACAGTCTTTGACCGGGCTTTGTTCCGGCTGCAACACCGAGGAAACCCTTATTCAGGGTGGCGCGTTGGACCCGATATGTTCAATCGTGGACACAAAGAGCGCACCATGTCGGGAGGCCGGTTCATCGCCGTTTCCAGGCCGTCGCCGGCTGAAGGCGTGGGCCGCGCGCTACAGGTTGCGTTCCGCGACGGCTTCGATCTGCCTGCGGACATGCGCGCCTGCCTCGACCGGCTCGACCGCATCGCGGTCTAGGCGTTCTCTTCCCCTTCGTCCCGTTCGCCCGCGACGATCTCCACGTCGCGGCTGAGATCGTCGACCTGATCCATGATTGTCTCGAGCGCGCCGCCATGGCCATGGCCGGGGCTTTCGCGGCGCGACGGCAGTGCGCCCTCGGTCAGCAGCGACTCCAGCGCAACGCGGCCGCGCGCGACACGGCTCTTGATCGTGCCGACCGCGACGCCGCAGATTTCCGCCGCTTCCTCATAGGCGAAGCCGCCGGCGCCGACCAGGATCAGCGCCTCGCGCTGCGGCTGCGGCAGGTGCATCAGCGCGCGCTGCATGTCGGCAAGCTCGACATGGCGGTCCTGGCTGGCGGGCGCGGCGAGCAGCCGGTCGGCAGCCAGATCGTCCCACTCCCCCTTGAAGCGCGCGCGGCGCATCTGGGAGAGATACAGGTTGCGCAGGATGATGAAGGTCCAGGCGCGCATGTTGGTGCCGGCCTGGAAGCGCTTGCGCGCCGCCCATGCCTTCAACAGCGTTTCCTGGACCAGATCGTCGGCCGTATCGCGATTGCCCGACAGGGACCGTCCGAACGCGCGCAGGTGCGGGATCACCAATCCCAATTGCTCGCGGAATTCGTCGTCCGACAGCGCCGCGTGCGGGACGGCGTCCGGCTCGTCATGATGTTCGATACGACGGGCGTGGGCTTCGGCCATTCAAAACCTTGGGATGCGAGGATCGTAGACAGGCGCGCCGGGAGGCGCGCGTCAGACGAGCAGGATGACGATGTAGGCGAGAATCACAAGCGCGAGCCCGATCGCCAGCACGTACCGGGTCACGCCCGGCTTCGAGGCCGCGCGGGCTTCCGTTGCCGTACGATGGACTTCTTCTTCCGCCATTTTCATTTCGCCCCTGCCACGGATGGACCCCACGATAACGCGGCCAACCGTGGCAAGTTCCGACATTTACGCCGGAACGGTCGCCCGGTCGAAGAAAAGCGCCTGCGCGATCGCCGCCTTCACCGTGGAACGCTGGAACGGCTTCGTGATCAGGAAGGTCGGCTCCGGCCGTTCGCCGGTCAGCAGCCGCTCCGGGAAGGCGGTGATGAAGATGACCGGCACCGTGAATTCGGACAGGATGTCCTTGACCGCGTCGATGCCCGAGCTGTCGTCGGCCAGCTGGATGTCGGCGAGCACAAGACCCGGGCGGTGGGCTTTGGCCTGCGCCACCGCTTCGTCGCGGGTGACGGCGACGCCGGTCACGTCATGCCCGAGATCGCGGACGATCGTTTCCAGATCCATCGCGATGATCGGCTCGTCCTCGATGATCAGCACCTCGGCGCGGGTCTGCTCCTCGATTTCGGACAGCGCCTCGCTGACCAGCCGGTCGACCTCGTCCGCATCCGCGTCGATCAGATAGCCGGTGTCTTCGGGCGTGAAGCCTTCCATCGCGGTCAGCAGCAGTGCCTGGCGCGGCAGCGGCGTGATGCGGGCGAGCCGCGCACGCGCGATCGATTCGTTGTCGCTGCCCTCGGGGCCGGTGTCCGGCTCGTCGTCGTTGGCGACGTTGACGGAGCCCCAGATCGCCTGAAACGTCTTGTAGAGACCCAGCCGCGGGTCGACGTCGCGCGGGAATTGATCGGGCGCCTGAACGATCGCCTCCAGCGCCGCCTTAACATAGGAATCGCCGTGCTGCTGGCTGCCGGTGAGGGCGCGGGCGTAGCGGCGAAGGAAAGGCAGGTGCGGGGCCAGTTGTTGACCAAGCGACATGTGGGCAAGTCTCCAAGCTCTGTAGTCCGTCCCATGGATCGGGCTTCGCAGGCTTGGCAAGCCCCCTCCCCCCAAGCGCCGGACGGGAAAAATATTCTGGCGCCGTGGTGGAACAAACGAAACGATATTTAGTTTCACGACCGGCGACAGGCGGCTATCAGCGCCTGCGCGCCTCTTGTGGGTGCAATCAAATCCTATGCATGTCGGCCATGAGCCGGTTGTTGGGGGGTAGTGTTGGTTCCGAACGCCAAGCGCAAAGTTGAACGGAAAGCTGCGAGGCCCAAAGGCACCGCGCCGGACAGCAGCGTCGGTCAGGCGCTGCGATCGGTGTACGAAAAGGCCGTCGGCGAGGAAATTCCCCAGGAGATGCTGGACCTCCTCGGCAAGCTCAAATAGCATTTGCCGATGGCCAGCGCTGCCCCCGCGCGCGCGGTGACTGCAGCGGTTCTTGACCGGTTTTCCCGTCTCTCCGCCGGTTTCCGCCTGATCATATTGCTGAGCATTGCCTTGCTGCCGCTGGGGCTGCTGGCTGTGCTTGCTTCTCTGCAGATATCGCGCAGCGCCGATCTGGAGCGGCGCGCCACGGTTCGCATCGCTTCGTCCGAAGGCGCGCGCCGGCTCGCGTCCGAGCTGTCGGTCGATTCGGCGGCGCTCCGCTCGGCGGCCAATCTGCTGGAGCGCGGCGGCAACGAGGCGTCGACCTGCGGCCGCACCCTCAGCGTGCTTGCGACCTCGTTCAACGAGCCGACCCGTTTCGCGATCGTCACCCGCACCGGCCGGCTGGTCTGCGGATCGGCAGCGGTCGCCGCGCGGCGCGCATCGCCTGATCTGGGCGGCGACATGATTGCCAACCTGTCCAGCGACGGGCTGACGCTGACGCTACCCGGCGACACGCGCAGCTTTATCGCGCTCGCTTTCTATCCGAAGGGGCAGCTGGCCGGCATCCTGCAGCCGGCCACCTTCGTCGCGCCCTACAGCCTGTCGATCAGCAAGGGCGAGCAGACGCTGTCGCTGATCCGCGATTACCGGCCCGGCGCGCTCCAGCGGCACGAGACGGTGACGACCCACATTCCGGGCACGCCGCTGTCGCTGATGTTCGACGTACGCAGCGTCCCCTTCACGCCGGCCGAGATGCTGACCATGTCGCTGCCGCTGATCATGTGGCTGGTCGCGGTGCTGACCGCCTGGCTGGTGGTCAACCGGCTGGTGATCGGCCCGCTCGGTCAGCTGCGCGCCAACATCGCCGGCTATCAGCCGGGCGACATCGCCAATCCGCTGCGGCGCATGGCCGTTCCCGCGCGCGAGATCGAAGAGCTGGGCGAGACCTTCCAAACCATCAGCCGAACCGTCGCCGCGCACGAGGACGAGCTGGCCCGCGGCCTGTCACGCCAGACGCGGCTGACGCGCGAGGTGCACCACCGGGTCAAGAACAACCTGCAGGTCGTCTCCAGCCTGATCAACCTGCATGCGCGCGCGGCGCTAAGTCCTGAGGCTGGCGCCGCCTACGCCACCATCGCGCGGCGCGTCGACGCGCTCGCGGTCGTGCACCGCAACCATTATGCGGAGCTGGAGGAAAATCGTGGCGTCAACCTGCGGTCGCTGATCGGCGAGCTCAGCGCCAATCTGCGCGCGACCGCACCGGGCGAAGCGAACCGGCTGGCGATCCTGATCGACGTGCCGGCGGTCTATGTCGGCCAGGACACCGCGATCCCTCTCGCCTTCCTGACGACCGAGCTGATCGAGCTGGCGATGACGATCGACCCGTCGGCATCGATCCGCGTGTCGGTGGTGCGCCAGGGCGATCCCGACCGCGCCTGCCTGCTGGTCGGGTCGCCGGCGCTGCAGGATTCGGACGCGCTCCGAAGCCTGCTGGCGGGCCGCTACGGCCGCGTGCTCGAAGGCCTTGCCCGCCAGCTGCGCAACCCGTTCGAGCGCGAGCCGGCCGGCGCGTTCAAGGTCTGTTTCCCGCTGGTCCCCGACCCTGTGCCCCCCGCGTCCGAATAATTCGAAAAATTATTTTCAGCGGCGGGAACCGGCGCCCGCGAGGCACGTTCTGCACCTCGGATAGCGACCTTTTGCCCCCCCGCTCTCGCTGTCCAAGACAATGGGCCCGGACACGTCAGCCTCCCCCCGGTGACGTCTCCGGGCCCAGATTTTATCTTTGCACAACCGGAACCCGCGGCCCTTTTCGGATGCGGAACAGCTTTGCGGCTCGCGCATTTTGAACCGCACGCGCGTGGGTCGCGCGAATAGGAGACACATGATGCTTCGCAAATCGATCGCGTTGGCGCTGGTCGCCGGATCGTTGCTCGTCGCGGGCTGCAACACCGTCAGCGGCGCCGGCAAGGATCTTCAGTCCGCCAGCCATGAAACCGAAGACGCCATCAACGGGCGTTGAGACGACCGGATCCGATCAGGCCTCCTCGGCAGCCGCCGCGGAGGCCTTTTTCTGCCGCCGCTTTTCGGTGAACCAGATCGCGATCAGCGCGAATTCGTACAGCAGGATCAGCGGCGTCGCGAGCAGCAGCTGCGACACGATATCCGGCGGCGTCAGCACCGCGGCAATCACGAACACGATCACGATCGCATAGCGGCGGCCGCGCACCAGCTGGTCGCGCGTGACGATCCCCGCCCGCTCCAGCAGCATCAGCAGCACCGGCGTCAGGAACGCCACGCCGAAGCCGAACATGAATTTGGTGACGAAGTTCAGATAATTGCCAATGCCCGGCAACGCCTCCTGCTGCACGCCGCCGACATTGCCCTGGAAACCCAGCAGGAAATGCAGCGCGACCGGCATCGCGAAATAATAGGCCAGCGCCGCGCCCATCCCGAACAGAACCGGCGTCATCAGCAGGAACGGCAGCAGCGCCTGCTTTTCATTCTTGTAGAGGCCAGGCGCAACGAACTTCCAGATCTGGCTGGCGATGATCGGAAAGGCGACCATGATCGCCGCAAAGAACGCGACCTTCACATTGACGAAGAAGGCCTCGAAAATATCGGTGTAGATCAGCCGGCCCTGGCCCGCCTTCAGCAGCGGCTGCACCAGGAACGCGAAGATCGGCCGCGCGAAATAAAGACAGACGCCGAACGCGGCGGCGAGCGCCGCGAGCGACCAGAGCAGCCGGCGCCTGAGTTCGATCAGGTGATCGAGCAGCGGCGCACGCGTTTCGTCGATGTCCTTCACCGCTCGCCTTCCGGTTCGGCGGCAGGCGGCGGTGAAGGCACCTCGGGCTCGGGCAGCGGCAGCATCTGCGGCGCGTCCTCGGCCACCGGATGCTCGCGCATGATGCGCTCATTCTCCTCGGCCCATTTCTTTTCCATTTCGGCGAGCTCGGATTCGCGGATCATCGCGTCGATGCCGGAGCGGAAATGGCGCGCGACGCCACGGGCGCGGCCGACCCAATAGCCCAGCACGCGCATCGCCTTCGGCAAATCCTTGGGGCCGATCACCACCAGCGCAACCACCGCGCACAGCAGCAATTCGGTCGGAGCAACATCGAACATCGCTGCGCGTCTAGGCGAATTGGCAGGGCGCCGGAAGGCCCGGCAGCAAGGGGAATGCGGGGCGGCCGGCCCCCTGGCACGGCCGCCCCTGTTCGTGGAAGACATGGCGACGGGATCGCCGGGCCGGGCCTACATGCCCGGGAGCCGGCGCGACGGCCTTAAGCTACTCGGCCGCCATCGCGATCTCTTCCAGAATCTCCATGTCGAGGACGCGGACGCGTCCCTGTTCCAGCGCGACGATGCCGGCATCCGACCAGGCGCCAAGCTGGCGGTTGATATTTTCGCGGCTGATGCCGGCGAACGCGCCGAGCTCGCTCTGACTGAGTTTCAGGGCAACACCCTCTGCGCCATTCTGCATCAGCCGCTGGAGCGACCGCGCCAGCCGAGGGCCGGAGGCATAGGCGCGGTCGCTCTCGATCGTGTTGTTCGCGTTGCGCAGCCGCCGCGCCATTTCGCTGAGCAGCCGCCAGGCGACGCTCGGATGCCGTTCCAGCACTTCGCGGAATGCCGGCGAACCGAGCTTCATATATTGGCCTTCGCCGAGCGCGGTCGCGCTCGCCGTCCGCTCGCCGCCATCGAGCAGCGCGATCTCGCCGAGCACGCTGCCCGGCTCCAGATAATCGAGGATGATCTCGCGCCCGTTCGACGCGACCATGCTGACGCGGATCGTGCCGTCGAGCAGGATGATCAGGTAATCGCCGCGATCGCCCTGGTGCAGCAGCACGTCGCCCTTCTTCATCGGGCACAGCGCCGCGCGTTCCAGCAGGTCCTGCAGTTCGGCTGCTCCCCACGACGAGAGCAGTGCGCTGCTGGACATGATTCGCGACAAATCCTCGGCGTTCATCACCGTCTCCGGTCAAGCCATGCTACCACGCTTACGCAACAAAACTGAGGGCGTTCTGCCCCGATTCGCCGCGCCTGGGTGTGACACGTGTCACATCCCGCCGCCACGAACCAAATCTTCACGACTGAGTAAGCGATTTGCGCGACAAGATTCCCCTATGTTCGGTTATTCGCGTCTGTTCCGGAGCCGCTGGAAAGCGCTGATCTGGGCCGCCGGCGTCATCTGGTTCGCTGTCCAGGTCTGGGCGCCCGACGACTCCTCCGCATCGCCGCCGCCGGACTCCAATCTGCAAAATATTCTGGAATAGCTTTCGTCCGCGCCCCGAAACCCTTATCTGATACCGCATGCCATACCTGCTCGAACGCTCATCCGCCCGTGAGCGGCTGCGCATCGTTTGCGCGTTCGGCTTCTGGGCCGCGACCTATCTGCTGTTCCTGACCTGGAACCAGCTGCAGGACGAATATCCCTCGTCGATCTGGCAGACCCGCCGCCTGGTGGCGACCTTGCTCGGGGCATTGCTGTTTTTCGGCTTCACCCGGCTGGCCGACCGCATCGCCCATCGCAGCTTCAAGGATCGTGCGCGGATGCTGGGTGCGGCAGCGATCGGCTGCTGCGTCGTGATGATCCTGGGCCGGGCGCTGACAGACTTCGTCGCCGCGTCGAGCCTCGGCAGGGCGCCCGTTCCGCTCGAGCGGCATGTCCGCTTCACGATGGTCTGGGCCGGCTATTTCGCGGGCGGCGCGCTCGCATTCCTGAGCTTTGCGCCCGGCGCGGCAATGCGTTCTGCCGCTGCCGCGGAACCGCCAGCGCCCGAAGCGCCGCCGGAGACCGCGAACGACAGCAGCTGGCCCGATGCGCTCTGGGTCAGCCGTGGGCGCGAGACGGTGCGCGTGCCGGTCGAGACGATCGAATGGATCGAGGCGGAAGGCGACTATGTGCGGCTGCACGCAAGCGCCGGGGGCGGCCTGCTCCGCGCCACTCTGTCGAGCCTGGAGATCAAGCTGGACCCTTCGGTATTCACGCGCGTGCACCGCTCTGCGATCTGCCGCCGCAGCGCGATCGTCGCGATGATGCGCAAACCCACCGGTGCCATGGCCGTGCGGCTGGAGGCAGGTGCCGAAGTCCCCGTCGGGCGCAGCTATCGGGAGTCCGTGGACGAGCTGCTGGCGCCGGCGCGTGAAGCCCAGAGCCGCGCATCGGCGTGACGTTCGGCGCGCCAATCGCCCCGTTCGGCGCGTGAATGTGACGTCTGCCGCAGCGACAGGCGCTCCATCGACCGCCGATTCCTAATCTTTGTTGGTTGCGGCAGAGGGCCTCTCGTCTTGCCCGGCGTCGCTCCCCCAACCACCCCCACGGCGCCGGGCAGGGCTCCTCATTTCAGCACCAGCCTGCCTCTAATGGGCGGCGAACAGCCCTGATCGGCGCACGCCCGGGCGGTTGCGCGTAAACGCAAGCGTCGGGTCGATCGGTCCGTCAAAGGCAATGCCGATCGCAATGCCGTCGCCCCAGCGAACATGGCCGACGAGCACGCCGATTCCGGGCAGCTCCACTTCCACTTCGTCATTCGGACGCGGCGGATAGGCACATTCGCCCTTCAGCCCGCGGGCCGAGATGTTGCGCACGGTAAGGGGCATCCGGTTGCGGCAGCCTGATCGGCCGATCACGCCGCGCAGATAGACGGAGTAGCGCCGTTCGCGGGTGATGATCTCCCCGCTTTCCGTGGCGATGGTTTCGAGCTGCGAACCGTTATCCATGCGCAACGACTAACGCTCAGCCGGTGAAGGCTTGGTAAATACGATGTTGACCACGCGGAAACCGTTCCGGCTCCGGCTCGTTAGCCCTGCGACGGGGAAGACAGGAGAAATGGGATGCGCACGACAATCCTTGCCGCTGCGACGGCTGCCACACTGCTCGGTGGTTGTGCCACGACTGGTTATGATCGCGGCAGCTACTGGGCGGACCGCTATTATCGCGATGATCCGCGCTACACGGAACGCGTACTGACCAACAATGACGTAATCTATGTCGGCCGCGACGGCCGCTATTATTGCAAGCGCGACGACGGCACGACCGGCCTGATCGTCGGCGGCATCGCCGGCGGCGTGCTGGGCAACATCATCGCGCCGGGCGGCTCGAAGACTCTCGGCACGATTCTCGGCGCCGGCGCCGGCGCGCTGGCCGGGCGCGAGATCGACAAGGGCAACGTCCGCTGCCGCTAACTTCCATCGGGCGCAGGTACCGGCTACCTGCGCCCGCATGAACTCGCTTCCTTTGCCGCCCATCGCGGCGCGCCGCTCGCATCATATCAGCCATCACGGGATCACGATCGAGGACCCCTATGCGTGGCTGCGCGACGCCGGCTATCCCGAAGTCACCGACGACGACGTCCTTGCCTATCTGAACGCCGAGAATGCCTATTTCGAGGCCGCGATGGCGCCGCACCAGGCGCTGGTCGACGCGCTGTTCACGGAAATGCGGGGCCGGATCAAGGAGGCCGACGAATCGGTGCCGCAAAAGGACGGCGACTGGCTCTACTGGCGCTCATTCGACGAAGGCGCCCAATATCGCAAATGGTGGCGATCGCCCGTTGCCGGCGGCGAGAAGAGCCTGATCCTCGACGAGCCCGCACTGGCGCAGGGCAAGGAGTATTTCCGCTTAGGGGGCATGGACGTGAGCCCCGACGGGCGGCTGCTCGCCTATGCGATCGACGACAATGGCTCGGAACGGTTCACGATCCGGATCAAGGATCTGGAGACCGGCGAGCATCTGCCGGAGACGATCGAAGGGACGCTCGGCGCGTTCCTGTTCGCGGGCGACGGCACGTCGCTGCTCTACGGCCTGGTCAACGAGCATTGGCGGATCGACGTCGCCAAGCTGCACCGGCTCGGCACCCCGGTCGCCGAGGATGTCGAGCTCTACCGCGAGGCCGACGAAGGCTTCCAGGTCGGCCTCGGCCTCACCCAGTCGCGACGCTGGATCGCGATCGGTACCGGCGATCATGTCACCAGCGAAGTGCGGCTGCTGCCGTTCGACGATCCCTCCGCCGCGCCGATCCTGGTCACCGCGCGCAAGCCCGGCCGCGAGTATGACGTCGAGGAGCATGACGGCACGCTGTTCATCCGCACCAACGATACCCACACTAATTTCCGCCTCGTAACCGCGCCGGTCGAGCGTCCGTCGGAATGGACGGAGCTGATCGGGCCTTCAGCCGACTTCTACCTGACCGACGTCAGCACCTTCGCCGGATTCTTCGTGGTCGAGGGGCGCGAGCACGGTCTCGATCGCGTCTATCTGCACGATTATGCCGGCGGGCCGGGAAGGCAGATCGATTTTCCCGAAGCGAGCTATTCGGCAGGGCTCGACGACAATCCCGAATATGAAGTGACGAAGCTTCGGCTGTCCTACGAGTCGATGGTCACGCCCGGCACCGTGCTCGACTATGACGTGGCGACCGGCGAGCGGACGACCCTGAAGGTACAGGAAATCCCGTCCGGCTACGACGCCTCGCAATATGCGACCGAGCGGCTGGAGATTGCCGTGCGTGACGGGACCAGAGTGCCGGTCTCGATCGTGTACAAGCGCGATTTCGCACGGCCGGGACCGCTCTACCTTTACGGCTATGGCGCTTATGGGCTGGCGATCGAGCCGGGCTTCTCGACGTCACGGCTGAGCCTGCTCGACCGCGGCATGGCGTTCGCGATCGCGCATATCCGCGGCGGCGACGATCTCGGCCAGCAATGGTATCTGGACGGCAAGCTCGAAAAGCGCACCAACACTTTCCACGACTTCGTCGATGTCGCGCGCGGGCTGATCGAGCGCGGCTTCACTGAGCCCGGCCGTATCGCGATCGCCGGCGGCTCGGCGGGCGGCGAGCTGATGGGCGCAGTCATCAACGAAGCGCCCGAGCTATGGGGCGCGGTTGCGGCGCACGTCCCGTTCGTCGACGTGCTGAACACGATGCTGGACCCGACGCTGCCGCTGACCCCGGGCGAGTGGCCGGAATGGGGCAATCCGATCGAGGACAAGGCGGCGTTCGATCTGATCCGCAGCTACAGCCCCTACGACAATGTCAGCGCCCAGCCCTATCCGCCGCTGCTGGTCACCGCCGGCCTGAACGACCCGCGCGTCACCTATTGGGAGCCGGCCAAATGGGTCGCAAGGCTCCGCGCAACCAAGACCGATGCCAACCTGCTGCTGATGAAGACCAACATGAGCGCCGGCCATGGCGGAAAATCCGGCCGCTTCGAAAGCCTGCGCGAGACGGCGGAGGAATTCGCCTTCATGCTGTGGCAGCTGGGCCTGGCCGGATGACGACGCCGTTCGAGCTTTCGATCACGCCGGCAGCGGCCGACATCGACGAGCTCGGGCACGTCAACAATGCGGTGTGGGTCCGCTGGATCCAGGACGTCGCCACCGCCCATTGGCTGGCCGCGGCCGATCCCGCGCATATCGATGCCTATATCTGGGTCGTGGTGCGGCACGAGATCGACTATCTCGGCAATGTCGGGCCCGGCGAGACCGTCACCGCCCGCACCTGGGTCGGCGAGCCGCCGCGCGGCGCGCGCTTCGACCGGCATCTCGAGTTCCGAGGCGCCGACGGAAAGGTGAAGGTCCGAGCCAGGACGACCTGGGCGATCATCCATCGTGCGAGCGGCCGGATCGCGCGTGTGCCGACGGAGGTCGCGAAGCCGTTCCTCGCGTAGCGGCCGCCGGCATGTGGACGATCAAGCCCGCGGCGTTGGCGTCGCGTCCGGGGTCGGGTTGGCTTCGGGAGTGGGCGTCGGCGTCTCGGTCGGGGTCGGGCTCGGCGTGGCCGTGGGCGTCGGGCTTGGCTGTCCCGGCTCGTCGGGCATCAGCGTCGGGCTCGGCGTGGGTGTGGGATGGCCGGGTTCGTCGGGCGGCGGCGTCAGGCTCGCCTGCGCGATTGCCGCGCCGGACAAGGTTACCACCACTGCGCCCGCAAGGATCAATCCGCGCTTCATGCTGAATTCCAGTCCGTTTCTGTCGGAGTGGACGAACCCTCCGCATGGATCGGCGTTCCCGGAATTCGGTCGCATGGGCCCGGACGTGCCGGAGTTCCGGCGACCTGAACAGGCCGCCGCAAGTCGCGCCCCGTGAACATTTCTCCCAGATAACAACGCCATTCCGAGCCCGTTCAGCGCACGATTCGTAAACGCCCCGCCTGTTACAGGGACAGGCAATGGTTCTTATGATCAAGCGTATGCGCCATGGCGCCCGGTGGGACGAAGAGTCCGATGAGGAGCTGCGCCGGCGGTTTGCCGCGGGCGAGCTGCTGCCCGAGGTCGCGCGCGCGATGAACCGATCGCAGGAGGCGGTGCGCACGCGTGCAAACGTGCTCCACGTGCCGGTCCGATCCAGCACGCGTCGTAAGCCGAACGGCGGCGCCGAAGCCTAGCGGCTAGGCCGCCGCCGCGTACATCAGCGGGCCGTCTGCCAGCATCACCTTGTTCCGCCCTTCGTTCTTGGCGCGGTAGAGTGCGCAGTCGGCGTCGGCGAGGATCGTCTCGATCTCGTCACTGAAGCCGGCGGCGACCCCGATGCTGACGGTGACGCCGGGCAGGTCCGCCTCGGTATCGAAGGTCACGCCCATGCTCACGCGGATCCGCTCGGCGATCGTGCCGGCGCGCATCAGGTCGTGGTTGCGCAGCGCCACGACGAATTCCTCGCCGCCATAGCGGGCGACGATCGCGCCTGAGCCAGCCACCCGCGCGACATGCGCGGCGACATGGCGGAGGATCGCGTCGCCGGTCGCGTGGCCGTGATGGTCGTTGACCCGTTTGAAATGGTCGATGTCGATGACGAGCAGCGCAAGGGGCATGGGCTCGCCATGGCCGGCAGCGGCGCGCGCGATCGCTTCGCCGAACCCGCGGCGGTTGGCGAGGCCGGTCAGCGCGTCGGTCTGCGCCTGGCGTTCCAGCATCACATGGCGTTCGTGCGCACGCTCATGCTCGATGCGCAGCTTGCGGATGCGGCTGGCGACCGGCAGCGACAGGATCAGGCACTCGACGGTCGCTGCGAACATCATCAGCCCGTCGGGCAGCATCCCGTCGCCGATCAGCCCGAAAGTGCGCGCCGGGTACATCAGCGAGACCGTCATCGGCATCGCCCAAGCCAGCGCGATCGCGCTCGCCATCGGCACGCGCAGCGCGCACGCCCGTGCGACAATTCCGGCAGTCAGCAGGATTGCGTGCAGCGCGACGAGATTGGCGCCGAAGTAAAGGAGATAGCTCCAGCTCTGGGGCGCCGCCGCGTTGACCACCGCCGCCGCGATCGATGCGAAGGCAGCACCGGCCGCCCAGCGCCGCAGCCAGAACGGGGTGCTGGTGCCGAGGAACTCGATCACGAAGCCGATGCCCGTCGCCGTCGCCGCGGTCATCGCAAAGCTCAGCAGCGCCGAATTCCCGCTCGCGGTCAGGCTGGGCACGAAAATGTGGATGATGCCCGAATAGCTGAGGCCGTAGATCAGCAGCAGCCCGACATGCGCGCAGTAGAACAGCTGAAAGCGGCGGCGCATCGCGACGAAGAGGCTGAGGTGGAACAGGATCGTCAGCGCGAGCATGCCGACGCCGATGCCGTACAGCGACGCCTGGTCGCGCTCGATCGGCACGAAATAGCGGGCCCGCGCGATTTTCGGCGCACGCACATAGCTGTGGTTCTGCGCATCGGTCAGGCGGACGACGATGCGGCTGATCGGCCGCTCAGGCGAAACCAGCATCGACAGGTAATTGCCCGCCGCCCATTCGCGGTCCGGCGCGTTCGGATCGTAGCGATAGTGCTGCGCCGGCCCGTCGGGCCCGATCAGCCACACGTCGACCGCGCTCGAAACATGATTGTCGAGCACCAGCCGCCACGTTCTGGCGATGGTCAGGTTGGTCGGCATCTGTGGATAATCGACCCAGATCGTGCCGACATAGTTCTTGGGCGTGCGGCCTGCGCAGCGATCTAGGCGCGCGAGCGCCTGCGGCAGCTTCAGCTTGGCGTCGGCCGCGATCCGGCATCCCTCTTCGAGGCGGAGCGGTTCGGCGGCGCGGGTCGGAGCGGCCAGAAACAGGAGCAGCAGCAAAGCCGCCAGCGCGGCGACCAACGTCGTTTCGCGCCCGTTCCGAGATGCCCCCATATTCACACCCACGGCCTAGTCCGGGAATGGCTACGGGAACGTTAATCGCCGCAGCAATTGGATGGATGAGGAAGGTTAATGCCCCTCGAACGACATCAGCGCCTGCGCCGCAACGCCTGCTTCGTTCAGCAGCGCGGCGCCGCCGAGCTCTGGCAGGTCGATGACGAACAACGCGGCGGGAACATCGGCGCCGGCCTGGCGGAGAAGCGAAACCGTCGCGAGCGCGGTGCCCCCGGTTGCGATCAGATCGTCGACCAGCACCACGCGGTGGCCCGGAAGGCATGCGCCTTCATGGATTTCCAGCCGGTCGGTGCCGTATTCCAGCGCATAATCGACGCCGATCCTGGGCCCCGGCAGCTTGCCCGGCTTCCTGACCGGCAGCAGCCCGGCGCCCAATGCCCGCGCAACCGGCGCCGAAAAGATGAAGCCGCGCGCCTCGATCCCGGCGATCAGGTCAGCGCCATAGGGCCGCGCCAGCTCCACCAGCGCGTCGACGGCTGCAGCGAAGCCGCGGCCGTCGATCAGCAGCGTCGTGATATCGCGGAACTGGATATCCGGCTTCGGAAAGTCCGGGATGGTCCGGACGAGCGATTTCAGCTCGTCCGGGCTCATCCGTGCGCGAGTTCGCGTTTCTTGCTGGCCCAGATGTTCTGGTACGACATGTAGGTCAGCACCGAGAACACGAGCAGGAAGATAAACGCGGCCACGCCGATCGAGTGGCGCCGTTCGAGCTTCGGCTCGGCCGTCCAGGTCAGGAACGCCGCGACGTCCTGCGACATCTGGTCGACCGTCGCCTTGGTGCCGTCGGCATAGGTGACCTGCCCATCGCTGACGAGCGGCGGCGGCATCGCGATGTTCAGGTTCGCGAAATAGGGGTTGTAGTGCAGGCCCGGCGGCGTCTTGCTCGCCGGGAACTTCTTGATCAGCTCCGCCGGCTGGTCGCGATAGCCGGTCAGCAGCGAGTGGACATAGGCGGGGCCGTCCTCACGCGCCTTGGTCATCAGCGACAGGTCGGGCGGCAGCGCGTTGTTGTTGGCGGCGCGCGCGGCGACTTCGTTGGCGAACGGCGCCGGGAAGTGATCGGCCGGCACCGACTTGCGGGTCGATGGCTCGCCGGTGTCCGGGTTGATCGACGGCTGCTGGATCACCCACTGGTCGGCGATCGCCTTCACTTCGGCATCGCTGTAGCCGAGATCCTTCAGATCGCGGAACGCGACATATTTCAGCGAGTGGCAGGCCGAGCAGACTTCCTTGAACACCTGGAAGCCGCGCTGCAACTGGGCGCGGTCGAACTTGCCGAACGGCCCGTTGCTCTCCAACGCCAGCGGCTTCGGATGAAGGTGGAATTCCTTCTCCGCCGTCTCCGCAGGCGGATTGGTGATCTGGTTGTAGGCGCCCGTGAAGAAGGCGATCGCAAGGACGAGGCTGAAGCCGAGCCCGACGAAAAATCCGATAATCCGAATCATGGATTAGACCTCTTATTCCGCGGGCTGCGGCTGGGTGCCGGGCAGAACGCCGCCTGCCCCGAGCGGCGCCGATTCCTTTTCCTCGCCGTGCAACACGGATTCGGAAATCGAGTTCGGCAGCGGCTTCGGACGCTCGATCGCGGAGACGATCGGCAGGATGATCAGGAAGTGCGCGAAATAGTACATCGTCGCGATCTGCGAGATCATCAGATACGGCTCTTCCGCGTGGCTGCCGCCGCAATAGCCGAGCACCAGCACGTCCAGGACCAACACCCAGAAGAACGGCTTGTAGAGCGGGCGATAGTTGGTCGAGCGCACCGGCGACCGGTCGATCCAGGTCAAGAAGAACAGCAGCAGGATCGCGCTGAACATCGCCAGCACGCCCCACAGCTTTGCCGGCAGGATGAAGTCCACCGTGAAGGCGCGGAGCATCGCGTAGAACGGCCAGAAATACCATTCCGGCACGATCAGCGCGGGCGTCGAGAGCGGGTTCGCCTCGATATAGTTGTCGGGGTGGCCGAGATAGTTCGGCGCGAAGAACACCATCGCGACATAGAGCAGCAGGAAAACGCCGACGCCGAAGCCGTCCTTGGCGGTGAAATAGGGGTGGAACGGCACCGTGTCCTGCGGGCTCTTCACCTCGACGCCGGTCGGGTTCGACGAACCCGGGATGTGCAGCGCCCAGATCTTCAGGACAACCACGCCCGCGATCACGAACGGCAGCAGGTAGTGAAGCGAGAAGAAGCGGTTCAGCGCAGCGTTGTCCGGCGCATAGCCGCCCAGCAGCCACACCTGGATGGACTCGCCGACGACCGGGATGGCGCCGAACAGGCTGGTGATCACCTTCGCGCCCCAGAAGCTCATCTGGCCCCAGGGGAGGACGTAACCCATGAACGCGGTCGCCATCATCAGCAGGAAGATGACGATGCCCAGCAGCCACACCATCTCGCGCGGCGCCTTGTACGAGCCGTAATAGAGACCGCGGAAAATGTGGACGTAGACGACGATGAAGAAGAAACTGGCGCCGTTCGCGTGCATGTAGCGCAGCATCCAGCCCCAGTTCACGTCGCGCATGATGTGCTCGATCGACTGGAAGGCAACCGCCTGATTGGCGGCATAATGCATCGCCAGAATGATGCCGGTCAGGATCTGCAGCGCCAGCGCCAGCCCGGCGAGCACGCCGAAGTTCCAGAAATAATTGAGGTTGCGCGGGACCGGATAGCCGCCGCCGACCGCGTTATAAACGAGCCGCGGCAGCGGCAGCCGCTCGTCCAGATAGCGCATGAACGGATGCTTGGGTTCGTAATGCTTGGCCCAGGGAAAGCTCATGCCTTCGCTCCGACTTCGATCTTGGTATCCGACCGGAAGACATAGTCCGGCACTTCGAGGTTCTTCGGCGCCGGCCCCTGCCGGATGCGCGCGGCGGTGTCATAGGCAGAGCCGTGGCACGGGCAGAAATAACCGCCGAACGGCCCGCGATTCTCGCCCTCGCCCGCACCAAGCGGCACGCAGCCGAGGTGGGTGCAGACGCCCATCGTGATCAGCCACTGCGCCTTGCCGGGCTTGGTGCGGTCGGCGAGCGTCTGCGGATCGCGCAGCGACGAGACCGGTACGGCGTTCGCCTCGGCGATTTCCTTCGGCGTCAGCTGCCGCACGAACAGCGGCTGCTTGCGGTAGATCGTCTTGATCGCCTGACCCGGCTGGATCGCCGACAGGTCGACCTCGGTGGTCGCCTCGGCGAGCACGTCGGCGGATGGCGCCATCTGGCTGATCACCGGAACCACGACGGCGGCGGCGCCCACGCCCGCGAAACTCACGGCCGCGATGTTGATAAAGTCGCGGCGGCGGTGGCCCTGTTCTTCGGCCAGCGCTTCCTCGCGTTGCTGATGCTCGACTGTGGCCATCATCTGCCTTGTCTGAAATCCCCGAAAGACTGACGCGAGCGCTACGCTCCGGGCGTCCCCCACCCATTGACCGGCGATGCTCGCGTAACCGCGGCGGAGAGCTCCGTCACGGCTGGCGCGCTGATAGCGCCGATTGCGGCGGTTGCAAATATTCTGTTTGGCTTCATCAGGCTTCGGCCATGCGCCTCGCCCTGTTTCAGCCCGATATCCCCGGCAATGTCGGCGCGATTCTGCGCAGCTGCGCCTGCTTCGGCGTGCCGGTCGACCTGATCGAACCGCTCGGCTTTCCCTGGGACGACAAGCGCGTACGAAGGGCCGGCATGGACTATTACGACCATGTCTCCATCACGCGCCATGCGGACTGGGACGCATTCCGCGCTGCGACTCCCGGGCGGCTGGTGCTGCTCACCGCGCGCGGCAGCGTGCCGCTGACCGAGGCGGCTTTCGAACCCGGCGACGTGATCCTGATGGGCAGCGAAAGCGCCGGCGCCCCTGCGCATGTCCACGCGGCCGCGGAATTGCGCATCCGTATCCCGATGGCGCCGGACCTGCGCTCGCTGAACGTTTCCGTTGCGGCCGCAGTGACGGTGTACGAGGCGCTGCGGCAACTAGGACAATTACCGACTTGATTCCCCGCCTCCGTTCATGTCGGGCGAGGTCGAGACACCGCTTCTCGACTTCGCTCGAAGCGAACGGAGATGAATTTGCTTGAATTAGACCAACAGCAGACCGCCGCCCGCAGCTGGTTCGAAGCCCTGCGCGACCGCATCTGCGCCGCGTTCGAGGCGATCGAGCGCGACGCCGGCTCGGACGCGCGCTTCGACTACACGCCCTGGGACCGCACCGATCCAGACGGCTCGCCCGGCGGCGGCGGCGTGCGCGGGGTCATGAAAGGGAAGGTGTTCGAGAAAGTCGGCGTCAACGTGTCGACCGTCGGCGGCCGCTTCGAGGGCGAGTTCGCGAAGTCGATCCATGGCGCCGGCGAGGATCCGCGCTTCTTTGCCACCGGCATCAGCCTGGTGGCGCACATGACGAATCCGCGCGTACCCGCCGTGCACATGAACACGCGCTTCCTGCGCACGACCAAACAATGGTTCGGCGGCGGCGCCGACCTCAACCCGCCGCTGCCCCGCGCCGAGGACACCGCCGATTTCCACGCGCGGCTGAAGCAGGCGTGCGACGCGCACGATCCGGCCTATTATCCGCGCTTCAAAAAATGGGCCGACGACTATTTCTTCATTCCGCATCGCGGCGTCCACCGCGGCGTCGGCGGCATCTTCTACGATCATCTGGAGGGCGATTTCGACGCGGGTTTCGCCTTCACCCGCGATGTCGGCGAGGCATTCCTCGACATTTTCCCGCAGATCGTCCGCCGCCGCATGGACGAACCCTGGACCGAGGAGGACCGCCGTTCACAGCTCGCCTGGCGCGGCCGTTATGCCGAGTTCAACCTGGTCTATGATCGCGGCACGCTGTTCGGCCTGAAGACCGGCGGCAATATCGACGCGATCCTGATGAGCCTGCCGCCCCTCGCGACCTGGGAATAAAAAACGGGCGGCGAGTTGCCTCGCCGCCCGTCCTTCTTCGCAGCAAGTGCTGGGCTTAGCCCATGTTGCCGGCGACGGTGTTGAAGGTCTTGCCGACCTTGCTGCCAAGGTTCGACATGGCAGTGATCGCGGCAACGGCGATCAGCGCGGCGATCAGGCCGTACTCGATCGCGGTCGCACCCTTGTTGTTGCGGAAAATCTTGCGGACGAACTGCATTGGGAATCTCCTTAGACTACGCTTACTCAACCTGCTCCGGCCGGTGTTCAGCCGCATCCCGCGTACGCCCGCGACGGTTGAAGGAGTCTTAAACGCGGTCAGCGATTATACTTAATGCTGCGCACACCACGCCGCGCGGCTATGGACCGGCGCGTGTCCCTCGACCCGATTCCCGGCGCCCAGGTCGCGACCATCGTCACGTCGCTGGAGATGCGCGCGCCGCCAAGGCCGCGGCCGATGCCGTCGTCCGACCTGCGCCTGGTTCGCTGGGCACGCCCCGATCTCGCCCGATATCGCGCATTGTTCCGCCGCGTCGGAGAGCCCTGGCTGTGGTTCTCGCGGCTGGTGATGGCCGACGCGGACCTGCGGCGAATCATCGAGGACGACCGCGTGCATGTGTTCGCGGTCGAGAATCGCACCGGCATCGAGATCGGCATGCTGGAGCTCGATTTCCGCCAGGCCGGGCAGTGCGAGCTCGCCTATTTCGGGCTGGTGCCGGAGCTTGCCGGCCGCGGCCATGGCCGATGGCTGATGGCGCAGGCGCTCGCGATGGCCTGGACGCCGGGCATCGAGCGGGTCTGGGTGCACACCTGCACGCTGGACCACCCGTCCGCGCTCAACTTCTACCGCGCCCAGGGCTTCGTGCCGTTCGCGCGCGCGGTCGAGG
>NZ_DASTXI010000067.1:0-18929 GCF_035758555.1 Sphingomonas sp. | reverse complement strand
GCAAGCGGCGGCTGCGCCTCGACGCTGGCGTTCGAGATGTCGGACGGTGCCCACCGGCTGGTCGTCAGTTGCGGCGGGGCACGCAATCCGGGGGCGATGCTGCCCGCCAATCTCGCCGATGCGCTGCGGGCGACCGCGGCGCATTCGACGCTGATCGTCGGCGACGCGAACTCAACCGCGGTGCATCCGGACGGGAGCCTCGGCCGGGGCGTCGCGGAAGTCGAGATCGACCGGCAGGAGCTCGAATCGGGCAGCCGGATCGAGGCGAGCCATGACGGCTATGTGCGCCGCTACGGCCTGATCCACCGCCGCCAGCTGGCGCTCAGCGTCGACGGACGGCAGCTTTCGGGCGAGGACATGCTGCTCCCCGCCGGCCGCCGCAAGCGCGCGGCGCCGTTCGCGATCCGCTTTCACCTGGCGCCCGAGGTCGAGGTGACGCTGACGGCCGACAGCCAGGGCGCGTTGCTCCGCATCGGCGACGGCCCGCTATGGCAATTCCGCTGCAAGGGCGGCGTGCTCGGCACCGAGGAGAGCCTGTGGGTCGACGCCATCGGCCGCCCGCGCGAGACGCAGCAGCTGGTGGTGACCGCCGAGTCTCCGGCGGGCGGAGCAAGCGTCAGCTGGCTGTTCAAGCGGGCGGGTTAACAAGGGGGCGGCGCCCCGCTAAGGCGCGGCCATGACCGACATCCCCATTCGCCGCGCCCTCCTGTCCGTTTCCGACAAGACCGGCCTTGCCGAGCTCGGCAAGGCGCTCGCAGCGAAGGGCGTCGAGCTGGTTTCGACCGGCGGCACCGCGAAGGCGCTGCGCGATGCGGGGCTTCAGGTCCGCGACGTTTCCGACCTGACCGGCTTTCCCGAGATGATGGACGGCCGAGTGAAGACGCTGCACCCGAAGGTGCATGGCGGCCTGCTCGGCGTGCGCGACAATCCCGAGCATGCGGCGGCGATGGACGCGCACGACATCGGCGCGATCGATCTGGTGGTCGTGAACCTCTACCCCTTTGCCGAGACCGTCACCCGCGGCGCCGACCGCGATGAGGTGATCGAGAATATCGATATCGGCGGTCCGTCGATGGTGCGGTCCGCGGCGAAGAACCACGCCTTTGTCGCGATCGTCACCGACCCCGGCGATTACGAGCTCGTCACCAAAGGCGCGACCAGCCTTGAGGAGCGCAAGCGCCTTGCCGCCAAGGCCTATGCGCTCACCGCGCAATATGACGCGACGATCGCCTCCTGGTTCGCGTTCGCCGATCAGGGCCAGCTCTTTCCCGGGAAAGTGAGCATCCCGGTCCGGCTCGAGAAGGAGCTGCGCTACGGCGAGAACCCGCATCAGAAAGCGGCGCTCTACCTGCCGGCAGGCCCGGCGGCGCGCGGCATCGCGCAGGCCGAGCAGGTTCAGGGCAAGGAGCTGAGCTACAATAATTACAATGATGCCGACGCGGCGCTGGAGCTCGTGTCCGAGTTCCGCGACGGCCCGCCGACCGTCGTCATCGTCAAGCATGCGAACCCGTGCGGCGTCGCGACCGGCGAGACGTTGCTCGAGGCGTACAAGGCCGCGTTCGGCTGCGACACCGTATCGGCGTTCGGCGGCATCATCGCCTGCAACCGGCCGCTCGATGGGCCCACTGCCGAAGCGATCACCGATATCTTCACCGAAGTCGTGGTCGCGCCGGATGCGGACGATGCGGCGCGCGCAGCCTTTGCGCGCAAGAAGAATCTTCGGCTGCTGCTGTCCGGCGAGCTCCCCGACCCGAAGCGGCTCGCCCTGCTTCTCAAGTCGATCGCGGGCGGCATGCTGCTCCAGTCCCGCGACAATGGCGTGATTGTCGACGGAGAGCTGAAGGTCGTCACCAAACGCGAGCCGACGCTGCAGGAACTGGCCGACTGCCGCTTCGCCTGGACCGTCGCCAAGCACGTCAAGTCGAACGCGATCGTCTATGCGAAGGACGGCGCGACCGCCGGCATCGGCGCCGGGCAGATGAACCGACTGGAATCGGCCCGCATCGCCGCCTGGAAGGCGAAGGACGCGGCGGAGAAGGCCGGCTGGCCGGCGCCCCGCACGATCGGTTCGGCGGTCGCGTCGGACGCCTTCTTTCCCTTCGCCGACGGCCTGCTGGCTGCCGTCGAAGCAGGTGCGACCGCGGTGATCCAGCCGGGCGGGTCGATCCGCGACGAGGAAGTGATCGCCGCCGCCGACGAAGCGGGGCTGGCGATGGTGTTCACGGGCATGCGGCATTTCCGGCACTGAGTTGACTGAAGCCCCTCCCCTTCAGGGGAGGGGAAAGGGGTGGGGGCGCGCGTCTGCGCGCCCAAAAGACTCATGGTGGAATTGGGACAGGCCCCACCCCAACCCCTCCCCTGAAGGGGAGGGGCTTTGCCGTCACCGTGCCTGGTGCGTCTCGCCCGGCGGCGGCAGCTTCGGCTCTTCCCCTTTTTTCAGCCGGAAGAGCACCCGGTCTTCCTTGGTGAAACCCTTGATCCAGATCACCGCGCCGTAGCTGATCAGGATCGCCGGCAGGCCGATCAGCAGCTCGCTCCATTCGGGGATATGGGTCGCAAGGATGCCGACCACCGTCCCGGCCGCGACCGCCCAGACCAGCGCCCAGCGCCACGGCGACACCGGGGCGCCGAGCAGCTTCGACAGCAGCTTTGCCTTCAGAACCGCCGCGAAGCCGAGCGCGAGCGGCAGCGCCATCGCGGGTCCGGTCGCCTGCACCTCGGGCGGCAGTCCCGCCGCGCGCATGCCCAGGATCAGCGCGAAGCTCAGCGCAATCTGCAGCGCGATCGTCGCGAGCGAGATCATCAGGTTGCGGTGCCGCGCGACATAGACCAGCGCCGATTCGGACACTACGGCGGTCGCCGCGACCACTTCGCCGATCATCAGGAACGCCAGCGCGCCGGTCCCGGCGACGAATTGCGGCCCGGCGAGCCCCATCACCGCCTCGCCGGGGATCGTCAGCGCGAGCGCGATGCCCGCCTGCGCCGCAATGATCCAGAAGCCGACCTGCCGCACTTGCGCCGCAACGGCTGCCTTGTCGCCTTCGGCCAGGCTTTGGGTGATGACGGGACCCAGGATCGGATCGAAGCTGGTCTTCAGCTTTTGCGGCAGGGTCGCGATCTGCTGCGCGACCCAGTAGATGCCGACCGTCGCCGGGGGAAAGAACAGACCGATGATCGCGCGGTCGACATTGCGCGTGCCCCATTCGATCGCATCGGCGGCGGCAAGCGGGGCGTTGCGGCGGGCGAGGCTGAACAGCGCGATCGGTTCGGGCGACCAGCCGCGCGGCCAGCCATAGCTTCTCATCAGGGGCACGATCGAGGCGATCAGCGCCGCGATCAGCGACAGCACATAGGCGAGGATCAGCCCGTCGCGCGTGGAGTAGAAATAGAGCGCGCCCGCCGCGATGCTGATCGTCCAGGGCTCGATCACCGCGCGCGCGCGCACCGTCGCCGCGACGTCATGCCGATAGGCGAGCGCCGCTAATGAAACGTCGGACCACGCCAACGCGAAGATGATCAGCGGCAGCAGCCGGTCGAGCCCGTTCACCTGGCTGTTCGGGAACATCAGCTCCGGCACCGCAGCGAGAAACCCCGCCGCGATCGCAGACGCCGCACCTGCAACCAGCAACCCGTCCCAGACGACGCAGACATGCGGCCGTTTGGTCGATGACAGCTGCTGGGCAAGCCCCCGCTTCAGGCCGAGCGTCGCCAGCTGGGCGGCGAATTCGATGACCAGGATCGCATAGGCGAAGCGGCCGAGCGCAGCCGGGCCGTAGAGCCGCCCGGCAATGAACAGGAACGGGATGCGTGCGGCCAGCCGGAGCAGGAAGCCGAGCATGTTGGTGCGCCCGCCCTTGGCGAGGTCCGCAATATCGCTGGCCGGCGCTTCCGAAACCCCCATCGGATCGTGCTTAGACAGGTTCTCGGCCCCTGCCCATAACCTTAGTGAGCCGCGCCCCAGCTGGCGCCGTGGCCGATCTCCACGCCCAGCGGCACGCTCAGCTTCACGGCCGGCTCGGCCGCCGACGCCATGACGTCGCGGATGACGGCGCTGGCCGCCTCGACGTCCCCTTCGGGCAGCTCGAAGACGAGTTCGTCATGCACCTGAAGCAGCATCCGGACGTTCGGCAGCCCGGCCTTATCAAGCGCCGGCCCCATCTTCACCATCGCCCGCTTGATGATGTCGGCGCTGGTACCCTGGATCGGCGCGTTGATCGCGGCGCGCTCGGCGCCCTGCCGCTCGTGCTGGATCCTGGACTTGATGCGCGGGAAGTGGGTGCGCCGGCCGAACAATGTCGTCGTATAGCCGCGCTCGCGCACCGTCGTCAGCGTTTCGGCGATGTAGCGGTTGATGCCGGGGAAACGCTCGAAATAGCGGTCGATCATCACCTGCGCTTCCTCGACCGTCACGCTCAGCCGCCCGGCCAGACCCCAGCGCGAGATGCCGTAGAGGATGGCGAAGTTGATCGTCTTGGCCCGCCCGCGGGTGTCGCGGTTGACTTCGCCGAACAGCTCGGTCGCGGTCATCGCGTGAATGTCCTCGCCGGCGGCGAAGGCGGTGCGAAGCTGCGGCACGTCGGCCATGTGCGCGGCGATGCGCAGCTCGATCTGGCTGTAATCGGCCGACAGGATGACGTTGCCCGGCTCTGCCACGAACGCGTCGCGGATCTGGCGTCCGGTCTCGGTTCGGATCGGGATGTTCTGCAGGTTGGGCTCGGTCGAGGACAGGCGGCCGGTCTGCGCGCCGGTCAGCGAGTAGCAGGTGTGGACGCGGCCCGTCTCCGGGCTGATCTCTTGCTGCAGCGCATCGGTGTAGGTGGATTTCAGCTTGGTGAGCTGCCGCCAGTCGAGCACGCGCCGCGCGACCTCGACGCCTTCCGCCGCGAGCCGCTCCAGCTCGTTGACGTCGGTCGAATAGACGCCGGATTTGCCCTTTCGGCCGCCCTTCAGCCCCATCTGCTCGAACAAGATGTCGCCCAGCTGCTTGGGGCTGCCGATCGTGAACGGGGTGCCCACAAGGCTGTAGATATCCGCCTCGATCGCGCCGATCTGCTGGGCGAAGTCGCCCGACAGGCGCGACAGATATTCGCGGTCGACCTTGATGCCGGCACGCTCCATTGCCCCCACCACCGGGATCAGCGGCCTGTCGACCCGTTCGTAGACAGTGGCCGCGCCTTCGGCGGACAGCCGCGGCTTCAGCCGCCGCCACAGCCGCAGCGTCACGTCCGCATCCTCGGCGGCGTAGCGGGTGGCGGCATTCAGATCGACCTGATGGAAGCCGAGCTGGTTCTTGCCGGTGCCGACCACGTCTTTGAACGCGATGCAGCTGTGGCTGAGGTGCGTTGCCGCCAGCTCGTCCATGCCATGACCGTGCAGGCCGGCGTCGAGATCGAAGCTGATGACGATCGTGTCGTCATAGGGCGCGATCCGGATACCGTGCCGGGCGAGCACGCACATGTCGAACTTGATGTTGTGCCCGATCTTCAGCACCGCCGGGTCTTCGAGCAGCCGCTTCAGCCGCGCGATCGCCGCGTCGAGCGGGATCTGCGCGGGAAAGTCTCCGCCCAGCAGGTCGCCGCCGCCATGGCCGAGCGGGATATAGCAGGCCTTGTTCGGCTCCAGCGCAAGGCTGACGCCGACCAGGCCGGCGTGCATCTGATCCTTGCTGTCGGTTTCGGTATCGACCGCGACGAACCCCTGCGCGGTCGCCGCTGCGATCCAGCGGTCGAGCGCGTCTAGGGTCAGCACCGTCTCGTAGCCGTCATGATCGCACGGCGGATCGGGCGGCAGCTCGATGCTGGATTCCGGCTCCGGCACTTCGTCGGCGACCTGGCCCAGCCGCAGCAGCAGCGACTTGAAGCCGTGATGCTCAAGGAACGCGCGCAGCGGCGGCTCGGGAATCCCCTGCAGCTCCATTTCCTCGAGCGGATGCGCGAGCGGCACGTCGCATTTGAGCTTCACCAGCTCGCGCGACAGCCGCGCATTCTCGGCGTGTTCGATCAGATTGTCGCGCAGCTTGCCGGGCTTCATCGATGGCGCCGCCGCTAGCACGGCTTCGACATCGCCATGTTCAAGAATCAGCTTCGACGCGGTCTTGGGTCCGACACCGGGTACGCCCGGCACATTGTCGACGCTGTCGCCCATCAGCGCCAGCACCTGACCGAGCTGGCCCGGCGGCACGCCGAATTTCTCGACCACCGCCTCGGCGCCCAGCCGCCGGTTGTTCATCGTGTCGTAGAGATCGAGGCCCGGCTCGATCAGCTGCATCAGATCCTTGTCGGAGCTGACGATCGTGACCTGCCAGCCCTGCGCAAGCGCCGCCTTCGCGTAGGACGCGATCAGGTCGTCCGCCTCGACGCCTTCCTCTTCCAGGCACGGCAGCGAGAAAGCGCGGGTCGCGTCCCGGATCATCGGGAATTGCGGCACCAGATCCTCGGGCGGCGGCGGGCGATGGGCTTTGTACTGGTCGTACATGTCGTTGCGGAACGACTTCGCCGAATGGTCGAAGATGACGGCCAGGTGGGTCGGCCCGTCGCTCTTGTTCAGCTCCTCCGCCAGCTTCCACAGCATCGTCGTGTAGCCGTAGACGGCGCCGACCGGCTCGCCGCGGATGTTCGTCAGCGGCGGCAGCCGGTGATAGGCGCGGAAGATGTAGCCGGACCCGTCGACGAGATAGAGATGAGGCATGGCCGCGAGATAGCGGCTGCCCGGAACCCGCGCCAGTCACCTGATGTTTCAGTATCGGAACAGAGGCGGGAGTCGAGCTTGCAAGCGAACACCATGCGCGCCGCGGTGCTGACCGGACCCGGCCGGCTTGAAGTCGAATGCGTACCATTGCCGAAGCCCGGACCGGGACAGGTGCGCGTGAAGATGGAAGGCTGCGGGGTCTGCGCGTCCAACCTGACGCCTTGGGCGGGCCCCGAATGGATGGAATTCCCGACCAAGCCCGGCGATCTGGGCCATGAAGGCTGGGGCAGGATCGACGCACTAGGCGCGGGCGCGACGGGACTGGCCGTCGGCGACCGTGTCGCGGCGCTCAGCTACAAAAGCTATGCCGAATACGACATTGCCGAAGCCGATGCGGTGGTGAAACTGCCGCCGGAGCTGGCCGACGCACCGTTTCCCGGCGAGCCGCTCGGCTGCGCGTTCAACATCTTCCGCCGCGCGGACATTCATGCAGGGCAGACGGTTGCAATCGTCGGAATCGGTTTCCTCGGCGCGCTGCTGACGAAACTCGCGACCGATGCCGGCGCGCGGGTGATCGCGATCTCGCGCCGCGAGGAGTCGCTGCAGGTCGCCCGCGACATGGGCGCGGCGGAGACGATCCCGATGGACGATCACCAAGCGATCATCGACCGCGTAAAGGAGCTGACCGGCGGCGAATTCTGCGAGCGGGTAATCGAGGCGGTCGGCAAGCAATGGCCGCTCGACCTCGCCTCCGAGCTCACCGCCGAACGCGGCAAGCTGATCGTCGCCGGCTACCATCAGGACGGCCCGCGGCACGTGAATATGTGGCTATGGAACTGGCGCGGGATCGACGTGATCAACGCCCACGAGCGCGATCCCCAAGCCTATATCGCCGGCATTCGCGAGGCGGTGGATGCTGTCGCATCCGGCCGGCTGGATCCGTCGAAGCTCTACACCCACCGCTATCCGCTCGACCGGCTGGGCGACGCGCTCGACGCCACGCGAGACCGGCCGGACAATTTCATCAAGGCGCTGGTGACTTTCTGATGCGGGTGGGATTCCTCGGCACCGGCTGGATCGGCCGGCACCGGATGCAGGCGATGATTGAAACCGGTGCGATCGAGGCGGCCGCCTATGCCGATCCGTCCGACGAAATGGCGGTGGAGGCGGCAAAGCTCGCGCCCGACGCGAAACGCGTGGACGGTCTGGACGCGCTCCTCGCCGAAGGGCTGGACGGCATCGTCGTCGCCACGCCCAGTGCTCTGCACGCCGAACAGTCGATCCGCGCGCTGGAAGCCGGCGTGGCGGTGTTCTGCCAGAAGCCGCTGGGCCGGACAGCAGCCGAGGTACGTGCCGTCGTCGATACCGCGCGCAAGGCCGACCGGCTGCTCGGCCTCGACCTCTCCTACCGTCACACTGCAGCGATGCGCCGCATCCGCGACCTGATCGCGGCGGGCGAGCTCGGCCGGGTCAGCGCAGTCGATATGGTGTTCCACAATGCCTATGGGCCGGGAAAGCCGTGGTTCTTCGATCCGGCGCAGTCCGGCGGCGGATGCGTGGTCGATCTGGGCGTGCATCTGGTCGATCTGGCGCTGTGGGCCCTGGATTTCCCCGACGTCGCGGACGTGCATGCGCGCCTCCTCGCCAAGGGAAAGCCGCTCGAGCCAGGCGCGTGCGAGGATTATGCGGTCACGACGCTGACCCTTGCCGACGGCCGCGTCATAACCCTCGCCTGCTCCTGGAACCTCCCCGCCGGACGCGACGCGATCATCGGCGCCAGCTTCTATGGCGAAGGCCAGGGCGCCGGCTTTCGCAACGAAAACGGCTCGTTTTTCGACTTCACCGCCGAACGCTGGCGCGGCACCGCGACCGAGACGCTCGCCGCCCCGCCCGACGATTGGGGCGGCCGCGCGGCTGCGGACTGGGCAAGGCGCCTGGCCGCAGGTGAACGCTTCTCCGCCGAAGCTGAACGGTTCGTCCACGTAGCCGAAGTGCTCGTCCGCATCTACGGACGCCAGACGACCGCTTAGTGCGACGCTGCACGTACATCCTGCCCGCCCAGCCAGGCGGGCTCCTTCACGCCGAAATGTTCGACCAGCGCCGCCAGCTCGGCCCGGTAGGCGCGCCGCCAGTGCCGCAGCTCGGCGCCGCAGCCACGCCGCACCGCATAGCCGGCTTCTTCGAGTTGCGCGGCAGCGGCGTCGACATCCTCGTCGGACAGTTCAGTGACCTGGCGCGGGTCGAGCCGGAAAGCATGACACAAGCGATGCACGGTGCGTACGCCGCCGTCGTGCATCAGCCGGGCATTGCCGCCGGGCACGTCGTCCAGCACCGCGATCGTGACCGAGGCCGCGTCGAGCACGGCGCCCAGCGCCGTCAGCCAGTCGAGCCCGTCCTTGTCCGACCGGAAATAGGACAGCACCGGGTGGGCGCCGTGAGTGTAGAGCAGCATCGCGGCCCAGCCTTCCCAGTCATCGAAGAGCTTCGGCAGGCCGTCATGCGCGTCCATCTCCCGCGTGACGGCGAGCAGCACGACGCCGGAGGGCGGCGAGCCGGCGCGGCTCTCCAGCTTCAGCACCAGCGCATCGCGCGCGCGCAGCGCCGTCTGGATCTGGACGATGAACGACAAGGTGACGGTGACGATCTGCAATCCGCACAGCCCGGCGACCACGACCAGCGCGCGGGCCCATCCGGTCGCGCCGTGGCCGCTGAGCCCCAGCGTCATCATCGCCGATCCGATCTCGAACGCCGATTCGCCGAAGCGGCCGATCGGCGGCGTGAAGGAATCGCGCAACGCCCATGCGATGAGGCTGAGGCCCAGCAGGGTCAGCGCCACCCAGACGATCAACAGCATCAGGAGCAGCATTGCGCCGAACACGCTGCCCATGCGTGGGTTCGGCCTGCGGGCGCAGACCCGAAGCGTGCCGCGCCAGAAGCCGAACATATAGGTGCGCAGCAGCCGCGAGACATTGATCGGGCCGGAGACGCGGCCGGGCACGACGACAGTCGCGAACACGTCGAACACGGTCGCCGCCGTGATTGCCAATCCGCCGACCAGCGCCAATGCGTCCCAGATCATCCGGCGCCAACGCGCGGACCGCAATCAAGGGGCCGTTAACCTTGTTCCGTCAAAAGGGCTCGGCTCGCCGCAAACCGGTCGCCGCCCGCCTTGCGGGCTGCGCCGCCGCTGCGTAGGGCGGTCACCCAGAGTCCGGGGGGATTCACGAGACAATGTTGGAATTTGCAGCTCTTACCTACGGCGTCCTGGCCAGCTTCGTGCTCGCCAGCATCAGCAGCAACAAGCGCGCGAACCGCGAGAACCCGCGCGTCGTGACGCTGTGCGGCTGGGGCCTGATGGCCTTTTCGCTGACGCTGTCGCTGCTGCTCTCCGGCTGGGTCGTCTACACCTCGATCGGCGGCGGATTCACGCTTTAAGGCAACTCAGGCGCCGCCCTTGCGTTGGCGGCCTATGAGATACGCTGCCCCCGCGCTCGCGCTGCTGATCCTGGCCGCCTGTTCCGACGATTCGACGAACCGGTCGTCGGCGGATGCGCAGGCGGACGCGCTCGAAAACGCCGCGGACCAGAGCACGGACAATGCGGCCGATGTGCTGGAGAACCGGGCGGATAGGATCCGAGAGAACGGCGCGGTCGGCACGCCTGGCGAGCCCGGCTCCTCGACCCAGCAGGCCATGAATGCGGCGGCCGCGGCCGACAGCAATTCGACCCGCTGAGCCGTATTATCTGCATAAAACACAGCCGGCGGGCCGAAACCCGCTTGAACCGCAGCCGCGCGCCTCTAATCTCCGGACCCGCAAGGGGCAGGAGATGAATTGATGGCCACCACCGCCACCGTCGAAGACAGCGGGCTTGTGCTCACGCCGCCCGACCCGGTCGCCGCCGTCGCCCCGGAAAAGGCGGCGGGCCTGGTGCCGCTGGAAGAAAAGCAGAAGACGGAGCTCGAAAAGCGCGTCGACCAGTTCGTCGACGATCTGATCGCGCAGGACGTGAACTCGCCGGAGTTCGGCAAGCGCGTCGATTCGATCACTGCGCTGGGGCAGAAGGAAATCCGCGCCGCGGCAGGCGAGAGCAACCGCTTCCTCGACCGGCCGGTGCGGGCGATGGACCAGGAAACCGGCGTCGGCACCGATCTCGCCGAGCTCCGCCGCACGATCGAGGATCTCGATCCCTCGTCGAAAGGCGATCTGTTCACCAAGCGCCGGCTGTTCGGGATCATTCCGTTCGGATCGAAGCTGCGCAATTATTTCGACAGCTACCAGTCCGCGCAGGGCCATATCGCCGCGATCCTCGGCCGCCTCGCCAAGGGCAAGGACGAGCTGCTGATGGACAACGCCGCGATCTCGGTCGAGCGGCAAAAGCTCTGGGCGGCGATGGGCCGGCTGGAGCAGATGATCCATATGTCCAAGGCCCTGGACGAAAGACTGGAAGACAAGGCGAACGAGCTCGACGCGACCGATCCGGCCAAGGCCAAGGCGGTCCGCGAGAGCGCGCTTTTCTACGTCCGCCAACGCACGCAGGACCTGCTGACCCAGATGGCGGTGACCGTACAGGGCTATCTGGCGCTCGATTTGGTCAAGAAGAACAATGTCGAGCTGATCAAAGGCGTCGACCGCGCCTCCACCACCACCGTCTCGGCGCTGCGCACCGCGGTCACGGTCGCACAGGCGCTGACCAGCCAGAAATTGGTGCTGGAGCAGATCACCGCGCTCAACACCACCACCGCGAACATCATCGATTCGACCGGCAAACTGTTGAAGACGCAGACCGCGCAGATTCACGAGCAGGCGGCGTCCTCGACGATCCCGCTGGAAGTGCTCAGCCGCGCCTTCCAGAATGTCTACGACACGATGGATTCGATCGACACCTTCAAGGTGAAGGCGCTCGAATCGATGAAGACCACGGTCAACGCGCTGACCAACGAGGTCGAGAAATCGCGCGGCTATATCGCCCGCGCCGAAGGCGCCGAACAAGGCCAGAGCTCGCCTCTGCAAGCGCTGGATGCGGGGTAGGAAACTCCGTTGATGAACCAAAGCTCGCTCGTCCCGAGCGTAGTCGAGGGGCGCTGCTCGGCCTCGGCAGTCGCGCCCCTCGACTACGCTCGGGACGAGCGGGTTACGTGTTATAGGGCCCCATGATCGACTCCGACCTCATCATCACCAAGGCCGAAGAGCTGATCCGCCGTGCCTCGCCCGAAGGCCGGGCGGCGGCGCGGCGCAGGCGGGAGCGGCGCAAGGCGCGCGCGATCCGCATGATGCGGCGCATGTTCTTCCTGACGCTCGCGATCCTGCTCGCGGCAGTCGCCTGGGGTCTTATCATCGGCCCGATCGGCGGCACCGGCGTGATGGCGGTCGCGCTCGGCATCGTGCTCGCCTGGGTGGGGACGATCCTGTTCTCGGCCGAGCCCGAAGCCAGCGCCGAGCAATTGCCGCAGGTGCCGCTGAAGGCGCTGCCGAACCGCACCGAGCAGTGGCTCGATACCCAGCGTCCCGCCCTTCCCGCGCCTGCCAACCGGCTGATCGATCAGATCGGCGTGCGGCTGGAGGGCCTCGCCCCTTGCGTCCAGCATCTCGACGAGCGCGAGCCCGCGGCGATGGAAGTGCGCCGCCTGGTCGGCGAGGAATTGCCCGAGCTGGTGCGCGGCTATCAGCGCGTGCCGCAGCAGCTTCGCCGCCAGGGTCCCGACGCCCAGCTCGTCGAAGGCCTGCGCGTCGTCGAGAGCGAGCTTGCGCGGATGACGCAGCAGCTGGCGAGCGGCGACCTCGACAAACTTGCCACCCAGGGCAAGTATCTCGAGCTGAAATACAGAGGCGCGGAGGAGTAGCGCCGCAAAGCGAGGGAGGGGCATATGGAAAAGTGGGGTGTCTGGGCGCCGCGGATGCTGGCGCTGCTGCGGATCATGGCGGCTTTGCTGTTCATGGAACACGGGCTGATGAAGCTGTTCCACTTCCCCGCCGCCCAGCCCGGCGCGCCCGATCCGCTCCCGATGATGCTGATGATCGCCGCGCTGATCGAAGTCATCGGCGGCGCTCTGCTGGTGCTCGGGCTATTCACGCGCCCGGTCGCGTTCGTCTGCGCCGGCGAAATGGCGGTCGCCTATTTCATGGCTCACGCGCCGCAAAGCTTCTGGCCGGCGATCAACGGCGGCGACGCAGCGATCCTGTTCTGCTTCGTGTTCCTCTACCTCGCGGCAGCCGGCGGCGGGGCGTGGGGCATTGATGCGACGCGGAGCAAGCCGGCCGCGAACGAACCCTGACGCCTGGGTTTCGGGCTGATTGATCTGCAATCGCTCGTCCCGAGCGGAGCGCGGAGCGCGAAGTCGAGGGGCGTCTCGCACGCGGTTCGGGGAAGCGCCCCTCGACTTCGCTCGGGACGAGCGAGCCGGTTTAGGCGAATGTCGCTTTAACGCCCCTTCAGCATCGGCAGCACGCGGTCGAGCGGCAGCGCTTCGATGCGGCCGCGGTCGCCGTCGACGGTCTTCGCCGCGAACAGGGCGTTCAGGACGGCTTCCTCGCTTGCCTCGGCGACGGCCTGGAACAGCGGCGACATGCGGTCGTTGGGCAGGTCTTCGACGGCGGTTGCCGTAACACGGCGCTCCGGCGTGCGGCGCACGGACGCGGCGGTCGAGAAGGCGACCGCATAGTCGCCAGAACCGTTCGAGAAACTGGAGCCTGTCCGCGCGATTCCGGCGAACGCGCGCTCGGCCAGGCGGCGAAGGTTGCGATCGGACAACGGCGCGTCGGTCGCGATGACGACCACGACCGAGCCATCCGCCTTCTTCTGCTCGACCTGCTCCTTATAGTCGTAGCGCCCCAGCTTCACGCCCACCGGCACGCCGGCGATCGTCAGCACGCCGCCGAAATTGGCCTGTACCAGCACGCCGACCGTCCAGCCGCCCAGCGAGGCCGACAGCAGCCGCGACGAGGTGCCGATGCCGGCCTTGAAGCCGAACGCGACGGTGCCGGTGCCAGCGCCGACATTGCCTTCCGCGACCGGTCCGCCCCTGGCCGTCTCGATCGCGCGGCGGGCATCGGCGATCGTCACATGGCGGCCGCGAATGTCGCTCAGGTAGCCATCATTGGTCTCGCCGACCACGGCATTGACCGAACGCACGTCCTCGTTGCCGGGCTGCGCCAGCGTCCATTCGACGGCGGCGGCCATTGCTTCGGGCACGTTAAGCGTGTTCGTGAGGAGGATCGGCGTCTCGATCTCGCCAAGCTCCACGACCTGGGTCGAGCCGGCGAATTTGCCGAACGCATTGGCGACGAAGAATCCCGCCGGCACTTTGTCCTGGAACAGGTTCCCGCCATGCGGCAGCACGGCGGTCACGCCCGTGTGAATGTGCTGGCCCTCATTCAGCGTCACCTGCCCGACCTTTACGCCCGCAACGTCGGTGATCGCATTGAGCGGCCCCGGCGAAAGGATGCCGACCGTCACACCCGCCTCGCGGGCGCGCGGATTGGCCGATGCGGTGGACGAGAGCGTCAAGGCGAGCGCGAGTCCAAGGGTTCTGCCGATCATCGCGCCCCGCCGCCGAACTGGATGCCCCGCGAGGATTCGAACCTCGATTGACGGAGTCAGAGTCCGTAGTCTTACCTTTAGACGACGGGGCACCGAGAGGCGTGCGACTTAGGTTCGGGCCGCGGGACTGTCAACATTCACAGCCGCCCCTGACGGGATCGGGAGGGTTGGCCGCCCGTCAGCCCGCCACCCCGTCATCCTTCAGCAGGCCCAATGTGCGCAGGCGCTGGTTCAGATATTCCTGGCTGCTGATCGGCTCCGGATACCGGTTAGGATTGTCGGATGTGATGCAGCCCGGCAGCGTCTCGATCACGAAATCGGGCGCCGGGTGCAGGAAGAAGGGCATCGAATAGCGCGCGGTGCCGCGGCGTTCGGGCGGCGGGTTGACGACGCGGTGTGTGGTCGAGGGCAGCACATGGTTGGTCAGCCGCTGCAGCATGTCGCCGACGTTCACCACCAGCGCGCCTTCGGGCGGCGAGACCGCCAGCCAGCGGCCGTCGCGGTCGAGCAATTGCAGGCCCGCTTCCTCGGCGCCGAGCAGCAGCGTGATCAGGTTGATGTCCTCGTGCGCGCCTGCGCGGACGCCGGGCGCGTCGGGCGATACCGGCGGGTAGTGGAGCAGCCGCATCACGCTGTTGCCGTCCCTGACCGGCTCGACGAACCAGTCCGGCGCGAGGCCGAGATAGCGCGCGATCGCCGACAGCAGCTTCGCGCCGACACGGTCGAACTCGGCATAGAGCGCGAGGAACGTTTCCTTCAGCCCCGGCACCTCGTCGGGCCAGATATTGGGCGGCATCACGCTCTCGAAGCGGTGGCCGGCCGGCAGCTCGCGGCCGACATGCCAGAATTCCTTCAGGTCGTTCTCGGTCGCGCCCTTGGCGGTCTCGATGCCGAACGGCGTATAGCCGCGCGCGCCGGCCTTGCCGGGCAGCTGGTATTTCGCCTTCGCTCCGGTCGGCAGATCGAAGAACGCCCTGGTCAGCGCCCAGCCGCGGTCGATCAGCGCCTGGTCGATGCCGTGATCCTTGATGACGCCGAAGCCGAAGCGCTGGAACGAAGCGCCGAAGTCCTGGGCGAAGCCTTCGGGATCCTCGGCCTGCCGCGCGAGCGACAGCGGAGGAATCGTGGGAGAAACAGTGTCGAGCATGCGCGCTATCTAGTGCAGAGCACGCCGCTCCCCAAGCCCGGCGTTGCCCGTGAACCCTGTTTCGTTCATGGCGCCGCGATGCATGCGCCGGTCCCTTCCCGCCACGAGATCGGCTTTCGCGAATTCGTCGGGCTGATCGCCGCGCTGATGGCAATGACGGCGCTGCAGATCGACACTATGCTGCCGGCGCTGCCGGCGATCGGAGACGCCCTCGACGTCGCCAATCCCAATGACCGGCAATGGGTGATTTCGGTGTTCATGTTCGGCTTCGGCGGAGCGCAGATCGTGCACGGGCCGCTCTCCGACCGGTTCGGCCGGCGGCCGGTGCTGCTCGCCAGCCTGGCGTTCGGCGTGGTGTGCAACCTGGTCGCGGCGGTGGCGGCGACCTTCCCGCTGCTGCTTGTGGCGCGTGCGGCGGCGGGCGTCGCGACCGCTTCGTCGCGCGTGCTCGCGACCTCGATCGTGCGCGACCGGTTCGCCGGCAACGCGATGGCGCGAGTGATGAGCCTGGTCACGATCGTGTTCATGGTCGTGCCGATTGCGGCGCCCAATCTGGGTCAGTTGATCCTGTGGCTCGCGCCGTGGCGCTGGATTTTTTACGTGCTGACGGCGGCGGGGCTGCTGACGTTCCTGTGGGCCGCGATCCGGCTGCCGGAGACGCTCGATCCTGCCAACCGGCTGCCGCTCAGCATGCGCCGTATCGGCCAGGGTTTCCGCTTCGTGCTGACCGATCGGCTCGCGCTCGGCTACACGATCGGCTCGACCGCGCTGCAGGGTGGGCTGTTCGGCTTCCTGCTCTCGGTTCAGCAGATCTTCGAAATCGAGTTCCGCGCGATGGACCTGTTCGCGCCGGTCTTCTCCGTGATGGCCGGGGCGATGGCGGTGGCGGCATTCCTGAACTCGCGGATCGTGATGCGGTTCGGCGCGCGCGCCGTTTCTCACCGCGCCGTGATCGCCTATACCGGCATCGCCGCGCTGCACCTGGTGCTGGCGCTCGCCGGGCTGGAGACGGTGCTGACCTTCGCCGTGCTGCAGGCGCTGATGATGAGCTGCTTCGGCCTCGCCGGCGCCAATTTCAGCGCCATCGCGATGGAGCATATGGGACGTCTCGCCGGCACCGCGTCCAGCGTCCAGGGGCTGATCCAGACGATCGGCGGCGTCTCGATCGGTGCGGCGATCGGCGCCGCGTTCAACGGAACCACCATCCCGCTCTATACCGGCTTCACACTGTGCGGCGTGATCGCGATTGCCGCGGTCGCCTTTGCGGAGCGCGGGCGGCTGTTCGGGCGCCCCTAGCGCTCGAGCCGATGCTCGAGCGTGATCTCGGTGTCGAACAGCTTCGAGATCGGGCAGTTCGCCTTCGCGTCCGCCGCGATACGCGCGAACTCCGCTTCGTCGATACCGTCGACCTGCGCGGTCAGGGCCAGCGCGGATCTGGTGATCCGGAAGCCGCTGTCCTCCTTTTCGATCGTCACCGCGGCCTTGGTTTCGAGCCGGCCCGCGCTGTAGCCGGCACCAGCGAGCGCGAAGCTCAGCGCCATGGTGAAGCAGCCGGCATGCGCCGCCGCCGCCAGCTCCTCGGGGTTGGTGCCAGGCTCGTCGCCGAAGCGGGTGCCGAAGCCGTAGGGCTGGTCGCTGAGCACGCCCGACTGGGTCGTCAGATGCCCTTGG
Organism: Sphingomonas sp.; assembly: GCF_035758555.1. Lineage (GTDB taxonomy): Bacteria > Pseudomonadota > Alphaproteobacteria > Sphingomonadales > Sphingomonadaceae > Sphingomonas_B. The sequence goes on along the minus strand of NZ_DASTXI010000067.1, from coordinate 1,886 downwards.
CCGTCTCTGCCGAGCCCGTCGTAGCGGGCGGTTGCGGTGCGGGTCGTCATGCTGTCCTCCTCGGGAACCTCGGTTCAGGCCGCCTCGTTCTCGCACACAGGCATGACGGAGAAAAGCGATGGACGGGCGGGTGGAAGCGAAATCCTCGGACGGCGAGATCGAAGGCCTGGACGATTCGCAGCGCGCGGAGGTTCATGAGTATGAAGGCGGCGGCCCGTCGGACGGCGACGTGCTGACCGATATGACTCGCGACCGCGGCGAAGACTATGTCGAGGACGACCGCCAGGCCGAGTTCATGCCGCAGGACATCGATTCGCTCGGCATGACCGTGTTGTCGCCCGAGGAGTTGGGCGACGAACTGGAGGACAGCGACATCGACGCCGATCCCGGCGAGGGCGGATTCGAAGACGAGGCCTGAACACAATAGAGCCGCCGGAAACATGATCCCGGCGGCTCCTTTGAACCTAGCGGTGGCGCCTGACGCAGCGCTCGCGCGCGTTGTTGCGCTCTATATGGCGGCCCAGCAGCGCGCCACCCGCGGCACCCAGGATCGTCCCCGTCGCATGGTTACGGCCGCCATCGAGCGCGCGGCCGACCAGCGCGCCGGCAGCGCCGCCGATCAGCAGCCCGGTCGTGCCGTCCGGGCGGCGGCAATAGGTGCGGCCGTCCTTGCCGCGCCAGGTGCGGTACTTGGCCGCGTCCGCCGCGCTGGTGGGAATGACGAAGGTGGTAGGCACCGTCAGCGCCGCGGCGCTCACAGCCAGGATGATCTTACGCACGGTTACGTCCCTTTCGTTCGTTGCGACCCCGACAGGCAACGCGCGCCCCTAAGGCCGGTTTCATGAACCTGAGACAACGTGCGTTAACCGCGACGGGCGACGCTTCGTTAACCAGCCTCTGCGAAAAGCCGGGCATGACCGCACTTCCCTTGCCCGACGCGATGAGCCTGCTGCAGGCCTTTGCCGGCCTGTGCCTGATCGCCCTGCTCGCCCGCCGCCGTGCAGCCAGCCGCAGCGACTGGGAAGGCGCCGTGGGCAAGCTCAGCGGCCGCGTGCGCGAGGACGATGCGCTCTAGACGCACACCATGACGCAAAAAAGCCCGCTGACCGGGAGGTCGCGGGCTGTCGGTGGTTGCGGGGGCAGGATTTGAACCTGCGACCTTCAGGTTATGAGCCTGACGAGCTACCGGGCTGCTCCACCCCGCGCCACCAGTGGCGATCGGTGTCGACCGGTCGCAAAGATTGTGAATGGGTTCCCAGCCTGTCCGAAGCGCGCCGGCTGCAAAGCCTGGCGACGACCTACTCTTCCATCGCTTAAGCGATAGTACCATCGGCGCTGTCTGGTTTCACGGCCGAGTTCGGGATGGGATCGGGTGGGTCACAGACGCTATGGCCACCAAGCTATGGAGCCGGCGCGTTCAGGAAAGCTGGGTTAAATCGATGCCCGTGCAGGCCAAATATATCCGCCATCAGCGCTGTCATTGATGGTGGGACTCTTCAAGCGCGAATAGAGCAATTAGTATCGGTTAGCTCCATGCGTTACCGCACTTCCACATCCGATCTATCAACGTGGTGGTCTTCCACGGCTCTATGAAGTCTTATCTTGAGGGAGGCTTCCCGCTTAGATGCTTTCAGCGGTTATCCCGTCCATGCATAGCTACCCTGCTGCACCGTTGGCACGATGACAGGTCCACCAGAGGCATGTTCACCCCGGTCCTCTCGTACTAGGGGCAACTCCTCTCAAACTTCGACGCCCACGGCAGATAGGGACCAAACTGTCTCGCGACGTTCTGAACCCAGCTCACGTACCACTTTAATTGGCGAACAGCCAAACCCTTGGGACCTGCTCCAGCCCCAGGATGTGATGAGCCGACATCGAGGTGCCAA
>NZ_DASTXI010000032.1:0-5455 GCF_035758555.1 Sphingomonas sp. | reverse complement strand
CGAGGCGAGGAAGATCTCCCCAACTCGATATTCCTCGGTGCCCTTCGATGCATTGAGGCGGTCGAGCACCGCCTTCACCTCATCGTCACCGACGCTGACTCCGCTCTCGATCTTCGCGTGCTGGAGCCGCTGCCAGGCGATTTCGCCTTCGATCTGCCGGCGCAGCGAGGCGATCGACGAGCCGTGCGTGTCGAGATAGGCCGCCATTTGTTCGGGAGTCTGTTTCACGCCCGCGGCGACGCGCTGGACGGTCTTGTCGATGTCGGACTTCTTGACGTCGATCTTCTCGGTCTTCGCGGCCTGGATCTCGAGCATCTCGTCGATCAGGTTGCGAAGCACCTGCTGGCGAAGCGCGTCGACCTGATCGGCCGGAATCTGGTTCCCGTTGGCGATCGCGAGGAGCGCGAGCCGCTGATCGACGTCGGTCTGGGTGATCACGTCGCCGTTCACAATCGCCGTCGCCTTGATCACCGACGGAATCGCCGTCCCGAACACCTCCGGATTCTCCGGCAGGTGGAGCGATTGGCTGCTGTTGATCGGCGGCGATTGCTCGCTGGACTGCTGCTGCTGCTGCTGCTGGGCTGCTGCGCCGCTCGCAAATCCCAGGAGGACTGCCGCGCCAGCGCATAGCGCGCGCGTGGAGTTCGATCGGAAAGCTCGTGCCACGATGGTCAAAATTCCCTTGATTTGCAGCGTGCTGCTGATGTCGCCGTTTATCCAGGCCCGCTGAACGCAGCCTTAGCGGCCAATTCCCTTCAATGCCAAGTGGATGGCAAATGTATTCCCCGCCCGGAAGGTGCCGATGCGCTCATAGTCGCGCTTCCACGAGACTCCAAGCTGCAGGCATTCGTCTTCGTATTGAATGCCGAGCCGCTGCCGGACCGGCTCCCAGCCATCGGCCAGCGACAGGGGATCCTCGGTCCGATCCGTGAGGTCGATCACGGAGGCTCCGAACACCGACCAGTAGCGGTTGAACAGGACACGGGCGGCGAAGCGGACCTCCTCGACATCGCGCAGGTCCTCGATGGTCGGATCGACGTTGCGGTTGAGCTTGAGATAACCGACCTGGGCGTAGGTCTGGGTGGTCCCGATCGTCAGGTCGATCTCGTTGCGCCGGACGGCGAAATTGTCCTTGTCGATGCGGAACCGATGGGTGAGGTCGAGGAAGCGGCCGTAGCGGATGTTCGTCCGGCCGACGATGTCCGACAGGCGGTCGGTGAGGCCGGTGCCCTGCGGGAAAATCCCGGGGCGGTCGACCAGCCGGTAGCTTTGGCCGATCGTGGTTTCGATCGACAGGTTCGGCCGGTCGAGCGACCAGTCGAAACCGTAGGTGATGCGCGAGGCGTCTTCCCAGCGGTCGTAGCCGGGGAAGCGATTGAGCGCGAAGAGGTTGCTGTCCTCGAGGTCGATCGAGCGCGCGTCCTCATTGGGGATGTCGATATTCGCCGTCGGCGGAGTCAGCACCAGCTGAACGTGCGGGACCAGCCGCTGAACGCCGCCGAACAGCGGACCGATGAACGGCCATTTGACGTCGGCGGCCAACGCCCCGATCGCCCGCGTGTGCCAGCCGTTGGTGCCGCTGTAGATCGGCACGACCGTGCTCTCCGCTTCGTCGGTGTGGTAGACGTCGCCGCGGGCGTAGGCGGTCAGGGTCACTTCCTGCCCCCAAGGCGTGATGCGCCGCAAATCCCACTCCGCGCTGGCGAACGCGCGCTGGGTGTCCTGCCCCTCGATTCGCAGGATCGAAAGGCTGTTCCCCTGGAGCTGGAGCGTGCCGCCGAGCACATCTTCCTCGCGGAAGCGCGCGTCGATCGCCGGCAATGCGATGGGGATCTCCCGCTGCTCGTCGTCGGCGCGGAGGCCCTCGAACGCCCAGCCGGCGATGGAAATGTAAGAATTTGGGCTGATCCGCTCGGCGTTGACGACGCTGCGCAGGCGGTCGTCGTTGGTGATGTCGTAGCGGCGCGTGACGGTCTTGTCGCTCGCGATTCGGATCGAGCTCGTGATGCTCCACAGCGGGTTGAGCTGGGCCTTGCCGTTCGCCTCGAAATAACCGCGCAGGCCCTTGCGGGTGGAGGTCACGTCGGGATCGATGCTCTCGATCGTCCCGTAGGTCAGGAAACCGCCGAGCTGGAACGCGCCCCATTTGTCGAGCTGCCGGTACTTGCCCTCGATCGCCGGGAGCACCCCGGTATAGACGTGCGGCGTGATCGTGAGATCGCGGTTGGGCGCGATCTGCCAATGGTAAGGCGCCGCGATCTCGAAGCCCTTTTTCGTCGAGACGCTGAGGTCCGGTACCAGCCAGCCCGTCGCGCCTTCGTTGCCGCGCGCGACGTTGAAGACGGGCAGAAGAGGCAGGGTGATCCCGAACAGCTGGAACCGGCCGCCGATGAAGCGAACGCGGTTCTGCGCCGGATCGTCGATCACCTTCGCGGCGGTGATCGCCCAGCTCGGCCGCTTGGGGCAGCCGCTCGCGGTCGTGACCGGGCACGGCGAATAGATCGCGTTCTCGAGTACGGTGATATCGCCGGTGCGGGTCCCGCGCGCGGCCGCGAGGCGGGCGCCGCCCTCGAGAACGACCATCAGATTATCGACGGTGCCGTCGCGCAGCGTATCGGTCAGCTGGACATTGTCGCCGATCAGCTTGTCGCCCTGCGGGGTCAGCAGGACCACGCTGCCCCTGGCGTAGACCTGGCCGGTCTTGCGGTTCCAGACGACCTCGTCGGCGGCGAGATAATTGCCTTCGCGGTTCATGCGCACCGCGCCGGTCGCGGTCACGACGTCGGCGTCGCTGTCGTAGGTGACCTGGTCGGCGCTGAACTCGACGATCTGTTCTTGCTCGGCGGCGGGCGGCGCCGGCTGGGCCGCTGCAGCGACCGGCACCGCCACCAGCATCGGGAGCGCTGACCACCAGACAAATTTCGCCGCCAACGCTGTCTTGCCCGCCCGATCGAATGAAGCTGCCGTGGCGAGCGCCTATCGCACCTCGGAAGCGGCTCGACAATCGGGCCGCGCCAGATCGGGCGCTCCTTTGCCAAGGTTCGACTTGCATCTTAAAGGCAAGGCGTACGTTCGCCTTTCAGGGATTTATCACGAATGCAGATCAGTTTCGCCGAGACTCGGCCCACGGGAGATTATGCGCTGGTGCTGCCGGTCGCCGGAAAGGACCGGGCGAGCCTGGCGTCGCTCGGGGCGGCCCAGCAGGCGGTGGGCGCGGCGCTCGACCGGCAGCGGTTCGAAGGCGAGGGATCGAGCGTCTCCGAGCAGTTCGCCGACGAGGGCGGAGCCGTCCGCAGAGTCCTGATCGTCGGCCTCGGCGCGGGCACTGCCGCAGCAGACGCGGCCGAGAAGCTCGGCGGAACGGCCGCGGCCCGGCTGCTGACCTCGGGCGAGAAGAAGGCCGTCATCGATGTGAGCTCGCTGGGATATGATGCCGATACGGCTGCGCGGGTCGGCCTTGCAGCGGCGCTGCGTTCGTGGCGCTACGATCGCTACCGCACCAAGCTGAAGGACAGCCAGAAGCCGACGCTCGACGAGGTCGTCATCGTCGGGGGCGGGCAGGGGGCCGATCAGCGCTATCGCTCCCGCTGGGCGCCGGTCGTGGAGGGCGTGTCGCTGACCCGCGAACTCGTCACGGAGCCGGCGAACATCATCTATCCGGAAACCTTCGTCGAGCGGGTGCGTGCGTCGCTCGACGGCAGCGGCGTCGAGATCCAGGTGCTCGACCGAGCGGAGATGGCGAAGCTCGGCATGGGCGCGCTGCTCGGTGTCGCCCAGGGCTCCGCGCGCGAAGCCCGGCTGATGATCCTCAAGTGGAACGGGGGGACCAACGGCCAGCCGACCGCTTTCGTCGGCAAGGGCGTGACCTTCGACACCGGCGGCATCTCGATCAAGCCGGCCGCCGGCATGGAAGCGATGAAGTGGGACATGGGCGGCGCCGGCGCCGTGGCCGGCGCGCTCAAGGCGCTCGCGCTGCGCAAGGCGAAGACCAACATCGTCGGCATTTGCGGCCTGGTCGAGAACATGCCCGGCGGAAATGCCCAGCGGCCGGGCGACGTGGTCACGACCCTCTCGGGGCAGACGGTCGAGGTGATCAACACCGACGCGGAAGGCCGGCTCGTGCTTTCCGACGCCGTTTGTTACGTCCAGCGAAACTTCAAGCCGTCGACGGTCATCGATCTCGCAACGCTGACCGGCGCGATACTCATCAGCCTCGGGCACGAATGGGCGGGGCTGTTCTCGAACAATGAGGAGCTCGCCTCGGCGCTGCTCAAGGCGGGGAGCGAATCGGGCGACAAGCTGTGGCGCATGCCGCTGGCGGAAAGCTTCGACCGATTGATCGATTCGCCCATTGCCGACATGAAGAACGTCGGTCCGCGAGAGGGCGGCTCGATCACCGCGGCGCAGTTCATCCAGCGGTTCATCGAGAACGGCGTCAAATGGGCGCACGTCGACATGGCCGGCAAAGCCTGGGCGGACAAGCCCAGCTCGACCTACGAGAAGGGCGCCACCGGCTTCGGAGTCCGCCTGCTCGACCAATATGTCGCGGACGTGCTGGAGAGTCACTGATGTGCCCCTGCGAAGGCAGGGGCCCAGTCAGGCTCCAAAGGAGCCTTCGCCGACAGCCGGCTCATGAGTGCGCTTCCACTAAAGCTCCAGCGCACGTCTGGGCTCCTGCCTTCGCAGGAGCACAGGACTAGGTGCAGGTCGATTTCTACCAACTCGCCGGAACGCCGCCCGAGCAGGTGATCGCCAGCATCGCCGAGAAGGTGCTCGCGGCCGACGGGCGACTCATCGTCTATTCCGAAGACGAAGTGCTGCTCGCCAGGCTCGACCGCATGCTGTGGGACCAGGGGCCGGCGAGCTTCCTCCCGCACGGGCTTGCCGGCGGCGCGCACGACTCGCGCCAGCCGATCCTGCTCTCGACCAGCCCGGACGCGCCGAACCTCGCGCGCAACATGCTGATCGCCGACGGCATCTGGCGCGACTCCGCTCTGTCGTACGATCGCAGCTTCTTCCTGTTCGACCAGGCGACGCTCGAAGACGCCCGCCTCGCCTGGAAGCTGCTCGCCGGCCGCGAGGGCGTCGAGCGGCGCTACTGGGCCAACGAGGGCGGCAAGTGGGTGAAGAAGGGCTGAGGGTTGCGACGCTGACGAAGCGCGGCTAGGCGGCCCACCAATTCCAATCCCACCCAATCACAGGAGACCGCCCGGTCATGGCCGTGACGCGCACCTTTTCGATCATCAAGCCCGACGCCACCCGCCGCAATCTCACCGGCGCGATCACCAAGATGCTGGAGGATGCGGGCCTGCGCGTCGTCGCTTCGAAGCGCATCCGAATGAACCGCGATCAGGCCGAGGGCTTCTACGCGGTCCACAAGGAGCGGCCGTTCTTCAACGACCTTTGCACCTTCATGACGTCAGGGCCGGTGGTGGTTCAGGTGCTCGAGGGCGAG